>NZ_JBNNUX010000001.1:355258-423901 GCF_050280145.1 Lysinibacillus sp. NPDC093688
ACAAGAAATTTTCAACCTAGTAGAGGCAGGTACATTAACGATAGAGGAAGCAATAAAACAACTTGATGAAGCTCTTGGAATGAAGGTAGATAAAAAAACATTAAGTAAACCAACTAACTTAGATGAGATTTCTAAAGAAAAAGTACAAGAAATTTTCAGCCAAGCAGAAGCAGGTACATTAACGAAAGAAAAAGCAACAAAACAACTTGATGAAGCTCTTGGAATTAAGAGATAAAAGTAAAGTGAGTAGTTCAGTAAGCAAACCAGCGGTAATTAAAGAGAAGGTATAAGCTATTTAACTAGCACGAATAGGTACACTCGGGAGCAATAAGCCAATTTGATGCAGATCAGAATAAGAAGTAAAAAAACAAACTTAAATAAAATACAGTAATATTTGTACTTGAGCTTTCTAAACATCCCTCTTCATAGAGGTTCATATAAACTCCCCCCAATGGAGAAACATTTACTATAGAAAAAACTACACTTCCAATAGCTGATGAAATGTTCTCCTCATACGAAAATCGCTATGTTCCAATAGGTACATAGCGATTTTTTGTGCATTTTTCAATACAATCAAAGAATTGTCCCCTGATGAATGGGATGATAATAAGCTTTATAGAATGACACGTATTACACTCCTGGTACATAGATTTTAGTAAGTGATATTTTACATTGTTTAAAGTAAGATAGTAGTAAGGTATTTCACAATAAACTCAACTAATCTGATTAGTTGAGTTTATTGTTTATATATAAAGCTACTAAAATATTTTAAAGAAGATGTGATGATTAATGGGGAAAATCGCCATTTTGGCAGAGAAACCATCTCAAGCAAGAGCTTATGCAGACGCATTTAAAATTAAACAAAAAGAGAAAGTATTTATTGAATTGGAACCTTGTTCTACTTTTCCTGAAGGTGCAGTAATTACTTGGGCAGTAGGTCATCTTGTTGAATTAAAGGAACCAAAAGAATATCAAAAGGAATGGGAGAAATGGTCGCTTGGATCATTACCTATCATTCCTCAAAAATTTGAAGATAAAGTTGTCTCGAAAATGTATACACAATTTAATGCTGTAAAAAAAATCTTTAATGATCCGCAAATAACAATGATTTATAACTGCTGCGATAGTGAACGTGAGGGTTCAAATATCTTCTACTCACTATTAAAAATGACGAAAGTAAATAAGCCTGTTAAACGATTATGGATCAATTCATTAGAGGTTGAGGAAATTCGAAAAGGTTTTAATAATATGCAAAGTAATGAGCGTGATTTGCTCATGTACCAAGAAGCAAAAACACGTCAAATTAGCGATTGGTTAGTAGGTATGAGTGCGACACGTTAGATAGTGAAAAGCTATCTTATTCCAAACGTGAAGTGAAAACTTTAAATGGAATAAAGTCCTATTTCGAATAGTGGAATGACAGGGTAACGCCTTGAAACGCTATCTTTAATACTCCGACATGCTATGAGTAGAATGTGTAATCGAAAGTGGTGTGAAGCTCGGTGAAGTCGGGTGAAGTATACCGTAGTATTCAATTGAAAAACCGAAAAGGCAATAGAGGTATTGTCCGTATATGATAATCCGGAAGTCGTTAAAAACTTAGTATGGTGAGAATGTGGTAATACACTGACGAACTGGCGAATGTACGTCCCAACGACTGGCCTTGAGAAATCCAGGTTCATCATTTTGTGGTCAAGTAAGAATTCATTCTATGAAAGACCATGCAACGTTAAAGGCGTTGGATAAAATGGTGGGGCATAGTCAGCACCTAACCTAATGTAAGTTAGATAGAAATGGGGCAACGTGGAAAGCTAGAAACGTGGAGAGGACACACTCGTAGAAGCGTTACAAGGGAATACGCAAATAGTGAACAACCTTGTTTAGTTCTAGTGAGAGTAGTGGCATGAGCGTTGATGTTCTTGTAATGAGAACGGAGCAATAGCCACAAGTCAATTTTGTTTAATTATCAGAAACCCTAATCATTTTTCATAGGTTCGTGTAAGACAACTAAAACACGTCCGATAGGAAGTGATTAACTATGAGTAACAAGTCAACAGAGGAACTGAAAGATAGCAAGTTAAGGCATGCCGAATATTATGGCATGACTGATGTGTTCGACACGCTTTATCTCAATAGTTCCAAAAACGCAAACTTCAAGAATCTTATGCAATACATTATTTCTGATGAAAACCTCCTACTTGCGTATCGTAACATAAAACGCAATAAAGGTAGTTATACAGCAGGAATTGACAAGCTATCAATTAAAGACATTGAAAAACTTAGTACCAATGATTACCTAACTATCATGAAAAAACGCTTTGCTTGGTATCAACCTAGGAAAGTTAAACGTGTCGATATACCTAAACCAAATGGCAAAACAAGACCTCTTGGAATAGGTTCGATATGGGATAGGTTGGCACAACAAAGTATTCTTCAAGTACTTGAACCAATCTGCGAAGCGAAATTCAGTGAGCACAGCTATGGTTTCAGACCTAACAGGGCAGTAGAGCAGGCAATTGCTGCCTGTGGTAACAGAATTAACTTCAACCAGTGTCAATACGTAGTTGATGTAGACATCAAAGGTTTCTTTGACGAAGTATGCCATAGCAAACTTATGAAACAACTATGGACTTTAGGCATTAGAGATAAAAAGTTATTAGCCATTATTGGGAAAATGCTGAAATCTCCAATAAAGTTACCTAACGGCAAAGTGGTAATACCAACTAAAGGGACACCACAAGGAGCTGTGCTATCGCCCTTACTTGCCAACATTAACCTTAATGAATTCGATTGGTGGATGTCTAATCAGTGGCAAAACCGTCACTGTAAAGAAATCATCAATCAATATGCTAAAGGTAAAGGTGAAGTGAAATCTAACCACTACCGAAAACTTAGGTCAAGCACGTCACTTAAAGAATTCTACTATATCAGATATGCAGATGACTTCAAAATCTTCTGTAAAGACAAAAACACTGCTGAACGTATATTAAATGCTAGTAAGTTGTGGTTGGAGGATAGACTTAGGCTACCTATTTCGACCGAAAAGTCAGGAATTACGTACCTACGGACGGAACGAAGTGCGTTCTTAGGGTTTGAGATAAAGGCTGAAAAGAAAGGCAAAAGGTATGTCATGCACACACATGTGTCGCAAAAGGCTATACAAAGTATCAGATTTCAACTGAAAAATCAGTTGCAAGCTATTCAAAAAAGCCCAAATTCAAATAAAACGATCGCAGAAATTAGTAGATACAACGCTTTAGTGATAGGTATTCATAATTATTACGGAATTGCTTCACACATATCAATTGATTTTAAAGGTATCCACTACTCTATTATCAAGAGTATGAAAAACCGTCTACGTGGGTTAAGCAAAACAGGCGAAATCAAAACCAAAGATAAAGGTATTCATAGATACATAAAATCTAGTAATATGAGATTTCTATGTGGTAGTCCAATCATTCCCATTGGATATGTGAAGCATAGGAAACCTATTGGTAAAAAGAAAAGTGTATGTAAGTTTACCCCTACGGGGAGGGCTGAAATACATAAAAACCAAACACTAGTACCTGAATACGTACTTCAATGGTTACGAGAGAATCCTGTTATTAACGATAGAGCAACGATTGAATATAATGACAACAGAATATCTAAATTTGTCGCTCAACACGGTAAATGTGCAGTATCAGGGCGTGAGTTACTCTTCAATGAGATTCACTGCCATCACATCACACCTTACCATGTGTCCAATGATGATAGATATAACAATCTAGTGATTGTTCATAGTGATATTCATAAATTGATTCACACCAACGAAGCAATAATCATTAATTCAATGTTAAACTCGTTTGACTTAAACCAAAATCAATTAGAGAAAATCAACAAATTCCGTTTAAAGATTGGTAATAAGGCTATTCAATGCCAAACAATTTTATAAGATGAAAATGATATTTTGCGTATCAAAAACGTTACTAGATTAGGGGAAACTAAGATAAGACAAAATTGAGGGAACGCCGTGTGCGGGGAAACTCGCACGCACGGTGTGGAGCAGGGGAAAAGATGGAGATAACTTCAAAGTCTTACCTATTGCTATACTGTAGTCGCCTATATACTCTACTTTTACAAAAAAAAGGCTTTAAGGGTAGTATCTCCATCGGACGTGTGCAATCGCCAACCGTATATTTAATTTATAAAAGACAACAGGAAATCGAACATTTCAAGCCTGAAAATTTTTATGAAATTGAAGGGGTTTTTAAAGCACAAAATGGTGCATATAAAGGGAAGGCAAAGTTAAAAACAAAAGAGCGTGCAGAGGCTGTGCAATTATTGCAACAACATGGGGTTGAACCGATGGATACGGGTCTAATTACGAGTGTAACGAACAAAACGAAGCGTATTGCACCACCCAAACTACATGCATTATCAACATTACAAGCCAACGCCAATAAACGTTGGAAATACAGTCCGTCGCATGTGTTGAAACTTACGCAATCACTTTATGAGAAAAAGCTCGTTTCTTACCCACGTACCGATTCACAGCTCATTACACATAATGAGTTTGCTTATTTAAATGAATCATTGGCAAAATATCAGCAGCTCGTGGGAAAGTCATTTAATGCGATAAATCGAGGGAATAACAAACGCTACGTCGACAGTGCCAACGTTGGGGAGCACTATGCTATTATTCCAACGAAAAAAGTGCCGACAGAAAAAGCGTTACAATCAATGAATGCTGATGAACGCAATATTTATTTCGAGATAGTCAATACGACACTTGCTATGTTCCATCAAGATTATGAATACGATGAAAAAACGATTTTAACGAATGTCAAAAAAATAGAGTTTAAAACGGTAGGGAAAACAGAACTTGTAAAAGGTTGGAAAGAATTGTTTTCAAGTGAAAGAGAGTTAAAGGAGCGTGAAGAGTCGTTACCTATCGTTTTCCAAGATGAGATGGTACAAAGTAAGATTTCTATTCTAGAAGGCACGACAACTCCTCCTAAACCTTATACCGAAGGGCAACTTATTACGATGATGAAAACATGCGGTAAATCAGTTGAGGATGAAGAGGAAATCGAGGTGCTGAAATCGATTGAAGGTATTGGCACAGAAGCAACTCGGAGCGGCATTATAGAGACGATTAAAAAGCATGGATTTATTGAAGTACGAAAAAACATAGTGAGCATTACGCCTAAAGGGGCGCTTTTATGTCGGGCAATTGAAGGGACTTTACTTTCAAGTCCATCTATGACAGCAAAATGGGAAATTTATTTAAATAAAATTGGTCGTGGGGAAGGCTCTGCAAAACATTTTATTGAAAGCATAGGTAAGTTTGTTAATCAATTAATAGCGGAGGTACCTAACCAGATAGAGTCACTTACAATTGAAGCTGAGCAGTTTAAACCAGCTACTGTGAAAGATATTGTGACGTGTCCAACCTGTAAAGTAGGAAAGATAGGTTTGCGTAAAAGTTTTTACGGTTGTTCGAATTATAAAAATGGTTGTAAGCAAACGTTCCCAGGAAGGCTATTAGGAAAAAAACTAACTGAAAAGAACATTAATGATTTATGTAAGGTTGGTAAAACAGCTGTGGTTAAAGGGTTTAAATCAAAGAATGGTAAACAATTTAACGCGTCACTCCGTTTGGTAGAAGGAAAAATTGAATTTGAGTTTAATGAAAAGTAAAAGCGAATACTTTAGCTGGAAGATGGAGTTTGCTGAAAATAAGGATTAAAAGTTAAGTATAGTTTTTGAAGGGTATCTCAATCCTAAGTAATTCCAAAATGAAAGTAGGATAGCGTGTTCGATATAGAGCATGCTATCCTATTTTTATGCGAAATAGATATAATAATCAGATATTCAAAAAAATGACTATGTGCTGTCGTGTTTTTATTCGTTAGAATATAAAACCCACAGCGATGGGCGCAGAGTTACTATAAATTTATAAAAGGAGAAATGTGATGACTACAATTAGAGAAATTGGAAGCTTATGTGTTACGGATAGTGATGGACTCATTATTAACGATTCAGATTGGAATAAAATCAACCCTATTTTTCTTCCTGTGATAAACGATGTGGTTCATACGTATTCCACCCTTCTTCAAGATGACTTCCATAGTGTATACATAAGGGGATCCATTCCAAAAGGAATAGGTATTGAAGGAGTAGCTGACTTAGACACAATAGCGATTACTAAGCAAAACCCTAATAAACTGCAGTTAAAGCGGATAAAAGAAGTGGAACAAGAATTAAATCAAAAACATACTTGTGTAGATGGTATTGAACTAAGTGTTTACTGCAAAGAAGATCTTTTAAATACGTCATCATTTTCTATCATTAGTTTCATACTCCAAACTCATGGAATATGTGTGTTTGGAGAAGACTTAATACCTCAATTACCTAGATATAAAGCGAACGATGCTTTAGCAAATGACCATCTTATTCATTTACATGGTCAAATTAAAAATGCCTGTGATGATCTTCAAGATAATTCGGATATAGAGGATATTAAAGATTGTTGCAAGTGGATTATGAAAATTATAGTAAGAGCAGGGTTTGCACTTGTCATAACCAAGGAAAACACATATACAAGGGATTTATACCCCGCTTATAAAGTGTTTTCTAAATATTACCCTGAAAAGGAAGGCGACATGAGAAAGGCACTTGAATATGCCATAACACCCATAATAGATACAAACCAATTGTTATCGTTTTTAAATGAATTTGGAACGTGGATGGTTAGTGAAGCTGATAAATGGCTACAATGCTATAACCCTAATAGAGAATTAAACATGATAATAAAATAACTTCCGAAATCAAATTCTCGTTAGCTACCTCAAATGGAATTAGTGTTGTTTTTTAGCCTTTAAGAAAAAGGTAATCACATCATCATATGTGATTACCTTTTATATTTAAGTATTTACTTCATATTTACGATAGTTAAAAAATACATTAAGATGGATCATTTTCTACTTATGTTGTTCTACTATTGCGCCCGATCACTTTTGTTTATTGATTTGACTTTAAATTTTTTCCAATATATTGGACGATTTTGCGAAGTTCAGTAGATGTTGGGCGTCCAAATGGACTTGTTTGTTTTTGTTGATATAATAGTTGTCCATTTTCATCAACTAGGAAATAGGCTGGCTCTCCGTGCGTGCCATGATCCTCATATGGGGCATCTTCACCATGATAAAAAACATCATATGCTTGTAATGTTTTTAACTCTTCATCAGCTAAGACGGTAAAAGTAAGGTTGAGCTCATCAACCATTTTCTTTAAATTATCTAACTGATCCGTTGAGATGGTAATTAGATGTACATTCTTGCCTTCAAAATAACTTTTGCTTTCTTCAAGCTCTTTTAATTCATGAATACAAGCAGGGCACCATGATCCTCTGAAAAAGATAATAAGATGCCAACTTTTATGCTGGCTTTGATGGGATACAAAAGAGAATTCTTCTCCATTCACTGCTGGAAGAGTGAAATCAGGTACTTTGTCACGCAAATTAAATGTAGGCATACTACTTATCCTCCTTAAAATTGAAAATCTAATTACCACTTTGTATTATTTCCTATTTTAAATTAGATATGTATACCCAAATTACCGAGGATCATTGGAGGTGAATTTTCTTCTCTAACAATTTTTATGTCATTCGTACTTTATTGGAAATTATTTATGTACCCAAGCACATTGTCATTGTTATTTTGACATTTATAAGCATACTTTATTGTTGGATTATTTAAAGACAATATGGCAAACTGAATACGAAGATAAATCGCAACATGATCCATCGGCACCTAAGGACTAAAGTATCTTTATTATGGAGATGTTCCACTAGGAAAACTAATAAACTAGTTTTTAATACGATAGTTAGGCCGTAGAAATATTGGAGGTAGAAAAATTGAGCAAAAGGAGATCAGTTGGATTAGAGTTTCGTACATTATCGCTTTTAATGAGAAGACAATTGGACCATACACTTTTGGAAAAAGAAAACCTTACTGCCATGCATGGTTGGACGATTAGTTATCTTTACAAAAACCAAGATAAAGATGTCTTTCAAAAGGATTTTGAAAGAGACTTTTCTATTCGTAAATCAACAGCTTCTAGAACACTAAAAACTATGGAAAATAATGGTTTGGTCACAAGGCAATCTGTTCCCTATGATTCAAGACTTAAAAAAATTGTATTAACAGAAGACGCGCTGAAAATACATGACAGTATCATGACTCGTAGAGCGATTCTTGAACAAAAATTACTAACAGGTATCCCGGAAGAGAAACTTGACGTTTTTTTTGAAGTAATGGATGCTATGAAAGAAAATATAGAATCTTGAAGAAGATGCTATATTGAAGCTTTTTACGACTATATAGTTAGCGTGCTAACTAAAATGAGGGGGACTGCGAATATGTTGAAAATATTTAAATACTTAAAACCGAAAGAATGGACGCTTATTATTGCTAGTATTGTGTTCATTGTAGGTCAAGTTTATTTGGATTTAAAGTTGCCGGATTATATGGCTAAAATTACAACCCTTGTACAAACAGAGGGCAGTAAAACGAGCGAAATATGGGCAGCTGGAGGGAAGATGCTTTTATGTGCCCTTGGCAGTATGATATTGGCAGTCATTGTTGGGTATTTTGCGGCAAGGGTAGCAACATCTCTTTCAAAGGAATTGCGAAAAGGCGTATTTGACAAAACTTTATCTTTTTCTATGGAGGAGATTAATGGTTTTTCAATCGCAAGTCTAATTACTCGTTCTACTAATGATATAACGCAAATACAGCAGACTGTTGCAATGGGTCTTCAAGTCATGATTAAGGCTCCTATCCTTGCAGTATGGGCTATTTTGAAGATTACCGGGAAAAGCTGGGAGTGGTCAGTGGCAACAGGAGTAGCTGTCATTGTTTTACTTATTTTGATAGGCAACCTGATCATCTTTGTGATACCAAAATTTAAAGTCGTTCAAAAAATGACAGATAATCTTAACCGAGTAACAAGAGAAAGTTTAACTGGTATTCGTGTTGTTCATGCGTATAACGCACAACAATATCAGGAAGAAAAATTTGAAAAAGTAAATAAGGATTTAACGGATACAAATCTTTTCGTGAACCGACTTATGGCCCTTATGCAGCCGGGGATGGGTCTGATTATGTCAGGTTTAACTCTTTCAATCTATTGGATTGGAGCGCATTTAATTAATAATGCAGGGGTTATGGATAGAATCGGTATATTCAGTGATATGGTCGTATTTTCATCTTATGCAATACAGGTAGTTATGGCATTTATGTTATTATCAATGACGTTCATTTTACTGCCAAGAGCAGCAGTATCTGCAGCGCGTATTAATGAAGTGCTAAATACACCTCAGACAATTATTGATGGAGAAAAGCAATCGTCACCTAAGGGGATCAAAGGTGAAATTGAACTGCGTAATGTTAGCTTTAAATATCCTAATGCAGAGGACTATGTTTTAGAAAATATTAGCTTTACAGCACATAAAGGGGAAACTGTCGCTTTCATCGGTTCTACTGGTAGTGGTAAGAGTACGCTGATTAATTTACTCCCAAGATTTTACGATGCAACTGAGGGTGAAGTATTCGTCGATGGCATTAATGTAAAAGAATATGCACAAGAAGCTCTCCATAATAAGATTGGTTACGTTTCTCAAAAAGTCGTACTATTTTCAGGTACAGTAAAATCTAATGTTGCCTACGGTGGTAACGGCCAGACTCCATCAACAGATGAGGAGATTAAAAAAGCGGTGGAAATTGCCCAAGGTAAAGAATTTGTGGAGAACATGGATGACCAATATGAAGCGGCTATTGCTCAAGGTGGTACAAATCTTTCAGGAGGACAAAAACAACGTCTTTCTATTGCAAGAGCAGTGAATAGAAATCCAGAAATCTTTATTTTTGATGATTCATTCTCAGCTCTAGATTATAAAACAGACCGTCAACTTCGTTCTACCTTGAAAAAAGAAACACAAGGTGTAACCACTTTGATTGTGGCACAACGAATTGGAACGATTAAAGATGCTGATAAAATCATTGTTCTTGATGAAGGTAAAATCGTAGGTATGGGGAAACATAGTGAATTATTGAAAACTTGTAAGACTTATCAGGAAATCGCTTATTCTCAGCTATCGAAGGAGGAGTTGGACAATGAGTAATAAACAAACAAATAAGCCCCGAAGAGGTCCCGGTGGCCCAGGTCATATGGCAGCTCCTGGAGAAAAGCCTAAAAATTTTAAAAAGCCTTGGGGAAAGTTGATTGCCTATTGTAAACCTTACTTACCAGCGATTCTTTTTGCACTTGTATTGGCAGTTGCAGGAACCATTTTTACGATCATTGGACCCAATAAGCTTAGTGAGATAACTGATTTGATAATTGATGGCATTAAAGGTGAGATTGATATTACGGCAATAGGAAAAATTGGTCTGCTCCTTGCTATTTTGTATGGATTGAGTTTTATTTTCAATTACATTCAGGCGTTTATTATGGCTACTATTACACAGCGAGTTTCTAAAAGGTTACGTACAGATATTTCGAACAAAATCGATAAATTACCGTTGAAATACTTTGACTCAACATCGTATGGTGATGTGTTAAGTCGTGTCACGAATGATGTAGATATGATTGGTCAGTCTCTAAATCAAAGTATTGGTTCGTTAGTGACAGCAGGTGTTATGTTCTTCGGATCATTGATTATGATGTTCTATATTAATGTTACGATGGCTCTTTCTGCCATTGCTGCAACTTTCGTTGGATTTGTATTAATGACCTTTATTATATCCAAATCCCGAAAATACTTCGTACGCCAGCAGCAAGACCTTGGTAGAATAAATGGCCATATTGAAGAAATCTATTCAGGGCATGATGTCATGAAAGTTTATAACGGTGAAAAAGCAGCGAAGCAAGAATTTAATGAAATCAATGAAAGTCTTTTTAATAGCGCTTGGCGCGCACAGTTTATGTCGGGCATGATGATGCCTCTCATGATCTTTATTGGAAATTTAGGTTATGTTGTTGTTTGTGTCGTAGGGGCTGCACTTGCAGTGAAAGGTTCCATTACATTTGGTGTTATTGTTTCATTTATGGTTTATATCCGACTATTTACACAACCATTGGCTCAGTTAGCACAGGCAGCTACAAGCTTGCAGTCAACTGCCGCAGCAAGTGAACGTGTATTTGAGTTCTTACAAGAAGAGGAGCTTAAAGATGAAAGTGATAAGAAAGCCACTTTAGAAGCCAAGGATGTTAAAGGTAATGTGAAATTTGAAAACGTTAAGTTCGGGTATACGAAAGAGAAACTTATTATTAAAGATTTCTCTGCTCAGATAAAAGAAGGTCAAAAGGTTGCCATTGTCGGACCTACTGGGGCTGGGAAAACGACGCTTGTTAATCTTCTCATGCGTTTCTATGAAGTAGATAGCGGGGAAATCATGATTGAGGGCGTACCAATTAAGTCGATTACTCGTAAAAATGTTCACGATTTATTTTGCATGGTGCTGCAAGATACTTGGCTATTCGAAGGTACCGTTAAGGAAAATATCGTTTATAACAAAGATAATGTAACCGATGAAGAAGTAGTTGCAGCTTGTAAGGCAGTAGGTTTGCACCACTTTATTAAAACCTTGCCGAAAGGTTATGACACAGTTTTAAATGATAATACAAGTTTATCTGTAGGACAGAAACAGCTCATTACGATTGCAAGGGCAATGATTAAAAAAGCACCATTACTTATTTTAGATGAGGCTACTAGTTCCGTTGACACGCGTACTGAAGCACTTATTCAACAAGCAATGGATAAATTGATGGTGGGAAGAACATCATTTGTGATTGCACATCGACTTTCAACTATTAAAAATGCCGATTTGATTTTAGTGATGAAAGACGGAGATATTATTGAAAGTGGTAATCATGAAGAGCTGCTAGCAGAAAAAGGATTCTATGCGGATCTATACAATAGTCAGTTTGAAAATGTTTCTTAAAATTGAATGCTATCTATTCACTTTTGGTTACTAAGGCAGTGTGTAGCTTCGTAAAAAAGATTGATAATAATCACCTCGTTAGATTTTCTGTGAGGTGATTTTTTTATTGGATATTTATGTTAAAATCGATTTTGAGATTGTGAAGAAATGTACTTAAATGAACGGCGCAGTTAGTTCGAAAAATACTCTATTATTCTGGTGAAATGATAGTTAATAATTAAGACCAACAGGAGGCAGATCATGAACGAGAAAGAACTTTTTGTTTATCATATCGTTACTAGAAATAAAATGAGCACAGGGCAGATCATTAACTTTGACAAGAACCAAAAAAACACCTTATATAGCTTCTTTTTTGAAAGGGAACAATTAAACTCTAAGGGTGAAGACTTTATTAAAATTTTATACGGTCATTATACAAATGAGGGCATGAACATTAATAAAGAGAATACCGAAGTAGCTATTAAGTATGTAGGACAAACAATCAGAGCCATTAGAGAAGTAGTGGTAGAAATGGTTAGACTACAAGAACATCCTGAATATCCTTCAAGATTGTCTTGCTTATACACTGCAAAAAGCTATGAAGACGCTTTGAAATGGAAAGAAATATTTGATTCATACAATCGTAATGTTTTACAGATTGTTAAACTTCGAGTTATTGGGAATTATTTTGAAGGTGATGCAAATCTTTTACCAAAGGAGGATGGGGTTCCGTTTTCTCAAAAAATTGAACAAGCTAGAGAATATTGGAAGGGTAAGGTTAAAAACGAGCTTACAGAAATTTTAATAAACGGAAAAATTGAAGTGGTAGAAATTGTTCATGATTTTTCATCTTGATTTCTGGAAACTCGTAAAAGGCATGTGCTGTGATACGGGATTTGTTCGATTATCGGGCGCGTTGATCCAAAAAGGATTAACGCTTTTTTGTTGAACTAACGATGAAGTTTAGTAGAGTAAGTATTTATTTGTGACAACATACTAATGAGTTGCGAATTAAGGGAATAGGCGAAATAGGAGTATTAGTTTTTGTTCGTGGAAATAATAGGATAACAGAGGTCGGATGTAGAAATTATAAATATTTGACAAAATGAAGGAGGTTCATAATGAACAAATTCAGTTTATTTGAGAAGTTTACGATACAAGAGGGCGAACGTGACAAAATGGTAGATATTTTGTTAGAAGCAGCGGAATCAATGAAGAATCTTGATGAATGCGAGATATATTTCGTAAATGTTTCTGAAAGCGAACCAAATTGTGTTTATGTTTATGAAGTGTGGAGTAATGATAATGCCCATCAAGCGTCGCTAACGCTTGAAGCTACACAAACATTAATAAAGAGTGCAAAATCAATCATTACTGGAATGGAGAGAATCAGCACCCTAAAAACAAAGGGTGGTAAGTGCATTCCATCGAATTTTAATTAAGCTAACGAA
The DNA here is from genome assembly GCF_050280145.1 of Lysinibacillus sp. NPDC093688. NCBI lineage: Bacteria > Bacillati > Bacillota > Bacilli > Caryophanales > Bacillaceae > Lysinibacillus > Lysinibacillus sp. NPDC093688. The sequence continues at coordinate 368,679 of NZ_JBNNUX010000001.1, forward strand.
TGTAAGAATCTAGATCAAAAATGATAGTCTTCAGCTCTTTTTTCTTATTGTGGTTCAACTAATGATTTTATTATATTATCAAGGTAACTAATGTAAATGGTTACAGGAGGGATTAATATAATGAGTTATAAAAATACTTTTATTAAAATTTCAGAGGATTCGGAAGTTAATTCAGCTATTACACCTCTCCCAAGAAATAACAAACCTACTATAGCTTCAATTGAATATGACTTAATCAGTAATAACCCTTACAAATATACGCAGGAAGATGTACAGTTTCAAACCTATTTGATTAAAAACCAAATTAAATCAGATCAATTAGATGAATCCAGAGAACATTTTTTCCAAAAACCTAAAGCGTGTTTTAGAGCTTCACCATTGGTAAAGAAATATGGGTGGGGAATACATTACGATGATGAAGGAAAACTTGCAATATATGATGTGAATAGTGAAGGGTACGAGCAATTTCTCAATTCGGATAATATCACTTTATTAAAAGGTATGCGTTCTAAACGGAGTGGAAAATAACGAAAGAATTAACGACTCTTTTATCTGCCTTGAGTTAATACAAAAGATTCGTTACACATTCCGAGACTAATGTACAGTGGAACAATCCCTTCATCTTGAACTTACGTGGCAGTTTAGTTTAATAAAGACTGATATAATAAATAAATTGCCATGTATAAAAATCAAAGGGAGGGATGCATGTGGAAAACTTTGGAGATGTTTTACCTAGAAATAAATCTGATAATGATAGAGTAGAAATGATTAAAAAAATGGATAGAGATAAAATATTACCTTTACTGCCTAACCTTCTTGAATGGATTCAAGATATGAATTGGCCAGTAGCACCAAGTGTATTAGAATTACTTTTAACTTTTCCAGAAGAAATTGTCCCACATGTGCAAGATGTTTTATCTTCAGATGACGAAAACTGGAAGTGGTTTATTTTAAACTTTTTGGTTATTGAATTGCCAGTAGAGTCAAGAGCTCAGTTTAGAGGGTATTTAACAAGAGTTGCTGAAACACCTACACATAATGAACTCGCAGAAGAACTTGATGAAGTCGCAAAAGAGATTTTGGAAACAATCTAAAAAAATCCCCTTTTTTTAGCTAACGCAGCAGATTAGTTAAAGAAGTACTTAGAAAAAGAGACAGTACCGATTTTGGGTACTGCCTCATTTTCTTTCATACAATTACAACTGCAAAATAGGGACTTATAATTGTTTTGCTCTGTATATCCAGCCACTTACTGTAAAGTAAGACCAATTGTAATTCTAAGCTCGCCCCGTTATTTTTCTGGTTTAATATAAGGTACCATTTGTGCAGTGGCGCCTACTGAAGCTCCACGAACAAAACTTTGATTTTCTAGGGCTTTAAAATTTTGGGCTTGGCCCGTCAGCATTACCCCTAAGATTTCTACTTCATCCCATTTTTTGTTTTTATTCAATTTTAAAAACTCTTGAATAGTTTCATCCATACCACTAGCATCATATTTTTTGAGCGCATCAATAAATCCATTATAAGCATCTTTTGGTGATGAAGATAGTTCAAATCCATAAACCGATACCCCAGAAGGTCCTTTACTTTCATCTGCAATATGCGAAGCCATATACAGCCATACAATGTTTAAATTATTGGGGATTTTTGCCTGTATTTCTTGGTATGTATACGGTTGATCAAAAGAAATAGCAACTTCCGCCACGTAGTTTTTTATTTGAGAAACTTCACTGAGTTCATTTTGTTCACCATCAAAATACTCTTGAATAGAAGGATGATAAAATGTCGCCACTTTAGTTTTTGTTTGTTTATCATACTCATAAAAACCTGTGTCAGACCAATAAAAGCCAGGTGCAAATTCATTGGTGTCAATATCCAAGCGAATCCAATGATACGAACTCGTAAGTGTGCTCCAAGGAACTACATAGCCATTAATATTTTTTGAACGATTCGAAATAATATTACCACCAAACATGGATGAATTAGCTGTTACTTGAGAGTCTATTTGAATATTCGGTTCGGCAATTGCATTATGTAAGAAAAGTGAATCATGAAGTCGAGTAGAACCTTTGGCTGCAAAGTAGTTGCCTGTTATATAGAAGATTGGTATTAGAATCAGTACGACAATAATTGAAGTAATGATGATTTTTAGAAGTTGTTTTCGTTTCGCTTTTTTTAAAGCGGTTTTGATTGAAATATCCATTAACGTTTTCCTCCTATTTTTGAGTGAATAGATTTACGTGCACGGTATAATTTTTGCTTTACGCTGTCTATTTGTATGTCCAAAATAGTTGCAATCTCTTCATAAGAAAATTCATAGTAATACTTTAAAAAGAAAATTTCCTTATATTCTGTTTTGACGTCTTTTAATAAATAGAAAATCTCATCATTATTTAAAATCGTATTAATCTCGCAGTCTATATGTCGTAGCTTTGAATAGATTTCCTCGCTTAAGTAAATGTTCTTTTGCTCTTTTTTCCTTTTCAAGTCAATATATTCATTAAGTGATACTCTAAAAAACCACGGACGTAAATTTCTTTCTGTTAAGTCATCCAGCAATAGATAAACTTTATAAAAGGTATTTTGTATAATATCTTCCGCATCCTCTTTTTTGGCTCCTTTCGCTAGTAATAGGCGGAACACTTCCTCTCCTAAATTAATAAGATAGGAGGCTAGTGCGTCTTCTTTTTTCATCTTTTGTCCTCCTTATACTTATACAACGAATGAGCGTTTCCAAATGTATACACATAAATTAATTTTATATGAAATTGTAAATATTTCGATCGATATAGAAATATCATGTATAAATCGATTTAAGGGGACAAATTTCAAGTATTCGTGACTTGATAGTAAGCGTATCCGAACTTTGAAATCCTCTGAAAGCAGTATAATTACTATTGAAGTTGTAGAACGGATTGTTAGCAAGCTAGTGAACGACGGAATTTGTATACTATCAAATATAATATACGAAATTGTTAGAGTGACTATGGTGAAGGATAAAAAGGAACGTTTAAAAGAGTTGCTAGCCAAGCAAAAACAAAAAGAATTAATGGAAGAGGAAAAAAGAGAATACGAAACTGTTTTAAAGAAAGTGAATGAGTTATTTCCAACTACTGATTCTAAAGAGGACGTAGAAATATTATCAAAGGAAGATTCAAAAAAAATTACAGATGAATTATTTGATGAATTTCCATTTGGTGCTAACGGAATTGAATGGACACTTATGTTTTACAAAACTATATTTTCTAACTTTGTTGACTATGAAGGTGCATTAGCTGAACTAGTCATTAAAAATCATAAAGTAAATAATGAAATTTGCTATATTATTGACCTTTACTCTCAACATGTCATTAAAACAAAACTGATTAAAATTATACATAGAGTTGAAGAGGTAAGAAATTGGGACAGATATATTTATTCACCTCAAATGAAATTGGTGATTGAATTCCCCTCCAACGATATAGCTGTAGGATGGAAGAAATAAGTGTCTACAATCTTAGAATGTGAAGATTTACATGTAAACTTAAGGGTGCGATTGTTCAAGTAGAGCAATTGCTTTTTCATTAAAAGAGCAGTTCATTTTCCTTAGAGCTGAATTTTTTTGTTGGATATTTATTTTAAAATCGATTTGATGATTGTGAAGAAATGTACTTAAACTAACGGCGCAGATTAGTGAAAGAAATTAGCAAAAAGCTTTATTAATGCTAATATACCTGCAACAGGTAGTATTCATCGAATTATATATTAAGCAGTAAACGAAACTTGAGGAGGTATTGTAGTGAACCGACATAAAATGATAATTACTCAGTATAATCCCAAATACGCTGAACAAACAGTGGATATGTGGCGAAATAGTAAGGAACAGGCTATTGGTCAGAAAGAAATTCACAGCTTTGAAAGTCACGTTTATTTTTTAAATCATATATTGCCTGAACAGTTTCAAATAGATTTAGCTTTAATTGATGAAAAAGTAGTTGGAATGATTGCCTATAATGAAAGGGAAATAAGCCAACTATATATTCATATAGATTATCAAGGGATCGGTATAGGTCATACATTACTAGATAAAGTAAAAGCACAATCAAGTGGGAGATTAACATTATACACATTTGAAGTAAATGAAAATGCACAACGATTTTATGAAAAACAAGGATTTGAAATCATAGGTAGAGGACATGAAAATGAAGAAAATTTAGCTGATATTCAATATGAATGGGTATCCAAATAAATGATTATCAGGAATAGGTGGTTAAAAATGATGAATGGAAAAGAGATTTTGAATATATTTGGATTTAAAGTTAAAGAAGAGCCTTTAAGCATTTATCCATATTCTCCAGTATATCAAGTGAAATGTGGGGTTAAGGATGTTGTTGTAAAGTGTACGCAAAGAAGAGCAAAGAATGCTAAAAGATAAACGGATAAATGTTGTAACACCCGTTAAGTTACAAGTAGATAACCCTCAAAAATATGAGGATACAAATTTTGTTGTTTATCCATTTATAAAAGGCAAGAAATACTCAGGCAAAGAAAAAAACATCTATGAAGCTGGAAAAATGTTTGGACAAATTCATCTCAGTTTACGCAAAACTCGCTTTCAAAAAACGGTTGAATACCGTTAACGTCTTACTCTCTACTTATATTATAACCCCATTTGATAATTATTTATAGACTACTTTTTCACCCATTCCTTACCGTATACTGTTATACGCAAGTCAAAAAAAGTATAAGGGGTGCGTATATATGAATGACAAAAAAAATATCTTAGATCCCGGTCCGTTCTTTCATGGTACTAAAGCAGAACTGAAAATCGGAGACCTGCTTGAACCTTTGCGCTTATCCAATTATCAGGATAAAAAATCTAACCATATATATTTTACTGCAACATTAGACGCGGCTAAATGGGGTGCTGAATTAGCAAGACCTAAATCAAAAGAGAGAATTTATATTGTAGAGCCATTAGGTGATTTTGAAGATGATCCGAACTTAACTGACAAACGATTTCCTGGAAACCCAACACGTTCTTATAGATCTAAATCTCCTTTGAAAATAATAGCAGAATTAAGTTCATGGGAAAGACATTCAGATGAAGAAATAAGTCATATGCTTACATCTTTAAAAAATTTAAGTGAACAAGGACAATATATAATATACGATTGATTCGCACATTACTACAACTACCGCAAAGACATGAGCTAATGGGGCAATTACAAGAAGGTAATAAGTTGGTAGTATAGAGTAGCTTGTAACATGAATGGGGAGCTTTGCATGAAGAAAATTGAGTTGCGTAAGCAGCTCTTTTTTCTTTGTTGAACTAACGAAGCAGGTTAACGCAAAAAGGGTTAAACTATTATGTTAAAGAAATATATATTATGGGCTTTGATATATTGTGGAGGTGGTCTAATTTGAGATTTTCATATGTAAATATTAAAAGTGGTAATGCAACCTGTGTTTTAGAGATTAACGAGCAAAAATTTGAGTTTTATCCTACTTTTCATTCAGATGCTCTCGGAGACTTTGTTTCATATTTAGCATCAATACATCCATTATGCAATTTAAGTTGGAAAGAGGGTGCTTTTCATAAAATCAATGGAGGTATTGAGTGGCATACTGGCCCATATTTATTGCGTTGGGAATTTAAGCGTGATTTTGAAGACTTAGAAATTATCATTACAGAAGTTCAAAATCCTATTGCAGATAGAAAAATGAATCCTAATTTGCCTAAAACGGTATTAAAGACGAAATGCAACTTTGATGAATTTGTACTATGTGTAGTAAAAGAATTGGACCGAATTATTAAGCAAAGGGGAATTTTAGGATACCGTCAAGAATGGCAAAGTTCCACATTTCCAGTCGATGGTTTTCTTGCTTTGAAATATGCTTGTCTTTATAAAAAACCTTTTGAAATTACAAAGAAGGACAGTGGCACATCACTTGATGAGGAACTTAATTTGTTGAATAAAAATATTGAGTGAAATGTAGAGTTAGAAAAGTTTGTGAAGAATTGTTCTTAAACAAACGGGGAGCTTTACTTGAAGATCATTGAGTTGCATAGGCAGCTCTTTTTTTCTTAATGAACTAACGACACAGTTTAGTCGAAGGAGGAAAAAATTACATATATAAAATAAGGAAATACATTGTTAAGATTTGATAGGTAAAGTATTCTATGGAATGAAATAGGAACGGTGGAGTTTCTCCAACAAGTGAGGATGTTTTTTACTAAAGAAGCAGGTTTGTGAACAATAAAAATATATATGAGGGATTTAAATGAAGATGAACGAAGAAGCAGTTTGGGGTATGATTAAATACTTTTTTTCTTATCTTAGATACCTTACCCTTTCAAAAGAAGAAAAGATTGAAATTAATATAAATTTAATTAAAGATAAATACTGGTTCCAGGAACTAATGATTGCTGAACCATCTAAGATTAAATTGATAGAAGAAGATGAAGAGATTAGGCGATATCTATCATCGAGAAAGGTGGTTAGAAAATTGCAAGGGGACAAAGAGGAACGGCAGCGTTTTAAAGGATTTTTAAACGATAGATTAAATTGTTATTAAGCTAACGGGGTCTTACTTCAAGATGGGAATTTACACTAGAGGCAGCTCTTTTTTCTTTATTGAACTTACGGAGCAGGTTAGCATAATAATATAGCAATCGTTGAGGAGAAACTTAGAAATGAGGTGGATTCAATGGAGAATGTTAAATGGATAAATGGAAGCTATAAAGAGGATAACCGTATTTTTGATTCGGAGTTTGAAGTTAAAGAATGGACAGAAGCATTATATTCAGATTTTGTTGCCTATTTAAGTGATAAAAATAATGTAGGATATGTAACACCTGATGAAAAGGTAATTAAATATTTAGCATCCCTTTTTCCTCAATGGGCTGTTCATAACAATTTGCAAATCGGTGTCTGTACAGGAAAAACAGCAATAAATGGTCAAATCATCTATAAAATTTGGACAGTAAAATTATAATTATTTTCACTAACGGGGCAGGCTACTTGAATATGGAAAAACAAATAAACTGTTTAAGGAGGACTATCAATGAGTTCAATTAATGAAAAACTGGTCCTGTTACATAATGAAATAATAACAATGGGTGGGATAATAGACTTAGACTGGTGTGGCAAATTGTTGTACCCCTATTATAAACATTTTAATGATGATAATTTCAGATATAGAGCAGGTTCACTTACTGCTTTTTCGGGACTTCTCTTTGAGTGGGAAGACGAAAGTGGATTTCCATTCTATACAGGTGTTGAAGAATACGACTGTCATCATTTTGATAAGTACCTTAAAGAGTTTTTAAAATATTCTTCCGACATTAAGAAGCAATACCCGAACATTTATTTTGTTATCATTGAATCGCTAAACAATCTGAATAAAAGAGAGGATTGGGAAAACACATTTCCTAACATTACAAGTGACCTATTTAGTAGCATTAGAAAAGAATTGCTGGAGACTGATGTTCAAAAATCAAACGATGAGGTTTATTATCTTGCATTAAAAGAAGCAGGAATGTCTTTTTAAACTAACGGAGTACTTTTCTTCAATAAGGGGTAGAGCCTTTTTCTACTTAAACTTTCGTGGCAAATTAGTCTCACAATTGGTTGTCTTTTTAAATGTTGAGAATTATTTCCATGGATTTGATTGACATAAAAAGTGTATTAAGCATATAATACATTACGAAGAGTGTATTGTGTACTTAATACACTTGTACATTTTTTTGAGGATGGTGTATTAAGTTGTTAATACGCCGAATCCGATTAGCGGGGTAATGGCTAAATAATATAGCGGATGGTTCTTTAAAAGTACTTAGCCTACCATTATGCCCAATCTGTATTAAGTACTTAATACACGAAAATATGATTTTCTGGGGGTTGAGGTAATTGACTGTAAAGTTTAATAATCGGGATCCAGTGTATGTCCAGGTTATCCGGCATTTTAAAGAGCAAATCGCCAAGGGGTATTTTGAACCAGGTCAGGAGATTCCGTCAAGAAGAGAACTAGCTAATCAGCTGAAGATTAACCCAAATACCGCACAACGAGCTTACAAGGAAATGGAGGAACAAGGATTGATATTTACTGAGGGGAATATGCCGAGCTGTATTACTAAAGATGAAGCGGTCCTTAAAAGTGTCCGTGAGGAATTGATTATCGAAGCGGTCGACTTATTTTTAGGTTCTATTAAATCCATTGATGTGCCGTTATCCGAAGTATTGGAACTAGTTAAGAAAAAGCATGATGCCGAAAGCGGAGAAGCGGAGGAATCGAAATGATCGAAGTGAAAAATGTCAAGAAAAAATATGGCAGAAAACAGGTATTAAAAGGTCTTTCATTCACTGCAGAAAAAGGTGAAATTACTTGTTTAATCGGTATAAACGGAGTAGGAAAGACGACAATCATGAAAGCTATTATGGCGCTCACTCCGATTAATAGCGGTGAAATTTTGATCGATGGGGAAAAAATTAGGAAAGAAAGCTTTGAAAAAATTACCTTTATTCCAGATACGATTACGATGTTGCCGCAAATGAAAATTTGTGATGCCTTTGCGTTCATGGCCGATTTTTATAAAAACTGGGATCCTCAAAGGGCAGAAGAGCTGCTGCAATTTTTTAAACTAGACCCTACTGAACGAATTGCCAATCTATCAAAGGGGAATATGGCTAAAGTCAATATGATACTAGGTTTGGCATTGAATGTCGATTACTTACTGATGGATGAACCGTTCTCTGGTATTGATATTTTCTCCCGTGAACAGATTGCCGAAGTGTTTACAAGCCATTTAATTGAAGATCGTGGCGTGATTATCACAACCCATGAAATTAGTGATATAGAACACTTGATTGATAGAGCAGTGCTTATTGATAACGGTGAAGTATTAAAAGAATTTAGCGTAGAGGAAGTGCGTGAAAAGGAAGGGAAATCAGTAGTTGATGTCATGAGAGAGGTGTATCGTGGATGAAAAACTATTTAAAACTTCTTAATTTCGAAGTAAATCGATTTTTCAAACTGTACCTAACTTTAATAGGATTGATAATTGGCACTCAGTTCATTGGGGCGATTGTCGTGTCAAAAGGATATATGAATAGAACAGATCAGGTAATGTATAAAAATCAACTATCAATGAGCCAATATTTGGAGCAATACGGGATTTTCTCTTTTCAACATTTCATTGAGTCTGAATGGTTTTTGATCCCAATCTTTTTTAGCATCGCCATGTTGATGATTTATGTTTTCTTTATTTGGTATCGGGATTGGTTTGGAAAAAATACGTTTATTTACAGATTATTAATGTTGCCAACGGAAAGAATTACTATTTATTTCGCGAAATTAACGACTATTATGCTTTTGGTACTTGGTTTAGTTACCATGCAAATTTTGTTAATACCGATTGAAATACAAATTGTTAAAAGTATTATACCAACAGATTTCCAATCAAATTTTGATATTAATAGTTTAGAAAGATGGGACTGGCTGTATCCGAATACCTTTACAGAATTTATCCTGTATTATGGTGTCGGGCTAATCTTTGTAGCAGTAGTATTCACTGCCATTTTAATTGAGCGAAGTTACGGTTTAAAAGGCATTTTTTTCGCAATCGTTTATGGCTTGCTTTCATTCGGAGTCTTTATTGCGCCAATATTATTGAATGGATTTTCTAGTGGCTATTTTTACTCACTTGAAGTCTTTCTAATGGAACTGGTAATGAGCATCATCATATTAGGGAGTGCCATTTGGATCGCGAATCATTTACTAAAATATAAAATCAGGGTTTAAGGGGGGAAAGACAATGAAAAAATATTGGAAAACGATATTGATTAGTTTAATCATCGTGACGACAATCGGTACTTACTATATTCAACAGGCAATGGCAAAGGATGTATCTTTTAAAATTGAAACTATTAGCGGGAATAAGGGAGAAATCGAAAATCTTATCCTTCATGCAAGTTATCAAAGTGATAATATTTTTCGTAGGTTTGATATATCAAAGGATGGTTCGACTAATCAGAGCGGGTCTTTTATTGGAGAGGTGATAGGAAGAAATAACCCTGTGATGTTTCAAAAATATATTCAAGAACACCGTAAGTTTATGCGTGGAAAACAATTTAATCCTGGACAGTATTTTGAAGATGAAGACCGTTTAATTTACACGTTTTTTTCAAATAAAGAGGGCCGAGGTGATTCTTTCACTCTGCAAATCGATATACTTGATAAAAATACAAATGAAAGTTCTTCATTTGAAATCAATATGCCAGACCAAGTAAGATATGACTGGATCAATGAGAGAGATGTCTATGTAGAAAATGGAAAAATAAAAATAATAGCAACAAGCAATCTCAATAATGAGGAAGAGTTGCACTTATATACGGTTGATGAAAACAAAAAGGAATTAGAACAAGACTCAATTATTGTAGAGTCAGATGAGGTAAGCCGGGTCAACATCGATATATTTAATGACTATAATAAAATACAAAATGAAAATTATTTCTTATATATGGTTGAAAAATACAAATATCTAGAAGATGGTGAGCGTGAAATTATCTCTAGCTCAATGTATCTGTATAACTATCTCAATAATGAAGTGAAGGAATGGACAATTCCAGCCGAATTAAAATCATATAAGAACTCGATCATTCTTCAAGGAACAGATATATTCATTCCTGTTCGTTCAACCAATGGTTTAGTACTGAACCGTTATAATATAGAGAAGAATCAGTGGGAAGAACCTATCAGCTTTAAATATCCAAGCATTGCTAATGCTAAAGAAAAACCTTCTATACAGATTACAGATGGTAAGCTATATTTAGTCGATCGTGTTTCGGATGGTCATTTGTTCCTTATCGGTGATTTACGGACAGGTGAATCATTATATGAAGGTAAAATCATCATTGAAAATAAAGAAAAACTAGATGCAGATTACTCACTTTATATCGAGCAAATATATAACAACATTCATTAAATTGAAGAACAGACATTTTAATAAATTAGAGTAAGCAACTTTGGCAGATATGAATTCTAAGATTCATATCTGCCGTTTTTTGTTCCTTGGGTGGATATTTGTGGAATACTAATGACAGTATGCCGATAATGAAATTAGTCACTGGGTAAAGTTAAAGGCAACTATTCTTATTGAGCTAACGGAGTAGGTTAGTTAAGGACGGAATTAAAAACTTATGTCTTCAAAGGAACATTTTTGACGCAAAGATTTAAGGTAAATTCATAGAAGGTTTCAAATAATTTTAAAATTTTTGAACGAAATGAAGCATCGCTCCGTCTAATGGAGGAAGGAGGCGAAAAGGATGGAATTTGAAATCGTGCAGCGTGCTATTCGTGGGGATCATCAAGCGATACTTCAACTTATTGAAATGGATGAAGAAATTTTATATCGCATGGCTTTTACATATTTGAAAAATGAGCAAGACGCTTTAGACGTGATGCAGGACCTAGTTTATAAGGCACTGAAAAAAATGCATACCGTTAAACAGCACGAATATGCCAGAACATGGCTCGTGCGCGTCTTAATCAATTGTTGTAAAGACCATTTGCGAAAACGCCAACCAACCGTTGCAATTAAGGAGCATCACCAAGTTGAATGGGGTATCTACTCTGATATGGAGCGGTTATTGGAACATTTATCTTTGTCGGAGCAGCAACTCGTCTATATGAAATATTTTCAGCAACTAAAAAACAAAGAAATTGCTGAGCTAAATCAAATTCCGGAGGGTACTGTAAAGTCTAAGCTTCACCACATTCTAAAGAAGCTGAGAAACTTCGCTGGAGAAAAGGAGGACTGGCTATGAGTAAACTACCGATTGACGTTCCAAAGGAGAAACTTCAACAAGTACGGATGGATATGTTTCGTAAAGTTCAACGAGAAAAAAGAACAAAGAAGCGCATTGTTTCGGGTGCAATAGCCTTTTTGTTTTGCTTAAGCTTTTTATTTTCAATTCGTGTTTCTCCTACGATTGCTAGCCATGTTGCAAAAATACCTGGCTTTCAAGCAATTGTATCTGCGGTTGTAAGAGATAAAGGGATAAAGGATATTGTGGACAATGACTACTATGAGGAAATCAATGCGACGCAGTCTAAAAATGGCCTATCGCTTACATTGCAAGGCGTGATTGCAGATAGTTCGGGATTAGTACTTTACTATGACGCCGATGCCTCATTTGATATTTCGGAATTACACTTGAAAGAAGTTCAATTGTACCAAGGGGACGAAGAAATTGAAGGCGGAAGTTCAGGTTCATCTACAAGCCATCAGTCAAATCAAACACGTATCTCTTCTTCGGTAAATTATAGTTTTTCAGAGCCTTTCGCTTATACTTCAAAGGATTTTAAAGCGGTTTTTCATTTTTATGAAAAAGATAAGGGGAACATAGAAATATCGGTACCGTTTTCGCTACAAAATGAAATCGCAAAGGAGAAAACTGTTACTGCGAATCGTACTGTAAATGTCGATGGTCAGAAATTTACGATTACAAAAATTCGCCGTTCTCCATTAAGAATGGCAATCGATATTGAATTAGATGAAGCGAATACGATGCAAATTTTATCTCTTGAAAATATTGCGGTCGAGACGGAAAATGGGGAGCGAAGAGAAGAAGTCGTTAAAAACGGCTTGTTCATAGGCAGAAATAGTCGCGACGGCAAATTCACGCTAAATTTACAAAGTAACTATTTCCATGATTCAGATTCACTCAAACTATTAATTGGAGCTGTTCATGCCGTTCCAAAGGGCGAGGATTTTATCGAAGTTGATTTTGGCACGAATGAAGTACTCACGAAGCCCGATTATTTAGATTGGGATATTTCTGTAACAGAGCAAGGTGTATCAGTTGCTGCAAAGAAATGGGATGATAGAATGCGACATTCGTTTCTAAATAGTGCTGTAAAAGCTGATGGCACGCCGTTAAATTATACAGGTGGCTCGTACTCAGATGATGAACAGTACCTATTTGCGACGGAGAGCTTTGAAAATTATGATGGCAAAGCAAAAATATATTTTAACTATTACTTCAATCCTATCGGAAAAAATATTGAACTGAATATTCCATTGAAATAAAGTAAAGATGTTCAAAAAGGCTCTCCTTTTTGAACTCTTTTTAATGTTTCCATATTTGGGGTAATATCTCTGTGTTGGCTTCGGGTAAAGCAAAACCAAGGCAAAAGGATAACGTGAGATAAAAGTAAGAGCCATTCCAAACTTTTGGAGTGGCTTTCCTTCGTTTTGAAACGTAAAAGATCAGGGTAATGGAAAAATATGTGTTAAAAAATATGTAAATTAAAGTGTTGATGTTAAACTGAAATAAACAAAAATTCTGAGGTGATTATATGGGAAAATCTATAGATTATACGATAGAGCCACCTAATGACTTTGAGCAATTACTAACCTTATATGAATCTTTAGGATGGAATTCACTTAAATTAACAATTAATGATTTGGAACAAATGTGCAGTCAAAGTTGGTATGCAATTTATGCTTATGACGAAAAACAATTAGTAGGTATGGGACGTGTTATTTCAGATGGTGTAATTACTGGAATAGTATGTGGAGTATGTGTTATGCCAAGCTATCAGTCTGAAGGAATCGGCAAAGAAATGGTGAATCGAATAATTCAACATTGTGAGCAAAATCGAGTAATTCCTCAACTAATGTGTGTTGAAAGTTTAGAAACCTATTATGAAACTTTTGGCTTTAAGAAGTTTTCTATTGGAATGACCAAAAGTATAAATCGTTAAATCTAATTGGTTATTACACTATCAAGTGCGATTGTTCAATTAGAGCAATCGCTTTTTTCACTAACAATGCAGGATAGTGGAAGAAGGCAATTGTTTTAAACATAAAAAAGAGGTGAAAATTCGTGGATCAACTGCTTCAACATTTACAAAGAGTTGGCGTACATAATTTAAAAAGTGATAGTGTGATTATTTTGGAAATTTTAGAGAATAGACTTCATCTTGCTTCTGAAATAGATGTGCTTATAAATGAACTTTTAGATAAATTACAGAGTAGTAGTCTGAAAAAAGTTAAGTTAGAGTGTCCTAAAATTCTTTTAGATAGCTTAAATTGTACTAGGTCGAAAATGGAAATTGTCGGTGAAAGAGTTGTGTATAAGAGATCTTTAATGACACCATTAAATGTTTCAATACCAGATTATGAAGTATGGTCATTTTCTGAGAATAACGCTATTTCTTTTTTATCTGAAGTGATGGGTACAAGTTTTATAGATGCAGAGAAGTTTTTAACTTGAATGAGCACCGAACTCCCATCACAAGTAAAGGAAATGTTTACAGTGTATAAAGTTAACAATGAACCTGTTGGTGTAGTTTTTCCTCATATAGAACCAAATACAGATAATGAAGGACGCATTTTTTGGGTAGGCATACATCCTAATTTTCTGGGGTCAGGATTGGGAAGGGACTTACATTCCATAGGGTTATACAGATTGAAAAATGAATTTAAAGCAACGTCTTATTTAGGAATGACTCAAGTTGATAACTTTCCAATGAGAAATATTATGGTTTCAAACGGATGCATTCATAATAAAAATACAGTAATTTCTTTACAATATTCTATTTAGGAATGGGTTTATTCATTAAAGCTTTAGGGGTTCTGATTGAAGTAACGGAGTGCGTTAAGTAAAGATCATTGAGTTGCATAGGCGGCTCTTTTTTTCTATATTGAACCCTTATGAAAGAACGTAATAATCTTTCATTGTCTGTGGTGTAGCGCTAGTTTTGTGCTACATGGATGGCTAACGGGTAACCGATTTCTAGCATTGACTGGAACATCTATTCATATTAAAGGAGGAAACGACATTTGAAACTGATTTGTAAAGCGTGTAATGTAGAAATTTCTGAACCATTATCGGAATTAAAAGACCTGAATTTGATTAATGAAAACGATGGTCAAGATTATATTCCTAGAGGTTTTTATTTAATTCAAGAGGAAACAGCATACGAAATATTGAAAGGTTCTATCATTATCAACATCAAGGATTTAATCAATTCAAACCGCCATTCAGACAGCCGTAGATTAAATGGTTGTTGTGGTCTTGACGGCTGTGATGGGATGAACAGGGTTTGCTTGCATGATCACGAAATTGATACAGAATACTCTGATTGTTGGAGGTTTCATAAAGTTGTATTAAATCCAGAGTTAGTACAACTTATTTAAGATATACAGTCATACCTCATGCAGGCCTAACCACAAAGCTGATTCCGGACGTAATTAATGCCGAATCGCGAAAACCTAAAGTTTGTGAAGTCTTCATGCTAATGAGCATATACTTTAATAACGAAGATCGTTTTTTCTTGTTCAACTTATTGGCAGGTCTATGTACTAGGGTGCACCACAGTGTCTCTGGTGCTGCATTTTTATTAGACTAAAAGATGGAGGCGAAAAATTGAATGTCCAATGATAATGAAGTTTTAGTAGATAAAGAAAAACGAAATGATTTAAAAGTGAAAGAAGAAAGGAAAGAGGGAGAACCGACTCCAGCCTTCAAAGGGGCTTCGTGGGCAGCGCTATTAGTAGGTGTTGCGTCTTATCTTATAGGCTTGTTTAACGCAACTATGGAATTGAACGAAAAAGGATTTTACTTTGCAGTTTTAGTGTTCGGACTTTATGCCGCGATATCTTTACAAAAAGCAGTTAGAGATAAAGATGAGGGAATATCAGTTACGAATATTTATTATGGTATTAGTTGGTTCGCACTTATTGTATCTATTGCATTAATGGCCATCGGTTTATACAATGCGGGGAGTATAGTTTTAAGCGAAAAAGGATTTTTTAGTATGGCATTTGTTCTTAGTTTATTTGCAGCTATAACGGTTCAAAAGAATATAAGAGATACACAGAGGGTAAGAGAAAAAGTTTGAGTTATGTACCACAATGGAGCAGAATCCACTATGGTCAAGGGGTTTCCGTGGCTCTTTAGGGTCTAATAGTGACTTACAAATAGTAGATCAAGCTGCCAAAGTCAAAGGCAGCTTTTTTTATTTGAGCAGGATTGTTGAAAAAGATAGCGAACTTATTAAGCTAGTTAAACTAAATCGTTTGAAGGGGATTGAGAAATGGAAAAAATAAATGAAATCATGGATTTACTAATTAATAAAGGCTTGGTCATAAATGATCATCTAGAATTAAAGAGGTTAAAAAGTGGTACAACTGATGGTATTTTATATACGATCCTGTGCAAAAATATGCCAACCTTTGTGATTAAGATCGACCATCCTATGATAATATCTGCCACAGAGGAATTCCTGCTTGCATATAAAAAGGTGAAATTGTTGCCAGATGTTCTTTACACGGATCATAAAAAAGAATTTATTGTGTACTCTTATATACCCGGAGAAACTCATTATAATCGAGGATCGAAATTAGAATGGATGAAAATATTAACGCAAGAGTTATTCAATCATTATGAAAAGGTGGACACAGACATTCCTTGGGGAAGAGTAAACGGGATTCATCGAAGCTCCTGGTCAGACTTTAATCAAAGTAGTTTTGAGTCTGCCAAAATTAATATAAGTAAGCTTTTACCAAGAGTGGACCATAAGAGAGTAGAGTTGTTGGTAAATACTTTAAAAACGTATCACCATCAAGATGAGAAGTATTACCTTCACGGAGATACGGGGGTTCATAATTTTGTATACGCTTGTAATCAGTTAAAAGGGGTTATTGACCCATCACCCTTAATCGGTCCCAAAATTTACGATTTTACCTATGCGTTTTGTTCTTCACCAGATAGTCTAGATTTACATACACTTTTTTCATCGTTTTCCTTGTGGAACGGGCATGCATCCTTTACGAAGGAACAACTTTTGAATGAAGTTGTTTTTCAATTATATACTCGTATTGGTGTGTGTATTAAAGTTCATCCGCACGACCTTAATGGATATATGAAAGCCTGGGAGGAATGGAGGAAGTATCTTTCTTAGCACTTACAGTGACAAATGCTTACTTTAGTAGAATACGTGGGAGAAAATTAAAAAAATGAAAGAAAAGCCAACGTTTTGAAGAAACATTATTCAAAACGTTGGCTTTTTATGTACAGTGAAATCAAAAGTGTTTAGCGGTATTTTTCAACCAAATTTTATTATAAATATATACGCAGAGACGATTAAGGTTGGTTTTATAGCTATTCTAATTAACCTTAATCACATGCAATGATAACGATATGAAATAATTTGTTATTTAATCCCTTGTTAAAATTTGGCGTTAATGCTATTATATGAATATAAAATATGAATATTCGTATAATTAATTCATAAAAGGGGGGACCATCTATGGCAAGGGGGAAAAAAGTTTTTTCAGAAGAAGATAAAATTCTGATTAAAAGTAAATTGAAAGATGAATGTATGGCATTTTGGATTTCTCCAGGTTATAAGGAAACAAGCATTGGCGCATTGTGTAAAAAAGCAGAAATATCAACAGGTACTTTTTATAATTTATATTCCAGTAAGGAAGAACTTTTTTTTGAAGTTCTGTATGACATTCAAGATACTATTTATGAAAATTTCATTGAGCGAATTGAGCAATGCCCTGAAAAGTCTGGCTTTGAAGCAGCCGTAATCGAGCTTTACTATGAATACGAAAGCAAACCATTTCTTTATGATGTGAAAACGACTGATTTTACATCGTTTTATAGTAAACTTTCAGAGGAAATGAAAGAAAAACTAATGTTTGATAGTAGTGAACTATTTCGTACAGCCATCAAACGAGCAAATCTTAAATTGAAAGTTCCTGAAAATTTAGCCTTTTCTACCTTCACCGTCCTTCTTTCTAGCATTGCAAGTAAAGAAGGAATTTCAAAGAACTGTGATCATTTAGCAGCATTTCAATTTATGACGAAGCAATTGGTCTCAAGCATCTTTGAGTAGAGGCTCTATTGCAACTATTAAATAGGAGGAGATATCAATGAGTTTATTTTGGAGTATTATAGACTTTCTAAAAGAAACAGCACCGTTCTTTATCGCGATTAATATCATTTTAGCAATCTTCCTACTAATCTTCGGGTTAGTTTTACTATCCAAAAAGAATAGAGAGCAGAAGTCGAAAATGATTGGCGGAATGGTTTGTTTATCATTTTCAATGTTGGCTTTTTTAGGTGCTCTGTCCAATGCATTTTTTTCTTTTTTCGTATTTTAACATTAGGAGGAGAAGAGGATGTTAGACAAACTACAAAATATTATGGATGCGGCATGTAAATGGGGAAATAAAAATTTGGGAACATCTATTCAATTCCCTAAGCCAACAAAAAAATCCATCGTATCCAGTGCTTTTTCAAGTGGAATTATTAGTAGTGTAATGACCATCTATGGACTTCTTTTTAAGAATATATGGGTTTTGTTATTTGGTGGACTTGGCATAATAAGCAGTGTTTTCATATATCGGCAAAGTGAAAAGAACGATTAAATAACTAACATGTACTATTTATATAGCTAAACGTAGAGAGGAATCTGTTTTGATTGAGTATTGTCAAAATAGATTCTTCTTTTTTTAGATAAACAAATGCTGTCGTTGTTTACAAATAAATAAACTTATTATATATTGTTTATTAAATGGTGAACGGAGTGAGGTTTTGTTTATGAGTTTAACTGATTTGACTATAGAGGAATTATCGAGGGGATATGTAGAAACAGGTGATGCATATGCGTGTGTATTTTGTAAAAAAATATTTGATGCCGAAGAAGTATTCAAAATAGATGATCGTTTTTTTACGGCTAAAAAAGCTATACAACGCCATATTGAGAATGAACATATCTCTGTGTTTGAAGCGTTACTTCAATTAGATAAGAAGGATACAGGGCTATCAGATATCCAAACCGAATTGCTTAAGCTATTTGCGACAGGGGCGCCAGATAAGGAAATTGTTAATAGCACTTCTGCAAATAGCATTTCAACAATTCGACAGCATCGATTTAAATTGAAAGAAAAAGAAAAACAAGCAAAAGTTTTTCTGGCAATTATGCAAGCTTTAGAAACAACAAAAGTATACGAACCAATTCATAAGGGGGCAACACAGGTGGATGAACGTTATGCGATTACAGTAGACGAGAAAGAAAAAGTACTAGCGACGTATTTTAAAAATGGCTTAGATGGTTCAAT
This sequence comes from Lysinibacillus sp. NPDC093688, assembly GCF_050280145.1. NCBI lineage: Bacteria > Bacillati > Bacillota > Bacilli > Caryophanales > Bacillaceae > Lysinibacillus > Lysinibacillus sp. NPDC093688. The sequence goes on from NZ_JBNNUX010000001.1 coordinate 387,802, forward strand.
TGAAAGTTTTCCAAGTAAAGAAAAACGAAAAATTATTTTACTGCAATACATTGTAACGAAGTTTGAGGTAGGGCATAAATATAATGAAAAAGAAATCAATGAAATTTTAAAACTTATTTACAGTGATTACGTATCATTAAGAAGATACTTAATTGAATATGGTTTCCTAGATCGAAGTGACGATTGTACAACGTATTGGGTGAAATAAGTTTAAAATGAACAAGCATAGGAAATTTCGAGCACCTAAATATTTCTATAAATCACATTAGTTGTTACTATTTTTTATATTAACTATACTTACGTTGTAGTCATATAGAAGGGGTGATTGGATGAGTAAGAACTTTATTATATTTGGAGCAAGCCAAGGATTAGGTGATGCATTTGTAAAGGGGTTACCAACAAAAGGGGATACAGTATGGATGGTGTCTCGAACACGACCAAGTAGTTTAGATATAGATGATGGCATAAATCGTAAATGGCTGGCTATTGATTTATCTAGTCAACAACATATTCCTGATTTAAAAGAAGCTTTACAAGGCGTTGCTATGGATGTATTAATTTACAATGTTGGAGTATGGGAAAATCGTGGTTTTGAAGATGATTACACGTTTGATAAAGATGAAGTTGGGGATATTGCAAACTTAATAAATATTAATTTAACTTCCACAATTACATATATTCAGGCGCTATTACCTAATTTAAGGCAGGCGGAAAATGGAAAAATAATTTTAATAGGATCGACGGCAGGTTTAGATCATTCGAATAATGCGCAAGTTTCGTTTGTGACATCTAAATTTGGCTTACGAGGCATTACAAATGCTTTACGCGAGCATGTGAGAAAAGATAAGATCACTGTAACGTGTATTAATCCAGGAGAACTTGCTGCTGAAGTACCTTTTGAAGAAGGGGCTGAAAAAGCAATTAAGTTGTACGAAGGTACACGTATTCCTGTACAAGATATTGTAGCCATTGTCCAATGTGTGATTAATTTATCAGCAGTTTCATGTGTGAAGGAAATAAATATTCCAGCTATTACAGATATGAATGTATAATTCAGTATAAAAAACGGCTCACATGTTGAACGATTCTGTTCAACATGTGAGCTTTTTAAATTATAGTTTATAATCCCATTTCGATTCATTGAATAAAAGTTGCAGCACAGAGTTCTACTGTTCTGATTGAGTCTTGAAAGATAGGATCTCGTATTCTCTATCATGGTTAATATTCCAATAAATTTAACCCGATTATTGATCACTTTTTTCGGGAATTAGAATTTCTAACTCTAGAATATTACTATTAGTAAAAATGCCGCTTGAGAGCTCCATTACATAGATAGGGGCATTTTTCTTGTCGATAATAGATAATATTTGTTTCTCAATTTCATCATCATTTTCGCCCATAATAAATATAGAACTATATTTACCTTCATTCATGATGAAATCAGCTTTCTGTTCTGTTTCTATACATATATGATATTCATCTTCTTCAAAAACATAAATAATATCATTATAAAAATATTGCTTTGATAATTGAAATTTAAACATATCTTTGGCTGATAAAGTTTCATTTGTTTTTAAAGTGATAATTTTTTCTAAATGTTTATTTATTAAGTATTTTGTTGAATTTACTTTTTGGTTTGTAATATTTACATAATGGTGATCAATTGCCTTTTTAATTTTTTGTAGTTTGTTTATTTCGTCAGAAAGTTCATTTGATTTTTCTCTTAATAACCTTAAATAATCATTTTTTTCATACGTCGTTAAAACCTCTTTAATTTGTGCGATTGAAAGATTTAAGTCCCTCAACATTAATATTTGAGCAAGTTGATAAATTTCCTTCAGAGAATATTTTCGATATCTATTATTATCTGTGTAGGATGGCAATAAGAGCCCTTTTTCTTCGTAATAGCGTATTTGATGATGACTAATATCAAATATTTTAGCCAATTGATTTATTGTAATTGTTTCATCCATAATATCCCTCTTCTCTATATAAATATAAACTCTAGGGCTAGCCTAATGTCAAACAATAAACCTAAGATAAAAACTCAAACAGTTATCAATGAGAATGAAAGAAAGATTAATTCCATACGATTAAGCTAACGGATTTTCGACGAGTGTTTTAGCCTCTACCTATGAATAATTAGGGCAAACGAATTGAGTGGTGGACAAACAAAAGTTGGTTTGACATTAGGTCAACCCTATAGTTTATAGTGATGGTGTATTAACAGAAGGAGGAACATTTATGACCGAACCGTTACAATCTAAACGAATTGAAGGGTTAGATTTCGCTCGAGCCTTAGCTATGTTTGGGATGCTTATAGTCAACTTTAAAATTATTATGGGAGCGGCAGGGAGAGGGCCAGATTGGCTTATATGGTTTACTGGACTTTTCGAAGGAAGGGCGTCTGCCACTTTTGTTACGTTGGCGGGTATCGGAGTTGCGTTAATGACAAGAAAAGCTAGAAATAGCGGTGAGCTTTCTTCTATTAAAGAGAATAGGATGAAATTATGGAAACGTTCTGCTTTTCTCTTTATTCTAGGTTTACTTTTATATGTTGCTGATTGGACTGGAGATATTCTCCATTATTATGGTGTTTATATGCTGATTGCATCCTTCCTTATCGTAGCTTCTACAAAGCTCATGATCATCCTATCTAGTCTTTTTTTAATCACTTCGCAAGTCTTACAAGTGACAATGAACTATTTGAAAGGATGGCGTCCAGATCAACTATTTATGGAATATCTTGATTTTTGGACGATCGAAGGTTTTCTAAGAAATCTTTTGTACAATGGGTATCATCCGATATTCCCTTGGATCTGTTTCTTTTTGCTTGGAATGCTCCTTGGCAGACTTGATTTATCGAAGAAAGCTGTGAGAAACAAAATGTTGTTTATTTCTATAATTCTACTAATAACAATAGAGGTACTTTCAAAATTATTAATGCGACTATCTATATCGGTGCTAGATGTAAACAGTGCAGAATTCTTGTTTCAAACAGGGCCAATTCCACCAAACATTTTATATATCTTATCAAATTCTGCTTCTGCGATTATTGTCATTGTTGCTTCAATTTATATCGTAGAAAGGTTTGCTGGACAATGGTTGATTAAATCACTTATTCAAACAGGACAATTAACATTAACGCATTATGTAAGTCATGTATTCATCGGTGTTGGCATATTGGCTTTATTCAATCGGTTAGAAAACCAAACGTTAGCATTTTCATTAGTATTTACACTATTGTTTTTCGTAGCGAGTATTTTATTTTCAGTTTTATGGAGAAATAGATTTAAAAGAGGGCCGATTGAATGGGTGATGAGAAAAATGACAAATTAATATTGTAGGAGAGGAAGTGAATTTCTGTTACATAAGGAGAGCTTATAAAAAGAGTAGGACATAAGGTTATTTTCAAAGCAAAAAAATTAAAAATTTCACATCAGAAAAAGCGCGAGAAATCAACGTTACTAAAATTGATTTCTCGCGCTTTTTAAGGTTTTAATCAGTATAGTCCCAGCCTGATAATTACCTCCATTATTAATGTTGAGCTTAAAAGGCTATTTCCACTGCTTATTTCATTCATTACACACTCGATTATGATGTTGTATATAAAAAATTATATCTAATTTTTTGTTACATATAATAAAGAAAGCTTTCAAATACAAACACAAAATGGACAATAATATTAACGGACATTCCAATGCCATTTAATAGCATCTTTTTCAACACTTTTGACAAAATCGTCTTTCCCGTTGCAGTAGGCATTCATATCATTTGGATACTGCTTGGCAAGTTGGCTCTTTATTTCCCCATACTGCCTGCAAACATCGGGATGCTCTCGAAGGTAATCTCTAAATGCTAAATGTCTTTCTATTTCTTCAATGTTGTTATATTGAAAAGCGTGAATTTGGTGTGTGCGATGATCGCCACCTTTACGGAAATATCTTCTTCCAGTTATCCCGAATTCACCCTTAACTTCGTATCCAATCTCTTGAAATTGCTTGGAAAATGAATCTAATTTATGGAAATCATTGACTACTAGTAAAATATCAATAATTGGTTTTGCTTTTAGACCTGGGACGGATGTACTTCCAATATGAAAACTATTCACCAATTCATCTTGAAGGATAGCCTTAATAGAACGTTCTTCTTTTTGATAGTCGCTACTCCAATTGTGGTTATAATCTACAACTTTAATAATCCTCATTCAATACACCCCATTCTTTGTTCTCGTGTTATTTGACAAATTTTATGCATTATTACAGATTATTAAAAATCTAATGCATTGTCAACAATGCTGTTTGAAAATCTCTACAAAGCAGGGGATTCGTTTTTTGTGGAGTTGAAATAAGTGATGAAGAGTTTGATAGCAACTCGTCATCACTTCAATAGGGGAGGTAAGCACGTTCAATCTTTACTTTTGCGTTGCTTTAATTAATTCTAAATATTGAGAATCCCCTAAACCATACTGAGGGAAGAGATGTAGTAAGTTTCGTACGATTTCATCTTGAGATAGATGTTGATGTGTTTGAATATATTTTGTAATTTCGTTGTCGTTTTTCAATAGTTCTAAATACAATTTGATTCCTTGATACATAACAGGCATCAGTTCTACATCTGGCATACGGTGGTCTACTAACACTGTTTTATATATTTCATAATAGCTTCCTAATGTTATGTCAGTCTCTTGCACATCATATGTTTGCTCTCTCACCGCATGATAGTAAATCGTTCCTTTGAATGATGTTTGTTCTAAATACGCTAACAAGGTTATTAAATTCATCTGACAAAACATATCTTCCCCAAACCAAAGAACGATACATTGATATTCTTTTGAAAATAAGGTCTTTTCAAGTGGAGCAACTGTAATGGCTTCGTAATCCTCAAGTGAGACTTGATGTCCTGCTGCTCGAACTTGTTTAAATGAGTCGCTAAATATTGTTTTATCGGTGTTGTGTACACACATCGCTTCATTAAATGGTGCGTAATCGCTTTTTCCCATTAATTGTTGAGAACTGAATTCTTCATACATCATTTGTCCATTTAAAATATTTAATACTTCGTGATCAAAATGCCTATCCACATGCTTTTGTAAATCTTCAATTTTTAATTTTTTTGAAATATCCATATAATAACTCCTCGCTTCATTCATAGTGAGCTTTACATAAGATTGCAATGGTTCAGGACATAAACGAAAGGCATTGGGGGTAACGCCGAATATTTCCTTGAAAGCTCGGGAAAATGCTTCTTGCGATGAATAGCCATGCTTGATCGCTATCTCAATGATCCTTTCATCTGTTTCACTAAGAGAGAGTGAAGACAGATAGGTTTTTCTAAGGGTCATATAGCGTTTAATGCTAATGCCTGTTATTTGATGGAATTTAAAGGAACAGTAATAAGAAGAATAGCCCATTGCTTCACTTAGTTTCATCAGGGAAAACCCCTCAAACAGATGTCCTTCAATCCAATCAATCATATCTTGAATCATATTGTTCATCATGCATCACTCCTAAATTTAATTATAGTGAAGAAATAAAAGCGATTTTGATATTCGTTGTGTTTTTTGAATGAGATGAACTAGATTCTACGTTAAGGTTGATGTGGTGTAATAGCAAGTGTTTTTTGTGCGAAAGCGAAGCGGCAGCAACAAGTGTTTTGTGCGACTGCGTAAGAGTAAAATCTGATGATCGGAAAAGAATTCAAATTAAAAACATATGATAAATCTAGGTGGCTAAAATTCTGTTAAGTAAGTAGATAGAATAAGGAGAAGATTAGATGAAAAAAAGAAAATGGCTTATTTTTTCGATAGTACTAGGATTGTTAACGCTGTTTATAAGTTTTAGTCAGTTTTTAAGTCCTTCTAAAGAAGAAATGGGGGAAACCGAAAAGGATTTTTCATCAGATCGAGCTCTGGATTATTTAAAAGAAGTTGCAAAACAACCACATCCAATAGGCTCTCCTGCGAATAAAAGGGTTAGGGATTACATTGTTAAACACTTTCAACATCTTGATATACCGGTTGAAATTCAATCGAAGCCAGTGAAGGATCTTAGAGGTGAGAAGTATGCTTCGGATATAGGAGCAGAAAATGTTGAAAATATAATTGCAAAAATCCAAGGGACATCAGGTGATGATCATGCGATATTACTAACAGCTCATTATGATTCTGTAACAGAAACCCCTGGAGCATCAGATGATGGTTATGGCGTTGTCACAATTTTAGAGACAGCAAGAGTATTAAAACAAATGCCAGCACCTAAAAATTCAATTTATTTTGTTCTAACAGACGGTGAGGAGCTGGGTTTACTAGGCGCGAGTGCCCTTAAGGATCGAGCGGATATTTTGGATAATGTAAGCGTGATGTTGAATTTCGAAGCAAGAGGCAATACAGGGGTACCCATTTTGTTTGAAACGAGTTCAAATGATTTACAGTTATTGCAATTGTATAAAGAGATTGTTCCATATCCTGTAGCATACTCATTTGCTGCTGAAATGTATAAAAAGATGCCGAACGATACCGATTTTACCGAATTGAAAGTGACAAAGAAATTAGGCTATAATTTTGCGAATATGAATGGATTTGAGGCATATCATGCAACGACAGATCGTGTGGGAAATAGTGATGAGGCAACAATTCGTCACTTCGGGAGCTATGTTCTTCCATTAGTGAAAAGGTTTATGATGATGGATGCAAAAGAGTTTCAAACGATAGAGGAAAGTAAAAGTAATGCGATTTATTTCCCGTTAATGAAAAAAATACTAGTTGTGTACTCCGAAAAGTTAGTAGTCCCAATGCTGATTATTTTACTTGTCTTAACAGTCGCTATATTTATCTTTAGTTTTAAAATGAAAGTGATACAGATTAAGGGATTTGCTTTAAGCTTTTTAGCGATGATGGGTAGTCTTGTTGCCATTTTCATCTTCTATTTTCTTCTAATGCGTCTTTCCACAATTGTATTGATCGGTGAAATAAATGAATATAATATGGCGATGTTTGGTACGTATGATCCGACGATTCTTACGTCGTTGGTCTTACTTGCGATGGTGTTTTGTCTCTTTTTTGCGAAGTGGATTTCGAAAAAATACGGTTCCGCAAATTTCGTGATGAGTACGCAGGTTTTATGGATTGTATTGGCTGCGTTGACTAGCTTTACGTTCAAAGGTATTAGTTACGCTTTTACGATTCCAGCAATTATAAGTTTGCTGTTGATTTTACCTATCATATTGAAAGCTAATTGGCGGAAGGGTGTGTATCCATATATAGCAGTTGCAGGATGGACAGTTCCAAGTATAATATTACTTTCGCCAATTATGTATTTGATATATGTTGCACTAACAATTAGTATGGCACCTATAATAGCCATTCTAACGGCAATCATTATATTCCCGATAGTAACAATTGTGAATTGGTTAATGGCTTTTGATGGTGAAGAATAGAAGGGATATTAAATAAAAAAGAGGAGAAAAGCGAATTCGTTTTTCTCCTTTTCTTCGTCTGAGAAAAATTATAAATGCAGGAAAATAAGTGCTAATCCATAGTAGATACTGGGTTGTACAACACAAAAATTACTTAAATGGATCTACATATTGGATTATAATTTTTGATAGTGATTAAAGAGGCTCTCTACTTTATCCTGAATAATTTGTTTTAATGATTCAGGCCGGACCGATATTACACTATGACCGTACCTCATAAAATAGTTAGCGATAAATTCCTCTTCTCCAGGATTATAAAATCCCTTCACAACTGTTTTATTACCAATTTCTATTTTCATAGAAGGATAATGTTCTTTATAAAAAATATCCTTTGCTTGTGCTGAAATTTCTACCTCAAAATCAATACTCTTCTCGGATTGATAAATTTCTAATGAACGACTAATAAGCTCATCTATAGAAAATTGAGAATTAAGTTCTTCTTCTAAGAAGGTTATTTTATCACATCTGAAAACTTTAAATTTATGCGTATCGAACTCTATTCCAGTAGCATACCATTGACCAAACCTAGCGGAAATTTTGAAAAATTGAACTTGGTAACTTTTTTGCTCGTTATTTTTCAAATAGTGTATCTTACAGCTACTTTCAGTAAGAATACTCTTTAAAATTTTATCTAAAAAACGGCTAACATTATTATGCTGATTTACTTCAAATTGTAGAACTTTTTTCATTTTATGAATTTGCTGTATTTGATTGTTAGACAGACAGTTTTCGAACTTTTCATTAAGTTTATGAACGCTTAAATGGAATGGGGTTGATTGATAAGATTCTAGTGTCAGCATGGCAAAGTACAGAGCATATACTTCATCAATTGTAAAAATAATAGGGGATAACAATCTATTTTTTAAGATTCCATAACGTCCATGTCTGCCATGCTCAGCAAAAATAGGCATACCCAATTGTTCTAATGAACTAATATCACGCAGAGCCGTACTTTTGGAAATATTGTATTTAGCCATTAGATCACTTAAATTAAAATACTCCCGACTGTTCAAGTATCTAATCATGTCATTTAATCTTTCTGATTTCTTCATGTGAATCTCCTTAAAGGTATCATGTTTTGATATCTTTATATCTTAAAATAAGGTCAAGGTAATATCAATTGATAAGATATTTACCTAAAATTATTTATACAGGGGATTGATACTATGAGTTCAACACTAGAAGTGGCTATTTTCTTATCCATGAATGGGAAAGCTAAAGAAGCGGTCGATTTTTACAAAAAGCACTTTAACGCAGAGGAATTGTTACTCGTTACTTATGAAGATATGGCAAAACGTGATAGCGTGTTGCAGATTACTGAGGAGAATAAACATTATATTACTCATTCCGTTTTAATAATTGGAAAAACAAAGGTTATGTTGGCAGAAGATACAATGGATGCATCAGAAAAATATGTAGTGGGGAACAACACTTCACTGTGTATTCAAAGTGCGGACTTAGAAGAAATCGAACATTTTTACAAGAGTTTGACGACAGATGAGAGAGTGAGAATCATTGTTCCACTATCGAGTAATGCTTTTAGTAAAGCATACGGCATACTTGAAGACCCGTTTGGTATTCAAATACAATTAATGTTTGATGATCGATTACATTAAAACATGGTTCGTTTTTACAACATGTAGCCATCGTTATTTGACTAAATGTGGAAAAAAAGCTGGGTATGGGAGAAATCTTTACCCAGCTATTTTATTTCATTTATAAAAAATGGCAGCTTTTAAATACCGTATTGACTTTTAAACTTAAAAATCTCGTCAACAGCTTTGTGATACCCACCAGAATGTTGGAAGGATTTTTTTATGTTTGCAACAGCATTTTGGATGGAAGGGGTGTTTAACACATGATTGGCAGCTTCATTTAGTTGATTGGCTGTCAAACTTTCCATTTGTAATTGAACACCTGCTCCGATGTTGGTAACTTGTTTAGCGATGATCGGCTGATCCGCACTTAGTGGGATCACGATTAATGGAACCCCGTTATAGAGAGCTTCATTAGTGCTATTCATGCCACCATGTGTGATAAATAATTTAGTGTATTGTAACAATTCGGTTTGTGGAACATAATTTTTCACTATGAAATTTTCAGGAACCTTTCCTAATACATCAAGTGGTGTTTGTTCCCCAATCGACATGACAACGGTATGCTCAGTATTCTCGAATGACTTCAAACACAGCTTATAGAAATCAATGGCTTGATTTAAGACCGTACCTAATGAAATATAAATTGGGCGTTTTCCCTTGATTGCGGAAAGGTCGAAGTCTTCTTGCGTTAACCGTGAAGAGATGGATGGGCCTACAAATTTATAGGGTGGGTCGAATGCTTCTCCAAAAGGTTGAAATTCCCTCGTTGTATAAACGATTGTCAATGGTGCTGGGTTACAGAAAACTTCATAAGGTGAACGGATTTCAACACCATATTTTTCTTTGATTTTTGTTGTCAGGTTTAGAAAATCATCATTTATTCTATTTAAAACTTCAGTTGGAACATTTTGTGAAAGACGTTCTAATGTTTGATCGAATGATAGTTTAGTCTCAGCAAAAGATGTACATGAATTGATTGCCGGAAGCTTAAGGATCTTGGCAAGTAAATGGCCACATCCAAACATAGAATCGTGGATGATGTAATCAAAATGTTCTCCTTTAATCTGTTCAAGTACGCTAGGGATAACGATATCTGCAGTAAGTAAAAGTCCATTGACCCTTTCGAGCAAATGATTTCTTCCCCCTGAGATAAATGCTTTTATAAATTTTTGGCCATCAAATGTTCGTACAGTAGCTCCCGTCTTCTCAATACGTTCCCGAAAAGCTTCTATTGTAAAATACACGACTTCTTCTCCACGCGAAATGAGCTCTTGCACAACGCCAATCGTTGGATTGATATGTCCTTCTGATCCAGCATTAATAAATAAAACACGTGCCAATTCTACCACTCCTTAGGTAAAGATATATTCAAGATGGTGTAAGAGTAATGGATACTGTCACATATCATTGCTTAACTATGTTAAAACACCCTGAGATCTTTTAGCAAGTTTGATCTTGTATTTTTTATAGATGAATAGCCTATGCTGACATTTGAAAAAGTAAAGAGGCAAGATATCCAATTTTCTGGAAACAGTATATGCTTTTTCTTTAAGCTGTTACCTCATTTTAGCTTCGTAGCGATTGAAAGCTGTAATTGGTGGAACTGATTACAATGATGATAGTTGGGGTACTGCTCAATATTACGGAGCTTTTAACCGTTTTGTTTTAGCGTGGGATAATGCAAAAGGGAAAGCTATCTGATTGTTTCTCATGATATTGATTCAAAAGTAAATGTTGCTGTGCTTAAAATCATCTAACACAAGTGGGATTTGGCCCTGCAAATTCAATCGTTTTAGATGGTTCATGTTCAACTAAAATGCGTGTTCCGGTTAATGGTGCTGTTAAATACTACGGTTGAAACAAAAAGATTAGAAGGAAACAGGGTAAATATGGTATTTTTAAGTAGAAGTTCATTTATAAGGGGGATAAAGTATGCCTTTATTTTCACAAACGATATCTGACTATTGGAAGTCGCAATTTTTAAACGGAGACGTTATCTGCAACAATGAAAACTTTACGGTCACCATCAATCCTGACCTGAGCGAAGACAGTCGGGTCATGGTGCTGGAAACGAATGACGGCCGTTTTTTGGCAGTCTTGACGCCTGAGATGGCCGATAAGTTAGCCCTTTCTAAAGGACACAAACTGACTGATCAGGTCTTCCGTCAGAAATTAAAGGAAGCGGGAGTCACACTACATGGTGCAGATTATATTTTTTATTTTTCAGAAGGAGAAAAGAATGTCTTGCTGCAAGAAAGTTTGGAAGGGACATTGCGCCAATTAACAGAGCAAGATGATGTAGTGTTCACTGAGTTCGAGTCCTCCGCGTCGGAACAAGACTTGGATGATGCGTATGTGGAGTTGGATCATTGGGCGGTGTTCGGTTCTTTTGAGCATAACCGATTAGTCTGTGCTGCCAGCATGTATCCTTGGAAAGAAGATGCGCAAATTGCAGACCTCGGCGTACTGACTTTGACATCTTTTAGAGGAAAAGGTCATGCTCGCAAAGTAGTGCGATCAATTTGTAAGTACGCTTTTGAGCAGGGTTACGAACCACAGTACAGATGCCAGCTTGATAATGAGGCTTCAACGTACCTAGCAAAAGCGGCTGGTTTGACGCTGTTTGGAAAGTGGGATGTAATTTCTCCTAATTGCACTGTAGGTGAGTCTCAGTAGGATAGAATCTAAATAGAATAACAGTTGATAGTTAAACCTATTTTTCTCGCAATGGTAAAAATAGGTTTATTATAAAAATTGTAGTATTGTGCTTTAGGTGCAACGTTGGTACTGTTGATTTTTTTATGCTTAACACAGTATTTCGGCCTGCTAGGAAGTATCATAATGAATATTTAGCAATGTAAAAGGATGGTAAAATGTACACAATTGGGCAAGTAGCTAATTTTTTAGGTGTATCTAGAGATACCTTGAAATTTTATGAGGAAAAGGAATTAATAAAGCCAAAGCAAAATATTGTGAATGGATATAGAAATTATAATCAATTTGATATTTATGATATTACAACAGTAAATTTCTACAGAGAAATTGATATTGAAATTAAAAAAATCCAGGAATTAAGAAAGAGTAAGAGTATTGATGGAATTCAATCATTATTAGAAGAAAAAGAACAAGAGGTTTTACAGGAAATTGAATATAAAAAACTTCTATTGAAAAAGATTCAAATAGTAAAAGAAGATTGTAAGAAAATCAAACAATTCTTAGGAGCGTACATAGTTAAGGAAATGAAACCTTTAACAATAAAGGGAGAAATAGAACATTTTACGGCGTATGAAGAATATGACACTTTAAAAAAGAATGCAGATAGCTTAAAAAAAGCAGTTACGCTCACATCTTTAAGAAGAGTCATCCATTTCAATGATATAGGTATTATAGAAGATAAGTTTATAATTGTAGGAAAAGTGCAAGACCTTGATGAAGAAATAGAAGGTGAAATTCTATCTCATCCAAAATGTATTTATACAATTATTGAAGATGGAAGATGGTCAACTGGTGGAGAAAGTATTGATCAACACGTGGAAGCGAATTTAAGAAAGTTTGCAATAGAAAAAGGGTATGAACTATTGGGACAAGTTTATATAAATCTATTACTGACCACTTATGAAGATGGTCTTGAACGTGTATTTTTAGAGATTTATGCACCTATCAAGTGAACCTTATTGTTTCCCTCCTCATTGCTAAAGAGGCAAACTTTATTCAACATAATTTCATGAAGGGGGAGCTGTTTATTTAACAGCTCTTCCTTTTTTTTGAATTTAATACTTGAATACTTAACAGCTACGGTGTACTATTTAACTAGTACACTATGACACGAGGATGTAGCAACGATTCAATATGTTGAATAAAGATGCTGGCAATGGATGAATGCGTATTGTAAGTAAGGGTGAAATTAATGACCACACAACCAATTGTTCAACCGCAAAATTTATCAAAAACCATTGGTGGTCAGCAATTAATTCAACAATTGAATATTGATTTATTAAAGGTAATGAGAGGTACCGTGAATATAAAAGGGGGATGTTAGAAACCAAAAGCTTTAGCAATATAGAAATATCTACTGGATTGAAAAGGAGACTAAAATGAAAAAATTTACTTTATATCTATTAATGGCATTCACTATTGTATTGATGTGTGCTTGTTCACACGATACATTGTCGAATGAAGAAAGTGATGAAGCAAGCAATAAAGAAAGTAAGGGAAATTCCGTTAGCAATGTACCTGTTAAAATTCCAGACGATCTATTTGTTTCTAATAAAAAGAATGAAACTATTAGTGAAGATGAAATGAAATCAAGTATAAAAAAGTATATGGATTATAGTCATGTAATCGATAAAGAAATGGAAACAATTGTTTATGAATATGAGGATGCTACTGAATCGGATCGGGAAAAATTAAATGTATTAATGGATCAAGGGAAAAAGAATGATGCGAATTTCAATGATTTTATAAGTAATAATAGTATCCCAAATGATTATAAAGAACCTTCAAAGACAATTTATGAATTTGTTTCATCAATCAGGGAAACTTTAACACAATTTGAAGAAGAAATTGTTGGAGCGGTTGAAAATGGTAGTTTGACAGATATATCAGATTTTGCTTCTGAGCATTTTACTAAAGCGAACGGAAGGCAGCAACTAAAAATCGAAAAATTTTTGGACGAGAAAAAAATTAAAACCACATATTTCGATGAATAGAAAGAATATTATTTACCCTTCATTGTTTTTGAAGGGTATTTTTTTTCGTCGAATTACTTGATGGTATAAGTATTGACCTGTGAGTAACCCCCAGGTTTAAGCTAAAGATATTCTTAAATATTATTATTATTGAAATCTTAGTTTGAAGCGGGGAGTATGCATGATTAGAGAAAAGAAACTAAAAAAACCAGTAGCGAGTTTTATTGTACTAACCAATATCATTTTTTTGCCACTTTTTTGTCTTATAGGAGCCATCAGCATGTTAGGATTTCCTAAATGGATTTTTGATGTCATGCTTTGTCTATCAGCTTGGTCCTCGACTTTTGCTTTTGCATTATTGTTTAAAAAGATCTATCCTGGGCAGAGTATTATGCAATTTGTAAAAGATAAATTTAACAGTAAACTTAAGTTTTCTGTGATTCTAACTGTGGTTATGATTCAAGCATTGATATTTTTAATCATATTGTTTCTTGTATCGAAAAATAGTGAAGCAGACTCTATTTTTACTATTTCATCTTCGTGGATGCTGATTTATTTCTTTTTTAAAAACCTTCTTGCAGGTCCACTAGGAGAAGAACTAGGATGGAGAGGTTTTGCTCAAATTGAGCTTCAAAAGAGGCATACCCCCTTAATGGCTTCAATTATTATAGGATTTTGGTGGGGGATGTGGCATCTACCTATATGGTTTACTTCAGGGCTTGTGGGCCTTGATTTAATCAAATATATTCTATTTTTTATGATCGCACTCATTTCCATTAAAATCGTCATGACAGCATTTTATAACTTAAATCCGAATTTAATCATACCAATCATTATCCATCAATTATTTAATTTTTTTATAGGCTTAATAAACGGAAACTTACTCGATTTAATCATGTATAACGCCATTTTTTATTTTGTTGTAGCGGTTTTATTCATCATTATCAATCCAAAGAATGTACTGTATGGGGACAAGCGACTAATGATAGTGGGATTCCTGAGTAACTAAGCGTTTGCAGTCCATTTCTGTTTCGAACAGCTCTCAAGGTTGGGGTGTCCCATTATCCCTCTCTATCTACATTAAACAAACGGAGCACGTTAGTTTAAAAAACATTTTGGGTTGGGAGTGATTTTTTAAAAATTCAAATATTATAATAAGTCGTATCACGACGCGTCGTGATGCGACTTATTTGCTTAGGCGGTGAATTATATTGGAAAATGAAGACCAATTAGAAAAACAAGTTTAAATACTTTTAATGAAAGGAAACAGAATTATGTTTTTCATAGCATATTTACCTATTTTTCTATATTTATTATTAGAATTTTATAGAAGTTCACCTGTTAAAGAAGAAAAACAAAATCGAGGTTCTAGTTTTTTTATCGGAGTAGTTTTAGCCTTGATGTTAACCATTTCAGAGGTTATGTATTTTTTTACAATAAATAAGATTAATTCAATGCTGTTTATGGGTGTTATTGTTGGGCTAATGGGTGTATGGATTAGATATTCTTCAATGAAGTTATTAGGGAGATTTTACAGTAGGAATGTTGGAATGCAGGGGGAGCATAAGTTAATTCAAAACGGTCTATATAAATATATTCGCCATCCTGGTTATTTAGGGTCTTTTTTGACCTTTTTAGGATTTGCTATATCTTCATCTTCGTTCATTGCGATTATTATAACTTTCATTTTATTTTTCCTTGCGTATTCGTATCGTATAAAAATTGAAGAGAGAATTCTTGTTACACTATTTGGTGAACAATATAAGCAATATCAGTCCAAGACTTGGCGAATTATTCCGTTTCTATACTAGAGATTATAGGAGAAAGTTCAAAATTAGTTACTAAAAAGTCATTTAGTTTTACATCGGAGCGATACCCAAACGAATCTTATATAACAATGTGAAGAATTGCACTTAAAGTAACGGGGGGCTTTCGGATTATATAGTTCAGCCAGTACTTTCTGGTTGAACTTTTTTTATCGATTTAATCTAACAATAGCTAGGGTAGAATGGACGGGGCGTGGAACATTGATCTCGTCAACTAAACTGTTCAACCTCTACTTGTAGAAATATGTTTGAGGCTGATTGAGACTTAGAACTTGTATCGTTTTTAGTTTCTGTAATTGCATTGTCGTTTACTTTTACACAAAAAAAGTAAACGAGCAAAGGGTCACGAGAGGCCACCTACATATCGAGAACGAAGGTAGCTTTTCTCATGTTATATGCGATAGTTGTAGGAATGAGTTGGAGAGGTAGCTGACCGATGAAATTTTGTTATAATCTAAATTTTCTGTTGATTTCTAATGAAGTGTTATGGCACACTATAGAAGTAAATTATATTCCAACTTTTTCCTGCGAAAGGGGATGTTATTAATGACAATTTATATGATATTGGTGGTTTTAACTTAACCGAGTATCGGGCATAGTGAATTCCAATCTTTTATTATAGCTTGGAATAAGAGCAACGGGAATATCACCCGTATTTTTTGTTATGCCGTATACAGTAATCTTTCGTGAATACTGCTGTTAGCGGGATACGATGAAGGTCGTATTCTTTTTTAATTATAGTCGACTTTTGGCTATTCTCCGCGAAACAGCAGCTTCTTACGGGGCTACTTGTTCGCGGTATTTTTATGCCCAAAAACAACTTTAATTTTTGGGAGAGGATCGGTTCAATGATTGATTTGAGACAATACGGCTATATCAAAGTCGAAACACCGCCGATAGGTTTAATACCTGGAAGGGTTATGGAACTACAGCGAGAGCAATATACCGTCATCACCGAACAAGGAGAAGTGACGGCTGTATTGAAGGGCACTTTTTACCATACTGCGGTAACTCGGGAGGATTTTCCGTGCGTTGGCGATTTTGTATTTCTGCAATACAACGAAAATGGTGCTTCGCGCATTGCCAATTTGCTGCCTCGCCGCTCGAAATTTTCCCGCGCTGACTATTCGGGACATGCAGCAGGGTATGTCAAAAGCATACTGGAGCAAGTCGTAGCAACGAATTTTGATTACGTATTTATCGTGTCGTCCCTAAACTGGGATTTCAAAGTCAGCCGCATCATGCGCTACCTGACACAGGCACGACAGAGCAACAGCCAGCCAATCGTTATCTTAACAAAAGCTGACTTGGCCTCGGATTACAGCGTACCGTTAGTTGAAGTTCAAAAAGCCGCTCCTGATGTCCCAGTTCACGCAGTTTCCAGCCACACTGGGAGTGGTTTAGATGAGTTGAGTGAATATTTGCAACCAGGTAAAACGGTTGTATTACTTGGCATGTCCGGTGTTGGAAAATCCTCGTTGCTAAACGCCTTAATGAATCAGGAAGTGATGACTGTCAAGGCTATCCGAGAGGTCGACAGTCGGGGCCGGCACACAACAACGCATCGTCAGCTTTTTATGCTTCCTTCCGGTGCAATGGTTATTGATACGCCTGGTATGCGTGAACTTGGTCTGTTTGGTGCGGACGACGGGATCAGTGCGGGATTTAACGATGTGGAGGAATTATTCACACAGTGTCGTTTTAATGACTGCCGCCATCAGACGGAGCCGGGCTGCGCTGTTCTTGCTGCCCTTGCTGATGGATCATTGGCACCAGAGCATTGGGATCGTTATCTTGCACAGAAGCGGGAAAATAAGTTTGTAGATGATAAATCGAGGTATCTCATGGATAAACGGGCGAGGCAAAAGTCTATTGACATGCGACATAAAGGTAAAAAGGGAGGATACAAGAAATGAACAACTATGTTGAAAAGGCTGTAAAGCCCGAAATACTGGAGCTTGTTTTGAGTAAAATGCTCGGTCAGACGATAATCCGCGCAGATTATCAACTTAAAGAGTTGCAAGGCGGGACAGTAGGGGTTGTTCGGCTTGTAACAGGTATAGCTGAAACTTCTGATGGTGAAAATCTGCCGTATAAGATGGTTTGGAAAACACAGAAAAAATTTGAGCGTTATGGTGATCCGGATTCATGGCGTAGGGAATACGACCTCTATGCATCGGATTTCAAAAAGGTTTTCTTCGATTCGTTTCGTTGGCCGGAGTGTTATCACGCCGAAATTAATGGTGATGAGACTCAACTGTGGATGGAATATATTGATGGTGTGTCAGGCTTAAATCTAACCTCGGAAATGTATGAACGTATAGCCGAGGAATTGGGGCGATTTCAAGGCAAGTTGTACACTGAACGACCAAACGTATTGCAGAATTTGTCCAATTTAAGCAAAGTTGAGTTTACGAAAAACTACTATCTGCGTTATCGGTCATGGAATGTTTTGTATGATTATATACGCTCCGATGACTGTGAAATCCCGAAGCACCTGTGTAAAATGCTCATAGACTTAGATAACAATGCGGACGAAATATTCAGTCGAATCGAAAAGCTTCCAATAGTTCTTTGCCATAGAGATTTTTGGGTGGCAAACATATTCTATTCGGACAGTAAAATCGTACTTATCGATTGGGATACCGCTGGATGGGGGTACATGGGCGAAGATATCGCGAGTTTAATAACTGATGAAGCGGACGTCCGTCATATGGTTGAATACTATCAAAAATGCATTCCGGCATATTACAGGGGTTTTTCGGAATATGCGGATGTGTCCTCTGTATCCGATCATTGTATTTATGAATTAATACTTGTTATGTTCGGATACAGGCTTGTGGAGTGGTATAAATTCGCTCAGTCGCCCGAAGATAAAGCAATGCACCTTAATACTTTGCGAAAAATCTATGAGATGAGAAATATGTAGAAAATATAACTATTGTATATTAGATGTAAACAACTGGATGAAAGTCTGTGAAATGACTATTTTAAGTAGTTTCCAAGAGAATTGTTGCCTTTTACTACTTTTGTAATAATCACCTGTTAAGAGCGTAGTGTAAAAAGGTGTTATTTGAAATTTCAGTAATAGTGTTAACATTTAATGAATATGGGGGCGAAAAAATGTTAAATAAAGACTCAGAGAAGAATAAAGGATCAAAGAAGAGATTTGAAGAAATCCTTACAGAAAATGGTGTGGCTAATGGAAACAGAATAATAGTAGATAGAGAAACAGGAATTCATTATTTATTTAGTTGGGCTGGATATGCAGGGGGGATCATCCCGTCATTGGATAAGGATGGTAAACCAATGATAATACCAACTAATGAATAACATACTTTATCCTGTTCAACTATATGGTAGCTTTAGTTAAATTTTGATTCACGAAATATAAAAAGACAGAATTTAATCTACACGTTTTATTAGATTAATTCTGCCTTTTTTTTAACAGCAACAATCTTTGAGAAAACAGCCTAGATTTAATTCAATTAACGGAGGCGTTCGTATTATATAGTTCAGTCAGAACTTTTTTATTTACATTTAATCTATCAGAAGTCGACTACATTATATTTATTAGTAATTGTCGTGTCGATAAGGTCATTAGCTCCCGTAGCTGCCGTTTCTTACAGTAGAAAGAGTACCGCCATAAACATGTAGATGCAAGTAGCAAAACAGCAACAGGCGTATTGCAACAAATAGGCTGATTTTATGGAATACGGAGGAGAAATAGATGAACAGAAAAAATTTGGTTGTCTTACCCTTACCGGAATTTGAGTCAGAGATTGGTCGATGGATATGGTGTTTGGAAGATGTTCGGCGAACACTTTTAGAAAAAATATCAGGCATAAGTCAGCAATATCTTGATACCGAATTAAACGGTCACTCGATTGGATCGTTGTTATATCATATCGCTTTAATTGAAGCAGACTGGCTCTATGAAGAGGTTCTTGGCGGAAAATGGAATCCAAAGATCCGTTCCTTATTTCCTCAAGAAGACCGCAATCAGGATGATACTTTGAGCCATATAGAGGGCCAAAGCTTAGATGAACATTTACATCGTCTACAATGTGTACGTGATGAACTACTTTTCCATTTTCGTACTATGAATTTAGAGAATTGGCGTGCATCCAGAAGCCTCCCTCATTACAATGTAACACCTGAGTGGGTTATTTATCATCTCCTTGAACACGAGTCACATCATAGGGGCCAGATTTTTCAGATGCTTGCCATTTTGAAGAGACAAAGTTAGCCGCTATCTTTAGAAGATGGTTGAATTTCATCTCGAAATCAACATAAAGACACAAATATTGAAGTGGTATAAATTCAATGCTATTATAGATAAGTAAAGTCTCTAATTGAGGTGGAAAACAGTATGAAATATTCTAAAGCTACAAATTATGCACTACACACAATGCTCTTTCTTGCGAAGGAAGAACCGAATAAACCAGTTGGTGTCCAACCATTAGCAGAGATGCAAAATGTTTCACCTACGTATTTGTCTAAAATCCTCACGAAGTTAGTAAAAGAGGGGATGATCAATTCTGTATCGGGTGCCAATGGAGGATACACTCTTAGTCATAACTGGGAGGATATTTCATTTTTAGATATTATCCATGCAATTGAAGGCAAATCGTCATTATTTGAATGCTGTTTATTTGACGATCCTAAGTGTGTCATAAAAGAAGTAATGTTATCTGCAGAAGAAAAACTGGAGAATGAGTTAAGAAACAGCAAAATATCGGATCTTGTGAAAAAATAGTAGTGGATTTATAGTCCACCATTATTTTTTGATTAATCGTCGATATAACGAGTCTTTTAAGTCTGTGATTAATTCGAAAGGTTAGCTTATAATCATTTTGTTTTTTAACTTTAATTTGAGCCTTTATGGCATGTTGTGTAGCAAACAACATGTACTCTACTAAATTTATGGAGGAGTCACATGATGGAAATATTTGATTGTGCAATTATCGGTGCAGGTGGCGCTGGGTTAAACGCTAGTTTGATTTTAGGGAGATCTCGTAAAAAAGTCGCGTTATTTGATAATGGAACAAATCGGAATCGTGTGACGCAGGAATCACATGGATTTCTAACACGTGATGGAATTAAACCAGCTGAGTTTAAAGAAGTAGCTTTGAATGATGTGAAGAAATACCCGTCAGTTCATTATTATCAAAACACGGTAAAGAATATTACGAAACAACCAGATGGCTTCTTTAAAATTGAGACGTTAGAAGAAATCGAGTTTGTTGCTGAGAGAATAATATTGGCAACAGGTGTTCAAGAGGAATTTCCATCAATTCCGGATATTCGAAAGTATTATGGCAAAAGTTTATTCAGCTGCCCAACTTGTGATGGATGGGAATTAAGAGATCAACCGCTAATTATTATTTCCGAAAATGAAGAACATACCCTTTTTAAAGGAAAGCTTATTTATAATTGGTCAAAGGATTTAGTGATTGCCACAAATGGTCATGAGCTTTCTGCTCCGACATTGAATGAACTACAAAGAAAAGATATAACTGTCATTACTGAGTCTATTCAAAATCTTCATGGTGAAGATGGGTATTTAAACAAAATAGTGTTTAGTTCTGGGCTTGAAATAGAAAGAGTTGGCGGTTTTATAGTACCTAACTTTGTACGTCCGAATCAATTTGCAGAGCAGCTCGGTTGTCATTTAAATGAAAATGGTAGCATGGTGGTGGATGAAGCAGGCCGCACATCACAGGAAAAAGTGTATGCAGCGGGGGAGACAGCTAAATTCGGCCAGTCTTCATTAATCGTCGCTGCTGCCGAGGGATATAAAGCATCGATGGCAGTTGTTTTCGATAGTACAATTTAAAAATTTTTTCAGCTTAATTACAGATATTAAAGGTCTTTAATGTGCGATAAAAGAGAAAGAGTACGGTCTAATCATAATAATAAGCATATTATAACTTCAAGATTTTTATTTTCACAAAGGAGGAAAAGAATGATGTCAATTGTTCAGGTAACAACAAAGGAAGAATTAAGAGAACACTTAAAGACTAAAAAAATGGTGTTAATAAATTTTTGGGCTGAATGGTGTGGCCCGTGTAAAATGTTCAAAGGGGTGCTTAAAGAACTGAATGAAGAATTCAGTGGTAAGGTGAAAATTATAAGGGTGAATGTTGAAAAAAGCCCAGATATTGCAGCAGAATATAAGGTAATGGGAATTCCTCATTCTCGATTGATTATTCATAATAAATTACGTGAACCAATTATTGGATATGTGCCGTTTGAACAACTGAAGCAGATGATTGGAATATGATTCGTTAAACAGCTGTACAACCATTTTGGATGAACATCTAAAATGGTTGCTCTATTTAAAGAAAGCCGTCTGTATACAAAATTAGAGAAGTGAATGTTTCACTATAATAATCATCAAGCCAGACAAGCAAAAAAGGTTAATCCTGTTGCTTGTTTGACTTGATTTCTAAATATAATGAGAAACTAATTGCAACGAACATAATCGTAGAAAATATAATCGAAAACGTGGCTGTATAGTAGATGGATGTAATCAATAGGATAAGAGAACTAATGATCATGACAACCCGTAGTAATATATCTGTTTTTTCACTTGGATTAAAAAAATCTTGAAGAATAGCAAATAAATAAGATACTCCGAAAAATATTATATATTCATAAACAAAAACAGGCTTCACATATTCCGGAATTCCAAAATAAATTAATTTGAAAATTAAAATGAGTGGTGGTATATATGTTATAAATTTGCTAAAGGAATTCATCAAAATATCACTCCTTTTTTTGTTAATAGAATAACACATATTGTAAAAAGGAAATAATTCGGTGGAGCATAAGAACATTTCAATAGCGTGTATGAAGTCTTTTCGAATTACGGGAAGATTGCGCTTGTATCATTAGAAGTACCGTCATAAATAAAACAGGGGGACATTTCCTCCCAACATGAAAGTGGTAGACCGTTGATACATAAATGTTTGTAGTAGAATGTTAGTCAAATATGATTTTTTCAATCTGTTTTGATTATATACCAGCTCGTGTTATAATGAGTAACTTAAGGTAATTAAGACGTTCCTTATAACTGAACGGATGCCATGAAAGCCTCCGCATAGAGATAAAATATAGAGGTGTAAAAGATTGAATAAAAAATGGACGATTGAAAAAATTAAAGAATTTATTGAGACTAATTCGGAAAGTAAGTTGCTAACGACGGAATATCACGGTTTTTCTCAAAAGTTATTATTAAAATGTGCGTGTGGTAGCAAGTTTGAAAAAACATTTACAAAGTTTAAAAATAAACATCAACGTAAATGTGACGTTTGCCAACCGCCAAAAGAGTCACGCTAATCAATGATAAACGAAGTGTTTAAATGAACTAGCTAATAAAAAAAGTTCAATGATTACAGCTACAAAGAATATTTTAAAAGTGAGTAGGAGAACAAACATGATAGAGATCAAAACATCTCCATTAAGTGATGGAGAATTCAATAGAGGGGTATTTGCAACGTGTGATATCAAAAAAGGACAACTTTTACACGAAGCCCCTGTCATTGCTTATCCAAATGAAGAACACCAATACATTGAGCAAACGTTACTCGCTGATTACGCTTTTGAGTATGGGATCGGTCGAACTGCTATCCTTCTTGGTTATGGTATGTTGTTTAACCATTCTTATGAACCTAATGCAACATATGAGATTAATTTTAAAAACCAAACATTTGACTTCTTTGCTTATACGGATATTAAAGCCGGAGATGAAATTCTAATCAATTATAATGGCGATGTTGATGACAAAGAGCTACTGTGGTTTGATCAGGAAAAAGAGGATTAAAATAAATCAGGGCGTTGATCCAAGAAGGATTGACGCTTTTTTTGTTGAAGTTATTGAGTCTATTACTTATCAGGTATGTTTGCTGCTACAGTACACCGTGATTCAAATGGTGTTTTTCGAGAAAGTAAATTTGGAAATAAATAATCCATTATAGATGGAAAGGAGGGAGGGAGCTTTAGCTGATTTTCCAGCTTCTCTAATTTCTACTTTCCATGTTGCGTTCCTCCTAGTTGTACCTTGTTTATATTTCTATGATACAAAACAAACCGTGATATAAACCTGTCATGGTTTAGAGACTTTTTTCCGGAAAATGTTTTTGCTAGCATTTTTCAACTAATTTTAGTCACTCGATATGAAAAAGACTACTATTCATTCAAATAGAGTGGGCTTTTTTGTCCATTGACGTGGCTTGAATTTCTACGCGAAAAAGGAGTTATTCTTAAAATATGGTATAATGAGAGAGTAACTAGATAGAGGTTTTATGGGCGATTGGTAATCAAATTTCCACCTATTTTCTTCAAGCCATTGAAGAGAAAGGAGTTGATGCCAATGACTATTTTTGAAGCAATTATGGTTGCTATAAGTTTTTCATCACTTATAGTTTCAGTAATTGCATTGTCGTTTACTTTTACACAAAAAAAGTAAACCGCCCTTGCCTCCCAAGCATGTGAGTCGGTTTACTTGATCATTTTGCAAATCGCCTTTGAAGCGATTCGTCTTGTTACGAAGACCATTTGGTGCTACAACACTAAATGGTCTTATATATTTTATATACATCTTTAATATGAATTATAACACGCAGATAAGTATTTATTCAATTAGAACAAATAAATACAGAATTATATAAGCTTCACAAGAATATAAAATTCGACAGGCGAAAAACAGATAACTAAATAGTTGTCTGTTTTATGTAACTGTTTTTTTAGAGATGATCGGAAGCTAATGGGCGTATTTTTTCCAAATTAGCAGATATAATGGTTTTTATTCACATAATAAAATTTGACGTAAAAACGATTGTTTTTTAGCAACACATCGATCAGATATAACAAAACCTGCATCCTCTATCATGTCATCAATTGTTTCAATAGTAACGACAACTACCTTATCGGCAATGCGTCGAGCATGTTTTAAAATATCATATTGATCTTCGGCTGATGTATGCGTAAATAAGTTATAGGGTAAATCAATTATAGCGACATCATAATGTTCCTTAACCTCGGAGATTGGACCTAATGTAATATTGCCTGTTAACCCAAAATAAGTGATGTTTTTTCTGGAACCTTGACAAACATTGTAATTTATATCTCGCCCTTCAATATTAATTCCCATAGAAAGGGCTTCAATTACTACCGTCCCTATACCACAACAAGGGTCGATCGCACGAATATTTTGAGGCTGGGGAACTGCGATATTTGCAACAGTACGAGCTACTCTAGTACTAAGTGCCGTTGAATAACTGTGTGGTTTGTGTAAATGATTATGCCAAATGGATTCACTCTTCATATGCTTTCCAAAATACCATATTCGATCTATTAAAATAAGGCCAAATACAATTTCAGGCTCATTTAGGTCTGGTTCGCCATCTATGCACAGTCCTACCTCGCGTTCTATCAATCTACGCTCCGGCAGATGAATTTTCTTCTCTTCACCTATATCCATATTATTTAAACAAACTATTTTATAAGTTGCTTCCTTTACTTTTAAATCCTTCACCAATGTCTTGATGTTCTCTATGCTGTTATCTTCATATAGCACTTCAAGTCTGTCCTGCATAAAAGGGCTTCGGCTTGGATCAATTTTAATAGGGCTTATTATATAGTTTGATTGAGAATCAAAATTAAAAAATGAACGCATCTCCATTCTGCACAGATCGTACTCATCAACATGATGTACATATGTGTATATAAATTTACTGTTATTTTGTTCGTTACTCAATTGATTATCATCCTTTTAAGTTGTTGTTCACTTGATTTCACTAACGTACATAAAAAACAAATGAAGTTGTTTATTTGGTAATCGTATCATAGGTGACTCTATGAAGCCACTCGATATCAATATCGATTCACATTTATGTCGAGGTAAAATTGATTAGAGGGAATAGTGGAAATAATTTGTAAGAAAAAATAATATAAAAATAGACATTTATTCAGGTCGAATTTCATGTTTCACAAATACAGGAGGGTGTTTAATGGTTGTAACGGAAGATGTTTTAAATAGAAAGGGAGCAAGAAAGGCTAGCGATATCCCTACTGACGTTTTAATGTTGTTGAATCAAGGGACCATAGAGAGTGTAAATTTAACGGAATGGCAAGCTGTTCACCATATTACTTTAGTAAAAAATGTTCTACCGCCAATAGGGCTAGAAGAAAAGTTAGAATTTATACTAACGGAGATAGAGAAACAAAAAGTCGGAACGGGAATGAAGGCTATACGTTTACTAGGAAGTTTATTAGATACAGTTATGATGGATGAAAGTGATACAAAAAAAGAGGAGTTAATCAAAATATGTTCAACTCATGTATCTGATAGTGTCCGATGTTGGGCAGCGTTTATGAATAAAAACAACGGTCATTCTTTAGAAGAGAAATTGTTGTATATCCGTTCTTTCGCAGCAGATCATCATTTTGGTGTCCGAGAAATTGCTTGGATGTCAATAAGGGAGGACCTTTCAGCAAATATCGAGAGTAGTGTAGATTTGTTAACGGAATGGGCGAAAAGTGAAGATGAAAACATTCGTAGATTTAGTTTAGAATCAATCCGTCCTCGCGGGGTATGGACAAAGCATATTGAAAAATTAAAGGAAGAACCGCAAATCGCACTTCCTATTCTACATTTACTTAAATCAGATCCTTCAAAGTATGTTCAAGATTCTGTTGGCAACTGGTTAAATGATGCTAGTAAAACGCAACCAGAGTGGGTAAAAAACCTTTGTGATGAATGGCAAAAAGCATCTCCAACTAAAGCGACTGAGAGAATCATTAAAAAGGCTCAAAGAACAATGGTAAAAGGGTAAATGATTGAGAGGAAGGTAATGAAACTCAGTTAGGATGGTAGGGGTCTTTGTATTATCAAATCTTGTTAAAAAGAGAATTTCAAAATCATTTGAAATTCTCTTTTATATATAGCTAATTTGGAGGATACCAATACGAAATAGCACTTATAATATGGATCCATGTTTCATGTCAAATTAGATCTTCATTTCCCGAACAAGCAGAGAAACATTAGGACTCACCAATTTTGGCTAGTCCTAATGTTATTCTTTGCTCGATAGTGGAGGTACCTCCTGTAGAGGTGGGTGTAGCTTTATAGTAAGTTTGATTAAATGAACGATATTAACCTGGATATGAGAACAAAAATTTAGACCCTTAGCGAGCCGCGGAAGCCCCTTGCTGCATAGTAAGAATCTGCACCATTGTGGTACACAAAAACAGTGTCGTAGCGATAATCACAAAAAATGGCGCCGCCGAGTTTTCTAATATTAGCAGGTGTTTGTACCCAGCTCGAAGTTTTCATATCGAAATTTTCAAGTTTCTGCAGCTCTCGGTATTGTTCTTCCGTTAAAAGCTCAATGCCCATGGCAGTTGCCATATCAATAGCGTTATTTTCTGGTTTGTGCTTTTTCCTTGACTCCAGTGCTTCACGGTCGTAACAAACACTTCTGCGACCTTTAGGACTTTCCGCTGAACAATCATAAAAAATGTATTCGCCCGTCTTTTCATCATGGCCAACAACATCCGGTTCACCGCCAGTTCCTTCCATTTCATTAAGCGACCAAAGTTTTTCAGTATTAGCTTCGAGCTTAGCTTGTACTTCAGTCCATTCTAGACCTTTATGGCGGTTCATATTTTTCTCAAAACGGGCTTTCAAAGTTCTGAGTAGTTCCTTACGTTGTTCTAGTAACAACTCCTTATTTTTCTTTGTCATATTAGTTTCCCCCTTATTGTTATTACTCATAATTGGACAGAACTGCTCAGTAAGTTCAATAAAAATTCACTTACTTATGATAGAGTTCTCCGTTTAACATCGAGTATTCTGCTTGTTATAAAAAACGAATCATTTCCTTTATTTCATCTCTAGTTTGAATAATTGTATCGTTTTCGTTTGGGAAAATCGATATGGCTTCACGGTCATTTTCAATATCCACAATTAAATCGTCTAGAAAAATCGAAAGTGGTATGTTGAATGCTTAAGAATGTCTCGTCTAAATTAGCACCCATCATTTCAGCAAAGCTTCGGGTTGGCCAAACAGGAAGTACAAATGGATAGCTGTCTTCGTCTTCGAATAATAACATGTCGCCATTTTCGTCACGTAGTAACCACACTTGTTCATACGTTGCAACCATAGCATAAAAATTTGCAAGTCGCTTTTCCGCAGGACGGTTTAAAATAAATCGTTTAATTAGTTTCATATAGGTCATTCCTTTATAGTATCATCCTAAAAAAGATATCAAAAAAAATATAAAATTACTATATATAATTTTTCTGAATGTTGTTAATTGTATAATCCGTACTCTACTATCCAGCACATTGAATAGCAACAATTCTTGAAAAAACACCCATTAATGTAGCCTCTGGCCTTGTATTTTTAGCAACTGACGAATCACTCTTTCTGACAGGTACAGAATTGGTTATTGATGGCGGTTGGACAGCTATTTTTTTAAAAATTAAGCTTGAGAAAAAAACGAGGCTTCACACAATGTGAGCCTAGTTTTTTTGTTATTACATGCGGAAGTAGAAAAATTTCAGTGATAATGATGAAATAGTTTTAGAACAAGTTTATTGTGTAGTTTTTAAAGAGACTGTGATTGAAAAAGTATTATTCTATTTAAAGGACGTTGACTTGGACGGGGACGAAGAGTTGAACGAAGAAACATTTTTGGTGGATGAATATTCATATAATAGCAATGCACAATTGATAAAATTATACGAAATGGTTTCTATCATGAAAGTAAAAATATTATACCAACTACCACATTTCGATTTGAGTATGTTAATGAAGGTATATTTATATACTCAAAACAATTGAAACTAAATCAAATGGATGTTGAAGAGTTAAGGTGGAAGATCAAAAAAACAAAATCAAGTAGGATATTAGAAACGGATATTGTGAACTAAATCCATTTTAAGTACCTCAAATATTAGACATAGTGTTTTATGAACTATACCCTGTCGAGTAGATAAAGGAAATAATAAAAATACATTAAGCGGCTTGAGTCTAAAGGACTCAGGCCGTTTTATCTTTTCTGGTATTGATAAGATGAATTTAAAAGTGAGTGAGGTAGCATTTGGAAAAGTAGGGGGAATTGGGATAAAATAATAGCTAAGCAGGAAGATGAAAGTTTGAATAGTACATTTGAGATGAAAGGAGTAAGTATGAAGATAACAGAGATTATTAAAAAAATTGAACAGGATCGTAATTGCAGTCTTGTGAAAAGGACCACAGATTTCACGAGTGAATTAGCGCTTCCAAAAGATTTGAATTATTTTTTTAGCAATTATAACTCTTTACAAATGTTTGTAGATAAGCCCTATGGAATAAAAATAGTTTCTTCTAATGAGTTTATTCCAACTAGTAAAAGGATTTACCCAGAGGATGATGTTATTTGGGAGGAACTCGAAGGGGATCTAAGTAATGAATGGTTTCTTATTGCTGAATCTGAACAAATCAGCCAATACATAAGCATTGATATGAGCAAGTCTCATTTTGGTTATTGCTACGATAGTTTCTTGGATACCCATGCAACACCAGGCGATAGTCAGATTATTGCTAAAAGCTTTACGGAACTATTAGAGAATCTATACTCTAGTAAAGGTGAAAATTGGTTTTGGTTGACTGAAAATTTCAAGTCGTATGGGGATGCTTATGATGTCAGGTAAAATATTCATTAACACCAAGTGTTTGTGTTAAAATCGGACCATTTTTATCACGTGTAGATCCTTCATATTTACATCTGAAACGGACAAAACGAATAGGGAGGTACATCATGTCGGAAATAATAAATAGAGAGCCGATATTACCAATTAGACAAATAGGGGAAGACAATTGGATTGAAAATCTGACATCCTTTCTTGATAATCATGATGTAGAAGTGATTTCATTAAAAGGTGAAAAAATATTTCAAAAGACAGAGCAATATCTAGATTGGATAATCCCCTTACAAACGAAAGATTACTTCTTTAATTTTGGTGATATTGAAAGTTCCGATTTCATGTACAATCTTAAGAAAATTGGTGAGTGGGAAGTATTGACAAATTCAATTTGGGAGTTTGTATCATTAAACTTTCAAACGGAAGAAACAGATAAATATATTGTTTTTTCTGAAAGTCCGAGCAATGACCCTATTTGCTTTAATAGGGACACTGGAGAGGTATATTTGTTTTCTCATGATCCCATTAAAATGGCTAAAGTATATAAAGATTTCAATGACTATTTATTAAATGAAATAGTCGAAATCCAAAAATTGTACGCAGAAATCGCTTTTGATAGTTCGAAGGAAGAAATAGCGTATAAAGAAAATTTGTTGGATGGCGATGGAATAGATTTTGATTTCCGTTATTTAAAGCTTTAAGTACAAAAAACAACAAGGATGACTTTATGTAAGAGACGTAAAAACCTAGAGGATTATAGAAAGTGGGTTGTATTAAAATGCACATGTCTAAAGTTCATATATGGGTGGGTATTAACCGTGATGATACTTATGTTTTTGAAAAATACTTTGAATTGGAATACAGTGATCAAGATATAGATATTGATATTGATGACCCTGATTATAATGTATGTCAATTTTGTAATGATATTGGTGAGAGGAGGTATGATGAGGATTTAATAGGTGTTTTTAGAACAGAAGAGTTGAGAAATATAACAGAGTTTTTGGGGGAGTTATCAGTTTCATCAGAAATAGGGATTGAAATACAGGATAGTAGTATAGAAAAAGGTTTTGAAAGTATTAATTCAATGTTCTATTATATGGATCCAGAATTAGTAATATCAGATGTACATAAACTGTACAATAAACTTACTTATTTAGGTGTTTTTGAAACTGATTTATAACGGAATTATATTATTAGAAAGAGTTGTTATCCAGTAAGAGAATATTGCTAGTGTTTTTGCATAGGGGGATAGAATGAGGGATACAAAGATGATAGGTCAAACAGTGAAGGAAACATTTGTTCAACTTAATGGTTTTAAATTATTTGCAAAATATTATGGAGATAAAAAGAATACACCAACTGTTATAATGGATGCCGGATATGGAGACTATTCTAAAACGTGGAAGCATATTGTGTCTGAAATTTCTGTACTTACAGATGTACTAGTTTATGATAGGGCTGGATTAGGAAATAGCGAAAAAAGTCCGAATCCTAGAACAAGTACATATATGGTAAAAGAGTTGAAAGAAGCCCTTATTCGATTGAATATTAGGCCACCTTACATCTTGGTAGGACATTCTTTTGGTGGGGTAAATGCACGCATATATACTTCTGAATATCCTCAAGATGTTGCGGGGCTAGTGCTAGTTGACTCTACACCCGAAGATTATAAAGAAAGGTTTTTGCCAACAATGTCTAAGGAGTTTCAAGATGCTTACAACAAACAATTTGTTAATGAAGGTACATATGATGAATTTATGGAAAGCTTGAAACAGCTAAAGAATTCAAGAAGGGAAATAAGTGTCCCTTTAATTATTATATCAGCAGGAAAAAAAGCTCATTATTCAGAAGAAACACAAGTGCTATGGAATAAAATGCAGAAAGAGATTCTTCAAATATCTTCTAATGGTGAATTTATAATAGCTAAAAATAGTACCCATTACATACAAAATGATGAACCAGAAGTCGTAGTTAATGCAGTGAAAAGGTTAATTGACAATAGTTAAAAATTAATCCTGTATTTTAATGTAAAATTAACCATAAGTGAGGCGATTGAATTCATTCAAAAGTCATATTTCGAATTTTTATAGCAAAAAATAAGAGGAAAATACATAAAAATTCAAAAAATAATTGACTCTTTTTTTTATGTGTGATAAAAATGATAGTATCAATTCGGAAAATTTATAGTTGGGCAATGATAGGATTAAGTAGTGATAATCTCCCTTTTTCAGAGAGCTGATGGTTGGTGCGAATCAGTATATAGAAGATCATGAATTTCGACCTGGAGCATCTTTCATAAATCACACATGTTGTGAGGAAGTGGAAGACGGTAGTGAATACCGTTATCAAATAAAGTGGTGAAGAATTTTTTCACAACTAGGGTGGTACCGCGATATATATCGTCCCTACGTGTTTACGTAGGGACGTTTTTTATTTTGGGCTTATTCTTGTTGTATTTTCATAACTAGGGTGGTACCGCGATATTATATCGTCCCTACGTATTTACGTAGGGGCGTTTTTTATTAAGGTTTTATTCTAGTTGTATCTTCATAACTAGGGTGGTACCGCGATATTACATCGTCCCTACGTATTTTCGTAGGGACGTTTTTTATTAAGGTTTTATTCTAGTTGTATCTTCATAACTAGGGTGGTACCGCGATATTATATCGTCCCTACGTATTTGCGTAGGGACATTTTTTTTGAATAGTTTCTTGGTATTTTTCACAACTATGATGGTACCGCGATATTTTTTCTTCCCTAGCTGAAGGAAGTGGTTGTAGGAGAAAGGAGTCACGATAGACCAATATGAATAAAAACCGAATTGTCATAAATAAAGAAATAGAAGATGAGAGGAGATAAAGAGATGAATTCACAGCAATGGACATCGAAATTAGGTTTCATTTTAGCTGCAGCAGGCTCAGCGATAGGTCTTGGTGCGATTTGGAAGTTCCCATATATGGCCGGTATTGGAGGTGGCGGTGCGTTCTTCCTTATTTTCATCGGTTTTACCTTATTAATTGGTTTACCGTTATTATTGGCTGAATTTGTCGTTGGAAGAAGTACACAAAAAGAGGCTGTTGAAGCATATAGAACTATTGCTCCAAAGACGCTATGGCCGTGGGTCGGAAAATTAGGGATTGCCACATGTTTCATATTACTTTCATTCTACAGTGTTGTAGGAGGATGGATTTTATTATATTTATGGAATGCAATTACAGGTAGACTATGGGAAGGAAATGGTGCGTACGAAGCAACATTTGGTGAAATCATTTCCAATCCATTTTTAGCGGTTGGATCACAGCTATTATTTATTCTTATGACTATTTTTATCGTAAGTAAAGGTGTACAAAACGGTGTTGAAAAAGTAAATAAGTATTTCATGCCAGCACTATTTGTTTTATTCTTTGTATTAATTATTCGTGCTCTTACATTAGATGGGGCAGGAGAAGGGGTTCGCTTCTTCTTGCAGCCGGATTTCTCAAATGTAACATCTGAAGTTATTTTATATGCGATGGGGCAATCGTTCTTCTCGTTATCTGTCGGTGTAGGCGTAATGGTTACGTATAGTTCATACTTACCGAAAGAAGAAAGTTTACCACGTTCCGCATTTTCTATCGTCGGTTTAACGCTTGTCATTACATTGCTTGCAGGGCTTGCTATTTTCCCGGTAGTATTCGCATTTGGAATGGAACCATCTCAAGGACCTGGTCTATTATTTATTGTCTTGCCAGCGATTTTCAGTAAGATGGCATTTGGAAAAGTGTTCTTCATTATTTTCTTGTTACTATTTTTCTTTGCAACGATAACATCAGCCATTTCCATGCTGGAAATTAGCGTGGCCTCTTTAACGACAAAAGGTAAAGGGAAACGCGAAAAAATGGCATTGATTGTAGGATTACTAATCTTTGTTGTAGGGATTCCATCGGCGTTATCATTTGGCGTATTAAGCGATGTGCAATTATTTGGAAAAACAATCTTTGATTTAGCAGACTATACAGTAAGTAATATTCTTATGCCACTCGGTGTATTATTAGTTGCGATCTTCGTACCGTTTAAAATGAAGAAAGATGTATTAATGAAAGAACTGGGTGTAAGTAAAAATAAAGGCTATAAATTATTTGTATTATGGTTATTCTTACTTCACTATATAGCACCGATTGCAATTATTATTGTATTTTTAAATGTAATTGGCGTGATTTAAACATATAAAAGGCCCTAGCATATTAATATGTTAGGGCCTTTTTGCTATATCTTGCATTTCATGTAGTGTATCAAAGTGAATGTAAAACTATAACCCAAAAACTGCATAGGTAAAGAGAGAACTGATCGGGTCCACAAGAAAAGTGATCGGGTCAGCCGAAGAACTGCTCAGGTCCCTACGAATACAGCCCTCCACGAAATAAAAGCATAAACCCACGTAAATCAAAGCAATACCCGTGTAAAACAGATGAAAAATCAAAAAAGAATAGCTTGACATCATTCATGAATAGCACAAACATCACAATTTTTTCAGCATATCATAATGGAGAAAGCGTTTTCTTCAATTAATATAGAAGAAAGTCACTACAATTCAATCAAGTTTGCTGCAAAAAACTTTGTTTCAAATGCTAAAGATAAGTATGTATATAAGGGTTCTTGATTGAGGTACATTTCGTCACTTGGTTTTATTACGACACATAGAGAGAAAGGGCATGAAACTTAGATTGGCTAATCAAATCGGAAAGTCATGTTGTAGAGTTTCGACCTGTAGTTGTAATAAATCACATTCTGCTGTTGAAGTGATACACCTTTATACAATCAAAGTTGTTCATATTGATATCCATATGTAATTCGTAAAGACGTGGTTTGTTTTGTCATGTCAGATATACCATTGAAAATTCTATAAATTAGATGATTTCAGCTATTTCAGACAAATATTTGTACGAATATTGGGATTTTACGAAAAAAATTTGCAAAAACCTTAACTATTTCATACGAAATCCGTATAATAAATCAAACAGTGTGAAAATTGTCCATTTTCTATCGACGGCAAATTGCGTGAATCTTTTAAATTGTATTGACGTAGGGAAAGATAATTTGTACACTGTGTACAATCAATTGTTTTTTGGAGGAATACATTTAATTTAAAAAGTTAGGATTTGATGGTTATGATCGTATGTAAATTTGGTGGAACATCTGTAGCAAGTGCAGAACAAATTCAAAAAGTAGCAAACATTGTAAAATCTAATCCGGCACGTAAAATCGTAGCCGTTTCTGCACCTGGGAAGCGTTCTGGTGATGATATAAAGGTAACTGATTTATTAATTAACTTAGCAATGGCAGCATTAAAAAATGAAGATTTTGAGAAAGAATTGCAAATCGTTGTAAATCGCTTTATGGCGATTGCGGATGGTTTGGAGTTAGATTATACAATTTGTGATGTGATCGCTGAAGATTTACGTGAACGTGTACAAGGTGATAAATCGAATGAGGAATTATTTATTGATAGCATCAAAGCGGCAGGGGAAGACAATAATGCAAAGCTAATCGCCGCTTATTTTAATTCCATCGGTATGCCTGCGCGCTACGTAAGTCCAAAAGAAGGTTTGGTAGTCAATAATTTACCTGAACGCACGTGTGCATTACCAGAGGCTTATGCTAATTTAGCACCTCTAAAATATACTAAGGAAATTATTGTATTCCCAGGTTTCTTTGGTTACACTAAAGCGGGCATACTGCGTACATTTGACCGCGGTGGCTCTGATATTACAGGCTCTATTTTAGCAGCTGCTGTTGAAGCAGAGCTTTATGAAAACTTTACGGATGTGGACTGTGTGTTCTCCGCGAATCCGAAAGTTGTGAATGATCCAGTGGAGATTAAAGAAATTACGTATCGCGAAATGCGCGAATTATCCTATGCAGGCTTTTCGGTTTTCCATGATGAAGCGTTAATGCCTGTTTACAAGATTGGGGTGCCCGTTAACATAAAAAATACAAATAATCCATCAGCCCCAGGTACTCGTATCGTACCAAGACGCTCTGTTACAGGACGTCCAGTTACAGGTATCTCGGCAGACAGTGGCTTTTCAACTTTATATGTGTCAAAATATTTGATGAATCGTGAAGTAGGCTTTGGACGTAAGCTTCTTCAAATTTTAGAAGATGAAAATATTTCATATGAACATACACCGTCTGGTTTAGACGATATTTCTGTCATTATGCGTTCAAATCAAATTACACTAGATAATGAAGAGCGTATTCTTTCTCGTGTGAAAAATGAGTTACATGCAGATGATGTGCAAATGCGTCATGGTTTCTCGATGATTGTTATAGTAGGCGAAGGCATGCGTAATAACACAGGTCTAGCGGCCCGTGCTGCAACTGCGATTTCTAAAACAGGTGCAAATATAGAGATGATTAATCAAGGTTCTTCTGAAGTTAGTCTAGTATTCGGAGTGCTACAAGAGTTTGAAAACCAAATTTTACAAGCACTTTATGAGGAATTTTTTGCACATGTGAGAGTGTGAGGATAGATAGTGAAACTTTAATCAGTGGGGAGTTCTTTAACCCCTCTGATTAGTAGACTTCACCAAACGGGCATCTTCGGGAAGTTAAACTACGCTTAATTCTTGGGTGGAGAATTTGTACCTGACGCCTATTAATGCGGGATAAAGTGAAACTTTAAGCAGTGGGGAGTTCTTTATCCCCACTGGTTAATTAGTGTTCACCAATCGGGCATTTACGGGCAGTTAAACGTTGCTTGATTCATGGATAGAGGTCATGTATTCGAGGTTTCGCGTTCGATTTAGAAAGAATACTGCCCGTTAATGCGGG
>NZ_JBNNUX010000001.1:423999-450248 GCF_050280145.1 Lysinibacillus sp. NPDC093688
GGATAGAGGTCATGTATTCGAGGTTTCGCGTTCGATTTAGAAAGAATACTGCCCGTTAATGCGGGATAAAGTGAAACTTTAAGCAGTGGGGAGTTCCTTATCCCCACTGGTTAATTAGTGTTCACCAATCGGGCGTTTACGGGCAGTTAAACGTTGCTTGATTCATGGATAGAGGTCATGTATTCGAGGTTTCGCGTTCGATTTAGAAAGAATACTGCCCGTTAATGCGGGACTAACGCTAATCCTTGAAACGGATTAGTGTTTTCTTTTTGACGAGAATACGGTAAAATCGAGGGCGTACAAGATTGGAGGTTTTTCTTTTGAAAAAATTATCGATTGGTATGTTTCTATCAATGATTGGCATACTATTTGTTTGTTTAACGATCATGGATATTTTACCGTCCTCGACTAAAACAATGAAAATTGTCTATATCGGTATTGGTTGGGTATTTATTATTGCGGGATCCGTTATTCGTTTTAAAACTTTAAAACAAAGACAATAACGGAATATCTCGAAATTGAATTGTGATAACCTGCGAATTTATGATACAATTTCAAAAAAAATAAATAATTTGAGTATTATGAAGTTGCGATGCTGTGCGAAAATTCAAAAGGTTTAAATTGTGGAAAGATGATTAATTTAAGTATAAACAGTACAAATTCTTCTTTGTAAGAATTTGTTTTTTTATTTTCGTTAACAATGCCCAACACATAGAATAGGAGGAGAGATCATGCCAGTACTATGCAAGGAGGATATTCATATTTCCGACCAGTATGTGGCTATCCAAACAGATTCACCAATGAAGGTCGTATCCTCAGCAGTACATAATCCGGGCTTTGGCTTTTATACGCATTTGATGAATCGTTCGGTGCCCTATACGTATGATGAACGAAAACCACAGCTAGAAATACAACGATTTTTACAGTCTGAGGGCTTTCCCATTGACAAGACGGTGGCGATGATGACGGCTGTCTATGCCCGATATGCAACAATCCGTGAGTTTACATATGAAGGAATTCATCTTGTCATCATGATTACAGCTGGTCTTGGCAATGCCGTGGATATTACGCGTGCCTTTCATCGTCAGGAGCAGTATCATGCGGGAACTATTAATACTTGGGTACTGATAAATGGGAGATTGTCGGATGAAGCATTATTTCAGGCAATGATTTCTACGACAGAGGCAAAGGTCAAGGCACTATTTGATGAGGGCATCACAGATCCAACAACGGGTACACAAGCTACAGGTACTTCAACGGATAGCTTGTTGATTGCTTCAACAGAGGAAGGCGACTACCATCAATATGCTGGGCCGATTACGATGCTTGGAAAAGTCATTGGCCATGGTGTTTATGAAACGATGCGTGAGGCCATTCAAAAATATAAAAAAGATAAAGAGGAGAATCCGTTATGATGGCACTGGTGATTGCCTGTATCATAGGGCTTGTTTTTGATTTAATAGTGGGTGATCCTCCTAAAATGCCTCATCCAGTACGCTGGATTGGAAAACTCATTCAATCTCAAACAGAGTTATGGAATAAAGGAAGAATGAGAAAACTTCGTGGCATGGTGATGGCGCTCGCTGTAGTTGGTACAACGATGTTTGTTGTTACAGCCATTATGCTACTAAGCTATCGGGTTAGCTTACTATTTGGCATAGTGGTTGAGGGCTTACTTATTGGAATTGGACTAGCACAGCGTAGCTTGAAGGAAGCGGCGATGGCTGTCTATGAGCCGCTCGTCAAAGGCGATTTTGCTGAAGCTCGTGTGAAGCTTTCCTGGATAGTTGGCCGTGATACGGAAAAACTTGACGAGGATGAAATTGTTCGTGGTGTTGTGGAGACGGTCTCAGAAAATACGAGTGATGGCGTAACAGCTCCATTATTTTATGCCTTTTTATTTGGCGCTATAGGGTTATGGGGCTATAAAGCTGTTAATACGCTAGACTCTATGATTGGCTATAAAAACGAACAATATAAAGATTTTGGTATGTTTGCAGCAAAGCTAGACGATGTACTAAACTTTATTCCGAGTCGATTAACAGGTTTACTTATGGTGCTAGGGACGAAAAATGAAACGAATGTATCTCTCGGGAAGCGCTTAAAACGCTGGGCACAAGATGCGAGAAAGCATCCAAGTCCTAACAGTGGGTATTTAGAAGCAGCTACAGCTGTTCAATTAGGTGTACAGCTTGGTGGAAAAAATACATATAAGGGTGTCGTTTCTAATCGAGCAATAATGGGCGAGAAATTAGTCCCATTAACAAAAGAGCATATTGCAACGTCAGTGATTCATATGCGCATCGCGATCTTGCTCTTTACGCTAGTAATGTTATCAGTGGAGGTGTTAATTTTTGCAATTACCTAATCACGGAGCAAATCCGCAAAATGTTTATCATCAGCTAGGACTTAATATGCCCGAAGAGATGTATGATTTTAGCGAAAATGTGAATTCGGCAGGGCCACCACCGTTTGTCGAGGCACGTTGGCGGACATTTTATCCGCTAATTCAGCGTTATCCAGATCCGGACGGTGAGCCGTTTTTATCAAAGGTGGCAGCTTTTCATGCTGTGCAGAAAGATTCAATATTACTAGGTAATGGTGCATCTGAGCTATTTAGTGTTTTAGTTAGACGCTACGCAAATAAGCGTGTTATTATCGTACATCCAACTTTTTCAGAATATGAACGAACATTAACAGCTGCAGGCGCTGAAATTGTGCCAATTATTGTAGAGGATATTGTTCACTACACATTGCCAATGGAGCATCTGAAGCGTGAAATGGTCAACGCGGATGCTTTATATATTTGTACACCGAACAATCCAACAGGGGTGCTTCCAAAGAAAGAGGAGCTTCTCGAACTAATTTCTCACGGTGCAAAGGTCAATTGTGAGCTTGTCATTGATGAGGCATTTATTGACTGGGTAGATGAAGCTTATTCATTAATTCAGTATGTGGTAGAAAATCCTCATTTGATCGTCGTTCGTTCGATGACAAAAATGTATGCGATTCCAGGATTACGCCTAGGCTATTTAGTGGCTAGCCCAGTAGTTGTTGCTGAGCTAAAGGATATCCTACCGCATTGGAACTTGAATGCCTTTGCCCTCGTTATCGGTACAGGCTGTTTAGATGAACACGCATATTGTGAGCAAGCCATTGCCTATGCTAAAAATCAACGAGAATCGCTACAGCGCTATTTACAGGAACAGGGTTGCCAGGTGACAAATAGTGTAACGAATTATGTATGTTTTGCATTACCGAAAAATCAGCAAGCAGATACATTTTTTACATATTGTTTATCAAAGGGTGTCGTGCTGCGTCATACAAAAAACTTTATTGGCTTAAATGGTGAATGGTTCCGTATTGGGATTAAAGATATTGTAGCCATGACATATTTAGAGAATTGTTTACAGACGTGGTTTAACTTCATTCAGCAGAAGTCTCCCACCTCTATAGATGGTGATATGAATGCAGATTTAAGCTACTTTTCAGCAGGTATCTAAACACCTGTACCTGCCGTTACGCTTTCGGTACAAAAGAGATCTGCTGAATTAGAGGAACTCAGTCTAAGATCGCCACGTCCTGTGGCAACGACTGAGTGACCAACATCATGCTGCTGACGCTGCGTTAGCACTACGCTTTCGCGCAAAAAACATCTGTTGGCCTAAAGCCTCCGGCGGATGTCACAGAATCGGATAGGAGTTCAATATAGGATGTTAGCCTAAAAACATCGCATCCATGCGATAACGGCTAACTGACCTGCATCGGTAAAAACGCCACGTTCTGTGGCATTACCGAAATGGCCGACATCGTGTCGGCCCTCAGCAGGCCTAAGCACAAAGCCGATTCCGGACGCAATTATGCCGAGGCATAATTGATTGCAAATTAGGGGTGAGAAAGCTGACGACTTTTTATTTAGTAAGACATGGCGAAACGATGTGGAATAAAGAGCAACGACTACAGGGATGGTTAGATTCGCCGTTATCCGAAAATGGTATTTTACAGACAGAAAAGCTTCGGGATCATTTGAAAAATATCTCATTTACAGCGGCATTT
The DNA here is from genome assembly GCF_050280145.1 of Lysinibacillus sp. NPDC093688. Taxonomy (NCBI): domain Bacteria; kingdom Bacillati; phylum Bacillota; class Bacilli; order Caryophanales; family Bacillaceae; genus Lysinibacillus; species Lysinibacillus sp. NPDC093688. The sequence goes on from NZ_JBNNUX010000001.1 coordinate 428,056, forward strand.
AGCAGTTCAAGTGGTCGTGCTAAGGAAACGCTGCAAATTCTTCTAACTGATCTACAGCTTCCAATTAATTATGAGGATAATTTACGCGAGATTTTTTTAGGAGATTGGCAAGGGAAAAAAGTCGAGGACATCATGACTTCCCATCCTGATTATGAATTATATACCAATTATCCTGGACAATTCGTCGCAACTCATACGGAAAGCTTTGGTATGGTAACAGAACGAGCGATGTGTTCGTTAAAGAAAATAGCAGAAAAATATCCCGAGAATAATGTGTTAATTGTGTCCCACGCTGTAACGATTAAATGTATCATTAACGCTATTTTAGGGCGAAGTGTCGATAAGCTGTGGGCAGAGCCATTTATTAATGGTACAAGTGTAACGATTATTGAACAAGTCGATCAACAATGGCTAGTTAAAGAGATCGGTAACATTCAACATTTACAATAGGAGGCGTAACCATTGCCACTGATTTTCATTACAGGGGGAGTACGAAGTGGTAAATCCCACTTTGCTGAAAAAGCGGCTGTTACTCACTATCAAACAAAGTTTAAGCAAGCACAACGACTTATTTATATTGCTTCCGGGGTAGCGTTGGATCGTGAAATGGAGAAGCGGATCATACGACATCAGGCAGACAGACAAGCGCAAAATATCGAGTGGCTGACGATAGAAGCACCTTATGACATTGCAGATACCTTGCATAAACTGACCGAAGGAGATGTCGTGTTATGGGACTGTGTTACGACATGGCTGACGAATGCGTTTTACGAGGGTTTTGATGCGGGAACTCCATGTGTGGAACAACCCGGCTGTTTAGATAAGAAGCTTGAGGTTTTAAAAAAGGCGGTAGGGACGTTACTTGAGAAAAGAGTGACGTTTTTTATCGTCTCAAATGAATTATTCGATGAGCCTCCCTATATGAACGAGGAAGTAGAATTATACCGACAAATGCTTGGGAAATTACATCAATGGTTCGTGTCTATAGCGGATGAGGCGTATGAAATAAATTATGGTGTCGTAAAGAAATGGAAATAATGAATGACGCTTTGAAAATTAAAAGAAGGTAGGCAAGACGATGAAAAATTTCTGGCATAGTATGCAACTTGCATTTCAATTTTTTACAGTTTTGCCGGTACATAAAGAAATTCCTTTAACGAAAGCAACGATTACAGGGATGTTCGCCTTTTTGCCATGGATAGGGGCACTAATGGGTACCGCAGTGGCAGCGGTGATCTATTGTTTAACGGAATGGACGGCAAGTAGTGAGGTTTTACTTGCCTTTGTGATTATCGGATTATTTGCCTTATTTACGGGTGGTTTACATTTAGATGGTTTTATTGATATGGGGGATGCTTATTTTTCCTATCGAGATCGTGAGAAGCGGCTTGAGATTTTAGATGATCCACGTGTTGGTGCATTTGGTGTGCTTTCAGTGCTATTTTTAGTGCTTGGTAAATTTGTGATACTTCACGAATTATTCGTACAGCATAAATTAGCACTATGGATGCTTGTGTTTATTCCTTTACTAACACGAGTAGGTATGAGCTTTTATTTTATGTCGCTCAAGTGTTCAAAGGAAAAGGGGCTTGCCTACTTTTTTAAAACACATATTAAGCCGGGTTTACTTATCTGCTTTATGCTTTTAACACTAGTTGTTGCGTACAGTAGCTTGTTGTTTGTAACGGGCTTCACAATTGTTCCATTCGTGTTGATGGTTGTATTAGCGATTGCCTTTTTAGTCTTTCGGCAATTTACAGTGCGCAACTTTGGCGGAGTTTCTGGAGACTTACTCGGTGCATCAATTGAAGGAATGGAGGTTGTACTATGGGTGACGTTGTTACTGTGCACTTAATGAGACATGCACCAACAAAGGAAAATTTAGAGAAGCGTTATATCGGCTGGACCGATTCTTCATTAGCTGATGCATCTTTACTCCCTATTGTAGATCAAGAGGCCACGAAGGTGTATGGTAGTGATTTACTGCGCTGTAGGGAAACCGCGGCCCGTTATTTTCCGATTGCAACATACGTGTCTGATAGACGATTTCGAGAGTCAAACTTCGGAGAATTTGAAAGACTCACATATGAGGACTTACAATCCGATCGTCGTTATTGTGCATGGTTAGATGATCCTGTACAGTCACCGCCTCCAAAGGGGGAAGGCTTTGATATCTTTTGTGCTCGTGTTATGGAAGGGTTCACAGCATTACCAAAAGGGGAAGATGTGTATCATCTCGTTGTCCATGGTGGCGTTATTCGAGCACTTCTCGTAGCCTTTGCACCAACTGAGCAACCTTTTTGGTCGTATCAAACACCGCATGATAAAATATTTTCTTTAACGTTTACAAGAAAGGCTTGGGAGGAGGGAGCGAGATGCATGTCTTTATCGGAGGAGCCTATAGTGGAAAAACCGACTATGTCATGAAATTACTTGCAGGTCAAAACGTTGAGCTAATGGATGGTACTCTACCTGATGGCACTCCTACAAGTGATGTATTGGTTATTAAAAATATAGAGAGTTGGCTCGTAACACAAGATCTTGAGGATGATGAGCCGCTTGTCAGAACCATTTTGACAAGACTAAAGACACTTGAAGAAAATTGTACCTTGTATATAATAGTGACCGATATGGGACGTGGCGTTGTGCCGATGGACAAACAGGCACGATTATTACGTGATACATGTGGGCGTTTGTACCAGGCATTATTTGCTGAAGCAGAACGAGTCGTCCGCATTTGGTACGGTATTGGGGAACAAATCAAATGATATAGTTTTTTATTTAGGTTCTCATTAAAAAGATAGGGATGACATTCGCTAAGGCGTATGGCGTGTATATAGGTTGATTGGAGTGAGGTGTGGCTCATCAGACGCCTCCAGGAAGCTTTGCTCTGCACGAAAGCGAAGCGTCAGCAACAAATGTTTTCTGTGCGAAAGCGAAGCGTCAGCAACAAATGTTTTCTGTGCGAAAGCGAAGCGTCAGCAACAAAGCGCCCAGTCGGAACGGAAATCAACCTAGCGTTAGGATAAACAAAATGTAAACGGAAAGAGGAAATGGGATGGATCGACAAAAATTGATGAAATTGACGCTCACTGCCATGGTAGCAGCAATTTGTGCAGTGGGTGCAGTTATTAAAATTCCTACATTTATTACAACTGCAGCGCTTGACTCTGCACCTGCATTTTTGAGCGTTGTATTTTTATCACCAGTATTAGCTGGTGTTGCGGGAGTCATTGGGCATTTTATCTCAGCCTTGACTACTGGCTTCCCTCTAGGACCACTACATATAATTATCGCAGTGGAAATGTTTATTGTTGTATGGATCTTTGGGGTTATGCATAAAAAAGGAATGCATTTCTGGAAATGGCCTGTGGCACTTATATTAAATGGTGTCGTGGCACCTTTACCATTTTACTTTATCATTAGTCCGGCATTTTACTGGACGTCATTGACTAGTCTTCCACTGGCAACACTTATAAATTTAGTGATCGTTGCGGTTGTGATGCCAATTCTGTCGAAGGTGTTTGTGCGTAAGGAAGGTCGAGTCCATTGAGAAATGCAATAAAAATAGGTGAGCTGATTGCGACAACAGATAATGCCGCAGCAATTGGCGAAAAGCTACAAGATGTTGTGTCTGCTCCAGATCAACTTACGGCATATTTTACCGCACGCGTTACATTTTTAGAGCAGCTTGCTGCAAATGCTTTACCAAGGCATATTTTACTTGCTAATTTTTCAGGGGATGCTGCATGGTCTCGTTATGTTGCAGGCATTCAGCAAGTTTTTGATGAGGCTGGTCTTATTTGTCCGCAAATAGACGGTAGCACAGAGTCCAATATGCCGACTTTACAATCAGGTTTGTCAATAACGATGCTTGGTGAGCAACAAAAACGCACAGCAACTAAGGATGAGCAGCTAAGTTGGTACACATATGGGATGCCACTTGTAGGCAATGAAGTCCTTGCACAGCCTGAAGATATCGCACTGCTACAACCTGTTTTCCAAGCGTGGAAAGAGGGAATAGTGCAGCAAGTATGGCCAGTAGGATCAAAAGGTCTGCAAGCAGAATTTACTCGACTTTTTGGCGAGCAACAGGTCAAAAGTTCATTAGATGTTGAGAAAACGGCTGGTCCATGTGCAGTAGTTTTGCTAGGAATACAACCAGAAAAAGAGCAGCTAGCACAAAAATATTTTCCTAGAAATTTTGAAAAATTACGTAAAACTGCATTGTAATCGGGCTTGCTTCGAGAAAAAGTAGCACTTTAAAAATTTAAAGGGGCAAAACGCCTATTGCAAGTATAAACACAATATGTTAGATTTGTTTAGGAGTTAAAACACAATATATAGTAGTTTGGACGAGCGGTACCAAATGTGGTTTAAAAGGGAATTCGGAAAAGAGTCATCTTAGGCCGAAGCTGTCCCCGCAACTGTAAGTGCTGACAAATGATGAATAGGCCACTGTGAAGAACGGGAAGGTCATCATTTGGAGGAAGCATGAGCCAGGAGACCTGCCAACTTGTTCAAGACAGCAACACATTCTTCGGGGATTGAGAAGTGGAGGCGAGAGATTTGTCCACTTCTTAGTGTGCATGTCCTTCATTTCCATTTCCGATTTTACAGCGATCACGTAACCGATAGATGTTGCGTGATCGCTTTTTGTGTTGCTGGAGAAAGAAAGGGAGAGAATGTATACATGACAATTCAAATCGAACAGCAAATTGCTAAGCTCAAGAAAAGTTATACGGAGGATGAACTCGAAAGTTTTGTAAGATTATCGGATCGCTGGCTACGAAAAAACGACAATGCGACATTTGAAGCATGGGCGGATGCGATGATTTTACAAACGCTTAGCCTAATTGATGAGGAGGAGCCTTACTGGACATTTGTCGCAGCTCAAGTTTATTTAGAAAAACTGTATGATCAATTTGCAATGCGCCGTGGCGTTCCAGTGCAGGATGTTTATAAAGGTTTCCCAGAACAATTAGCACGCTATACAGAAGCTGGTTTGTATCATGAATGTTTAACAACAAAATATAGTGAGCAGGATCTTCAAGAACTCGCTTCCTATTTAGAATCAAGTCGAGATGAATTGTTTACGTATATTGGCTTAAAAACATTAATGGACCGCTATGTAGTTCGTGATTACACGAAAACACCAGTGGAGCTACCACAGGAACGATGGATGGTCATTGCGATGACCCTTATGCAGGATGAAACAGAAAATCGTTTAGAAAAAGTACGTGAATCTTACTGGGCAATGAGTAGTTTATATATGACTGTTGCCACACCGACTTTATCGAATGCAGGTAAAACACATGGTCAGCTATCTAGCTGCTTTATCGATACAGTAGATGATAGTTTACAAAGTATTTATGATACGAATACAGATGTCGCTACATTATCGAAATACGGCGGTGGCATTGGCGTTTATATGGGCAAAATTCGTAGCCGAGGCTCATCAATTAAAGGCTTTAAAGGCGCATCAAGTGGCGTTTTACCATGGATTAAACAGCTTAATAATACTGCGGTTTCAGTCGATCAGCTCGGTCAACGACAAGGAGCTATTGCTGTCTATTTAGATATTTGGCATAAAGATGTCTTTACGTTTTTAGATTTACGCTTAAACAATGGGGATGAGCGTTTGCGTGCCCATGATATTTTCACAGGACTATGCTTACCGGATTTATTTATGGAAACGGTTGAAGAGCGCGGGGAATGGCATTTATTTGATCCACATGAAGTGCGAGAAGTTATGGGCTTTTCATTAGAGGATTACTACGATGAGAAAAAGGGTGATGGCTCTTTCCGTACTAAATATGCGGAATGTATCGCGAATCCATTATTAAGTCGTGAAGTCGTGCCAGCGATTGATATTATGAAGCGAATTATGCGCTCACAGCTTGAAACAGGCGTGCCGTTTATGTTCTATCGAGATGAAGTGAATCGCATGAATCCGAATAAGCATGAAGGAATGGTATATAGCTCGAACCTGTGTACAGAAATATTCCAAAATATGTCGCCTACTGAATTTGAGTCTATTACCCTTGAAGATGATGTCATCGTAACACGTCGCAAACCTGGAGATTTCGTTGTATGTAACTTATCATCTATCAATTTAGGTAGAGCTGTACCGGCTGGTGTTTTAGAACGATTGATCCCGATTCAAGTACGTATGTTAGATAACGTTATTGCACTTAATACAATTCCAGTAAAACAAGCAGAGCGTACGAACTTACGCTACCGTGGTATTGGGCTTGGAACATTTGGCTGGCATCATTTATTAGCGTTGAAAGAAATTCAATGGGAGTCTGAGGAAGCTGTAGAATTTGCGGACAAGCTCTATGAGGAAATTGCGTATTTAACGATTCGTGCTTCTAACAATTTAGCATGTGAAAAAGGGGCATACCCACTATTTGAAGGCTCGGATTGGCATTCTGGTGCGTATTTTGACAAACGTGGCTACGACAGTCATAAATGGAACGAGTTACGCGCAGCGGTTGCTGAAAAAGGAATGCGTAACGGTTATGTCATGGCGGTTGCACCGAACTCATCAACATCCATTTTAGCGGGCAGTACAGCTACGATTGATCCTATCTTCCAAAAGAGTTATTCAGAGGAGAAGAAGGATTACAAAATTCCAGTAACAGTACCAGATCTATCACCTGTGACAACTTGGTATTATAAATCTGCTTATTTCATCGATCAAAATTGGACAATCAAGCAAAATGCTGCACGAGCACGTCATATCGACCAAGGCATTTCACTTAATTTATACGTTCAAAATACGATTAAGGCAAAAGATTTACTAGCGTTGCATATGAATGCTTGGGCGAGCGGTGTGAAAACGACATATTATGTACGCTCAACGTCTGTAGAATTGCTAGAATGTGAGTCTTGCGCAAGCTAGGAGGAAGTTAATAATGACAACTATTACTAAACGACAAATTATGGATAAGGAAGCACCAAACCGTTCAACAGGAATTGTGAACGGGCGCTCTTCTAACATTTTAAACTGGGATGATGTGCGTTTTAGCTGGGCTTATCCTAAATATAAAAAAATGCTAGGGAACTTCTGGACACCGTTTGAAATTAATATGAGCAATGATGTCAAGCAGTTTCCACAGCTATCAGCAGATGAACAGGAATCCTTTTTAAAAATCATTGGCTTACTAGCGCTATTAGACAGTGTACAAACCGATTTTGCCGGGAAAGTAGCGGACTATTTAACAGATTCAAGCTTAAATGCATTAATGATTATTTTAGCGCAACAAGAGGTGATCCATAATCACTCTTATTCTTATGTGCTATCAAGTATTGTGAACAAAGACGAGCAAGATCGTACGTTTGACTTTTGGCGTACAGAGCCAGTGTTAGAGCGACGTAATGAGTTCATTATTAAGGGCTACCATGCATTTTCGGAGGAGCCAACTGTTGAAAATATGCTAGAAGCGATTATTTATGATGTGATTTTAGAAGGTTTATTCTTCTATTCTGGCTTCGCTTTCTTCTATCATTTAGCACGCAATCAAAAAATGGTGGCCTCGTCGACGATGATTAATTATATTAATCGCGATGAGCAGCTACATGTCGATTTATTTGTGAAAATTTATCAGGAGCTATTAGAAGAATATCCTGAATACGATACACCAGAACGAGCAGCTCGTGTACAGGAAATCTTCCGTGAAGCGGTTCAGCTAGAAGTCGATTGGGCCAATGAAGTGATTGGCGGTAAAATTGATGGCCTCGATGTTGAAGATGTGCATGATTATGTACACTTCTATGCGAACGTACGCTGTAATCAGCTTGGCGTGGAGCGTCCATTTGAAGGCTATCGCAAAAATCCATTGAAGTGGGTAAAAGCGTATGAGGATGTTGACTTAGGAAAAACAGATTTCTTCGAGCAGCGTTCCCGTCAGTATGTAAAGGTTAATGTAGAAGATAACGGCTTTGATGATTTGTAATACTAAATACACCTCAATGTTGAAATAACATTGAGGTGTATTTTTTGTGAGGGTGGACGGGTCAGGGGAAAACGCTCAGGTAGAGAGGAAATCCGCTCTCGGGTTGCAAGGAGAATTACATAAGAGCTTGAACAACAGTTACAGTACCAAAACAAACATATAATATTCAATCGTGTCCCGAATATTACGTTACCCGAAAAATCAATTGACACTTGAGAATGATTTTCAGTTATAATTAAGAGTGAATGTGATTTAAATGGAACGGAGTCGAAGGAATGCAAGCAATAAAACAGTTAGGAGGGTTTTTAGGGCCCTATAAATTTTTTACCTTGATTGCACCATTATTAATGGTACTAGAGGTAACGATGGATTTACTTCAGCCGACGATAATGCAGCATATGATTGATACGGGTATTGCCAATAGCGACAATACGTATGTGCTGAAAATGTTCGTCTGGATGCTAATGAGTGCGATATTTGGACTTGTTGGTGGGATTGGCTGCTCCTATTATAGTTCGAAGGCAGCTATCCATTTTGCATCGGACGTTCGTCAGTCACTTTATGAAAAAATGATGACATATTCGGCAAAGGAACGTGACACTTTTACAACAGGGAAGCTTATTACGATTTTAACGAGTGACGTAGAAAGTGTTCAACGCGCGTTTATGATGACGTTGCGTATTTTTGTGCGTGGTCCTTTATTATTTATTGGAGCCGTTATTATTGTTTTTGTGACGGCACGTGAGTTATTTTCGGTACTCCTTATTATCGTGCCAATCTTAATTATCGCGATGTACTTTTTCACCAAGTATTCAGGTGTCCTGTATCGTCGAGTGCAGGAGGCAATTGATGGTGTTAATACGAAGCTTCAGGAGAACTTAGCGGGGATTCGTGTTGTGAAGGCGTTCCGTCGTGAAACGCAACAGAATGAACAATTTGGCGCTCTAAATGATACGCTGACGAAGCGCTTTATTACAGCCGAGCAAATTGTTGGCGTGCTCGTGCCGTTTACGATGTTTGTTGTCAATCTAGGAATTGTAGCAGCACTTTGGCTTGGGGCCATTAAAGTAGAAGCCGGTACATTAAAGGTTGGAGTGATTCTCGCTTTTATTAACTATTTAACGATTATATTAAATGGATTGATGACTTCTAGTATGGTATTGATGCAAATTGCACGTGCTATTCCTTCAGGAGAGCGTATCGTGGACGTCTTAAATAAAGAAGTAGCGGTCAAGGAAGCGGAAAATCCACTTACAGCACCAATTCTAGGGGCGATTGACTTTCAAAATGTGAGCTATCGTTATTATGAGTCGGCTGAGGATGTTCTGAAAAACATTACATTTTCCGTGAAGCCAGGGCAAACGGTAGGTCTGATAGGAAAAACAGGTAGTGGAAAATCAACGCTAGTGAAGCTATTACCACGTTTGTTTGATCCAACGAGTGGAGAAATACACTTGGATGGAAAGCCTCTAAAGGATTATGCATTATCCACTTTACGCAAACATATCGGTTTTACTTCTCAAAAAGCATTACTGTTCTCAGGTGCAATTGACCATAATATCCGTCTTGGTAAGGAGTATGCAACGTCGGTGGAATTACAGCAAGCTCTAGATGCAGCATGTGCCACTGAATTTGTGGACCGACTGGATAAAGGGTTAGCGCATGAACTTTCACAAGGGGCAACCAATCTCTCTGGCGGTCAAAAGCAGCGATTAGCGTTAACGCGTGCACTCGTTAGGCAGCCTGCTATTTTAGTGTTGGATGATACAACATCTGCTCTTGATAGTGCCTCTGAAAAACATGTTCAGCAAGCTATTAGCACTCATTATAATGACACAACGACGTTTATCGTAGCGTCTAAAATTGCTTCTATTCAAGAGGCAGACCTGATTTTAGTATTAGAGGACGGCGAAATTGTTGGTCAAGGCACACATCAACAATTATTACAGAATAATAAATTCTACCAAGCAATTTACGCTTCACAGCAAAAGGCTGGTGTACAACAATGAGTCAAAGTCAACCAAAGCAAATGAATTTTGGACGCGGACCACGTATGGCTGGGCCAGCTGAAAAAGCTAGAAATCAAAAAGCCACGATCAATCGTGTGTGGCATTATGTGAAGCAGCAAAAAATAGGACTTTATTTCTCTATATTCTTTGTAGTAGCTTCTACATTTTTAAGCTTAGCAGGACCGTACTTAATCGGACATATCGTTGATGAATATATTATGAAAAAAGATATTGCCGGTACGATTCGTTTAGGTATTGTGCTAGCAGTTATTTATACAGCTGCGTCTATTTTTACGTGGCTACAAACATATGTCATGATTCATGTGGCGATGAAAACAATTCGCACATTACGTCTTGAACTGTTTAAAAAGCTACAAATGTTAACACTGAGATTTTTCGATCAGCGAGCACTCGGTGATTTAATGAGCCGTGTGACAAATGATATCGATAATTTAAATACGGCACTTGTACAAAGTGTGACACAAATCGTATCGTCAATCTTAACGGTAATCGGTGTTAGTATTGCTATGTTCTCTCTAAGCTGGCAGCTAGCAATCGTGACGCTGACTATTATTCCTCTAATTGTTTTTACGACGAAGCAAATTGTTAAACGTAGTAGTAAAAACTATGCGGCACGTCAACGTGATTTAGGGAAGCTGAACGGGTATATTGAGGAAATGATTACGGGTGCAGAAGTTGTGACGCTTTTTGGGACAGAACAACAAACGATTGAGACGTTCCATAAGCAGAACGAAAATCTCCGTCACTCGGCACAGCGAGCAGAAATTACTTCAGGTCTACTAGGCCCCATTAATAATTTTATGAATAACTTAGGTTTAACTGTTGTCATTGGCACAGGGGCATTTTTATCGGTAAAAGGGATCGTTTCAGTTGGGGTTATCGCCGCATTTGTCACGTATACTCGTCAGTTTTTCCGTCCATTGAATCAGTTATCTAATCTTTTAAATACCTTCCAGTCGGCGATTGCAGGGGCAGAAAGAGTTTTCGAAATTTTAGATGAATCTTCGGAAGTAGCAGATAAAAAGAATGCCATTGATTGCCAAAGTCTAAAAGGGGATGTGGCATTTCGCAATGTATCCTTCAGCTATTTGCCAGAGAATCCAGTACTGAAAAATATTAGCTTCCAAGCCAAGAAGGGTGAAACCATTGCTCTTGTCGGTCCAACGGGATCAGGTAAAACAACGATTATCAATTTGTTAACTCGTTTTTATGATGTTGATGCAGGTGAAATTTTGATTGATGGTCATAACATCGAGGATTATAAAATGGCAACAATCCGTCAAAGAGTAGGTGTAGTCCTACAGGATACGTATTTATTCTCAGGAACGATTCGTGAAAATATTCGTTTCGGTAAACTTGATGCTACAGATGGAGAGGTTGAAGAAGCGGCAAAAATCGCAAATGCCCATAATTTTATTAAACATTTACCAGCACAATATGATACACCTGTGCAGGCAGGTGGGGCAAACTTGAGTCAAGGTCAACGGCAATTACTGGCTATTGCCCGGGAAATTCTTGAAAATTCAGATATTTTAATTTTGGATGAAGCTACATCCAGTGTGGATACGCAAACAGAGGTTGATATTCAAAAAGGTCTCCAGCATTTAATGCAGGGGCGCACAAGCTTTGTCATTGCACACCGCTTAAAAACAATCGAAAATGCAGACCAAATTCTTGTTATTCAACAAGGTGAAATTGTTGAGCAGGGTAATCACGAGCAGCTCATGCAAAAACAAGGTATGTATAGTAATCTCCAGCAAAAACTTTTACTGGAGCAAGTGGAATAAGTTAAAGAAGGCTGTCTAGTAAGTATGTAAAAACTTATTAGACAGTTTTTGTTTTTAGCTATTGTGGAAGGCATTTGGAAATGTTATGATGCATCAAAATTCAACTTTAAGGTGGGGTATTAAAATGTACGAATTAAAAACAAAAGAAACGGATGAGAGTGTCATTGAATACATTGAAAACGTGGATCACCCTAAAAAGCGTGAAGATGCTTACCGACTATTGGATATTTTTGCTGAAGTAACAGGGTATGAAGCAAAAATGTGGGGGCCAAGCATTATAGGATTTGGTAAATATCATTACAAATATAAATCTGGACATGAAGGCGATGCACCTTTAGTTGGATTCTCTCCTCGAAAAGCTAAAATCAGTTTATATTTTGCACCAGGTGACAGTGAGCGAGACAATTTATTAAAGGCTTTTGGTAAACACACAACAGGTAAAGCTTGTGTTTATATAAATAAACTAGCGGATATTGATGTGGAGATATTAAAGTCGCTCATCCAACGATCTGTATCCTTTTTACAAGAGACCTATCCCGATCAATAATTTTCTAGGATCAAGCGCTGTCTAAGTGGAGTTAAACACTTTTAGACAGCTTTTTTATTAGCTTAATCACGAAAAAATGGGGATGACCTTGTTAAAGCATATATAAGAGTTGATTGGAGCGAGCCCCGCGAGTGAAGCGGGAGGGGAACGAAGGCTAAAAGCATCATGTCCTGTGATAACGCCTTCATGACCAACTTCCTGTTGCTGCCGCTACGTTGCACCGCGCTCTCGCACAAAAAACATCTGTTGACCCGACGCCCCCGGGACAATGCCCAGTCGGAACGGAATTCAACTCAAAATTATAGAAAAAATTTATTAGAAATTTATTTTTATTGTTTATCCTTTCATTATCAACTGAAAGGGGAATTGTATGAAAAAACTGTTTAAGAAAATAGGTATCTTTTTTATAGCGGTTTTGCTTATTGGACTAGTGGGGATATTTAGTTATCATCGATATCAGCTACATATGGAATCGGAATTACTAGACAATAAAGGAACACTTGTTGAGGTCGATCATCAAAAAATCAATGTTTACACGGAGGGCAATGGTCAGGATACTTATGTATTTATCGCAGGTTCAGGGGTTGCGGCACCCATTTATGAAATGAAAGGGCTGTATAGTAAATTTTCGCAACAACATAAGATTGCTGTTATTGAAAGAGCGGGGTATGGGTATAGCGATGTCTCGAAGGACGAACGAGCTATAGATACAATGTTAGCGCAAACGAGAGAAGCGCTCTTGAAAAGTGGAAATAAGCCTCCTTATATATTAGTACCTCATTCCATTTCAGGGGTTGAAGCTATTTATTGGGCACAAAAATATCCCGAAGAAATTAAGGGGATAATTGCGCTTGATATTGGTTTGCCAAGTCAATATGTGGAGCATAAAATGGGGGCAGTCGACTACTGGACAGTTAAAGGAATGAATTTGCTAACGAAATTGGGCGTACATCGATTAACACCTTCGAAAGTGTACAATCAACAAGTGATCAAGCAATCGTTTTTAAATGAGAAAGAAAAAGAAATTTACAAAGCGCTATCCTATAAACAATTGTTTAATGATGATATGAAAAATGAGCTATTACATGTGTACGAAAATAGTTTAAAATCAGAAGAGCTTCCGAAACCAAAAGACACACCTATTTTATTGATAGATGCCATTGCTGAACAAAATAAAGATTCGAAATTTACGAAGTACCATAGCCAGAAATACGCGGAATTTGCCGAGCAAATTAGCATAGCGGATGTGAAAGTATTAAGTGGTACCCATAGTATCTATTTATATAAGCCTGATGAGATTTATAAGCTTGCTATAGAATTTATGAAGACTAAAGTTGATAACAAGGAAAGGTCGAGGGAATGAAAGGATTTACGATTTTAATAGTAGAAGACGACCCAATGATTGGCGATTTGATGCAAAAAATACTACAACGTGAAGGCTACGACGTTGTATGGAAAACAGATGGTCGAGAAATGATGAACATAATCCATCAAATAGATTTAGTCATCATGGACATTATGCTCCCAGGGGAAGATGGCTATCAGCTGACAAAGAACATTAAAAGCCTAGGCTTAAATATCCCCATTATTTTTTTATCTGCTCGCAATGATATTGAGAGTAAGCTACAAGGGTTAACCGTTGGGGAAGATTATATGACAAAACCATTTGATCCGAGAGAGCTGCTTTTAAGAATGCAGAAAATGCTAGAGCAGCAGTATGGTACATTTACACAGATCCAACACCTATTAATTGATAGCGAGCATCGTAAATTATTTAAAAATAATATACATGATGAAATAGCATTAACTGCGATCGAACGTAAAATCTTCTTTTATTTATTTGACAACAAGGATAGGGTGTTAACGAAGGATCATTTTTTTGACTATTTATGGCCGCTTGAAGATCGCAATCAAAATATCATCAATGTCCACATCAAAAAGATCAGAACGAAAATGAATGATACATCCGGTACCATCCTACAAAATATTTACGGAGAAGGGTATCGATTAAATACCTACATAAAGAAATGACATTAAAAACAAAATATCGTTTATTATTATTTACCGCCATCATCAGTGTTCCAATCGTCTTGTTAGGGATCAGTGTGTCGATGTCTATTATGTATGAATTCGCCTTTAAAACTAGAAATAAAGGCACTCCATTCCATGAATCTTTCGCCTATCCAACGATGCTGATTGTGTTCTTCCTATCATTATGTTTGTTAGCATTTTTATTTTCGAAATCGATCAATTCATTACTAACGAAAATTAATATGCTCAACAAAACGATTCGTGACTTAGCGAGTAATGAAAGAACACCGAGTACATTAGCGGCTGACAGTGAAGATGAAATTGGCCAGTTAATTCAGTCCGTTAATATACTAATTGAGCGGACTACCTATCGAGAATTAGAGCTTCAACAACAGCAGGAGCTACAAAAAGAGCTACTACAAAAGCTAAGACACGACATTAATACACCGTTAACAGCGATCCGTTTACAATTATTTTATCTAGAAGATGCCTTTATGGAACAACCAAAATTAGTGGAGTCTTTGAATGAACAAATTCAATACATCGCTAGTTTAACGAATGAATTGAATTGGCAGTCTTTAGATACAATGGAGAATTCTTATATCGTACAGGAAGAAGTGCAACTCACGATATTATTCGAAACGATGATCAAAAAATGGAGCTATTTATATCGAATGCAAAACATCGAATTAATCTATCATCCAAAGGATACTCATTTAGTGTGGACGAGTAATGAACTATGGCTACAACGAATGTTCGATAATGTGTTCCAAAACACCTTGAAACATTCAAAAGCTACAAAGCTTGAGATCACGATTAAAGATCATAAGGTTCTCATGACTGACGATGGTACTGGCTTTGAACATAATCGTGGAGGAGAAGGTCTAGGCTTGAAGATAATTGATGACATCGCTAGAATTCTTCAAGTAAACTACTCACTCCATTCAAACGAAGAAGGGACCGAATTTTGTTTTTCTTTAAATAAGATCAAGAAAAATTAATAATGCTGGTGATAAATTAAAGTTAGGCGATAAATTAAAAAAGTTGGGTGATAAATTAAAGTTAGGCGATAAATTAAAAAAGTTAGGTGATAAATTTAAAAAGTTGGGTAATAAATTTAAAAAGTTAGGCGATAAATTTTAAAAGTAGGGCGACAAAACATATAATTGTTCCGATAAATTAATCAAGACCCTATCGAACTAGCTTTGTTCGATAGGGTCTTCTAGCAATGATTCAATAACATGTTTTAATTGAAAAATAGAAGACTGTTTACTTTCGTTCTTCTTGTAAATAAAGACAGTTTCGATAATTTTATTTAGCTGTGGCAAATCGTAATAGTGAATGTTGGAGTAGTTATACAGATTAATTAGTTTCGTATTTAACACAGCCATCGTATTGTCTATTTGTAGGAAATCAAGGATACTACTTACCGATTTTATTTCTTTCATTGTAAATGGCACTTGGTTCTTATTTAACCACTCCACCATCGCACGTGTATACATACAGCCTCTGCTCAACACAAGTAGTGTAACAGGTGAACCTTCCTCAAAATTAATAAAATGTGAATTGTTCGAAATGACTTCAAATGTTTCTGATGCAATCCTGTCATAATTTAAATCAGGGTAGTGTTTAATAGGATTACTCGTCAGTGCACAGTCCGTTTCGGCATTATGTATTTTTTCATTTAAGGAAGTGCTTGATTCCACAGTGAAATCGACATCTAACGGAATATTATTTGTTTGCAAGGCATTCATAATGGGTGCGCCATAAATTTTGATTGTTGTATGGGAAGTGCCGAAGTTAATTTTTGAATTTGTTTGTGCCGAACCAATCTCTTGTAAAAATTCATCGTACTCTTGTGTCATCAGCTTTAAAAATTTTAAATAGTGTATTCCTACAGCTGTAATCTTCAAGCCCTGCGGTGTACGCTTAAACACTTCCTGACCAATTTCAGCCTCCATTTTCTTCACTTTAGAGGTTAAGGCAGATTGAGTATAATTCTTTATTTCAGCGGATTTACTAAGATTTTGCCTCTCCAAAATCTCAATTTTTAATGCTATTTCTTCTATGTTCATGTTGTATGTCACACACCTATAAAATTTTTTGATAGCCACTATCACTTTCCTCCATTTTACGCATTCATAGGGGAAGCGTAAACTCAAATACGTAAAGTTATTATGAATCAGTGTAAGAGCATAGGAGGAATTTTTATGAATACATATTATAAGTGGGTCATTGTATTAGTGGCTACGCTGTCTCAAACTGCGGCAACTTTTGTGACGTACGGCATGGGACCAATCGCCACATTTTATCAAATTGAATGGAATTTATCATCGCTACAAACAGGTTTTATCGTCTCTGCCGTTAATATTGGCCCAATCTTCTCGATGATTCTGTTCGGTTATTTAATGGATAAAAGAGGGGAAAAGCAAATTATCGGATGGGGTTCCGTATTGTTAGGGCTCGCGGCTTTACTACTCATGTTGGTCAATAATTATGTGGTGTTGTTATTTTTATTATTAATCGTAGGTGTATGGTACGGCAGTGCGCAAACGGGGGGGAGCACGGCGATTGTGAAATGGTTTCCAGACAAACACCGTGGGCTGGCGATTGGCATTCGACAAACAGGCATTCCAATTGGAGGAGCCCTAGCATCGGTCATTCTCACTTATATGTACTATCATTATGGCCTGACATCGGTGCATCTTGTACAAGGATTCGTAGCAATTGCTGGCGGTCTGCTCTTTTTACTGATATATCAGGAGCCTAAAGAACGTGTAACAGTAGCTGCAACATCTGTCACTTTTAAAGAGAAGCTCATGGCCATTAAAAATAATAAGAGTTTATATCCAATCTATATTGTAGGAATCGTGATGATGACCTTACAAATGATACTCGTTGCGCATTTTATGAGTTATTTACATCAAGAGGGAGGTTATTCCTTAACGGAAGCGGGACAATATTTAAGCCTTGTATTAATCGGTGGAATGATTGGTAGGGTAGCCATTGCTTGGATTAGTGATCAATTTTTTGCGCAGAAGCGAGAATATTTTTTAATGATCGTAATGGCTAGTGCAGTTATACTTACAGTCATTTTACCATTTATGATACATGCGAAAATGTTGATGCTGTTATTTAGTTTTATATTAGGCTTCGTAGCACTTGGCTGGTATTCATTGTTTATTGCCTGTGTGACCGAGCAATCGAATCCACAATATGTTGGTCTAACTGTGAGTGCTGCTTTGACGCTGAATCAATTTTTTATCGTCATTGCTCCTACATTATTTGGATTCATGGTAACTTTTTTTTCAAGTTATCAATTGGCGCTGGAAATTGTCGCAGCCTTTGTAGCGATAGGTGCAATGAATTTACATAGGGCAACGAAAAATACAAAGGTTAGTTCAGAAATACTGTAATATCATGGAGATTGCTTACTAAATATACAGCCGATCAAATTAAATGAATGACGTAGATTATTCGGTTCACATTCAGTTCATAAACTTGTTGTATCATCCATTTATAGACAAAATTCTATAAAAAACTGATGGTAATGAATGAAGGAGGACTAGAAATGGGGAATGTGAATGGAATGAAAAGCCCGTTCGAGAGTAGTGAGTGGGCTATTGAAGCACGTGGCCTAGTCAAACATTTTGGAGAAAATCGAGCTGTTGATGGTGTCGATCTAAACGTTCGTGCTGGCACGATCTATGGTGTACTTGGTCCTAACGGAGCAGGAAAAACAACTTCTATTAGAATGCTAGCAACGCTTCTACGAGCAGATGCTGGTTCGGCACGAATATTCGGTTATGACATAGTGAAAGAGCCACATATTGTACGTCAATTAATTGGCGTCACTGGTCAGTATGCTTCAGTTGACGAGTCACTTAGTGCAACGGAAAATTTAATAATCTTCTCTCGTTTACAAGGATTGGGACGTAAAGAGGCCCGAAATAAAGCAGCTGAATTACTGGAAGAGTTCGGTTTAACAGAAGCAGCTAAACGTCCTTTGAAAAATTTCTCTGGTGGTATGCGTCGTCGCTTGGATTTGGCAGCAAGTCTAATCGCACAGCCACCGTTGATTTTCTTAGATGAGCCGACGACGGGGCTAGATCCACGAACACGTAATCAAATGTGGGATACGATTCGTCGTTTAGTAGATACAGGGTCAACTGTCCTGTTAACGACACAGTATTTGCAAGAGGTAGATGAGCTGGCGGATCGGCTTGCGGTTATAGATCATGGGCGCGTGGTTGCGGAAGGGACAGTCGATGAGTTAAAAGCATCTGTTGGTACTTCATCCTTACATTTGAGCATTCAAAATTCACAGGAAATGTTGGCTGCTCGTGAAACAGTAGAACATATACTTCAAGTGAAAACAACCATTTCACAGGATGTCGGGAAAATTACGGCCCCAATGGCAGATGTTGACCGAGTGACGGATTTACTAATTGCCCTTCGCCAAAAAGGAATTCAACTTGACGAGTTTAGTGTACAAAAACCGACCTTAGATGAAGTGTTTTTAACAATCACTGGTAATGATGTGAAAGAAAATGGCCCCCAACTTGAGGAGGAAAGAGTATGAAAAGTAATACGTTAAAATCTCCAGTTGGACGTGGATTGTTACGCAGGCCAAGTATCAATCAATCTATAAGAAATTCGCTCACGATGGCCTACCGGGGTGTCTTAAAAATTCGACGTACACCTGAGCAATTGTTCGATGTAACGCTTCAGCCGATTATTTTCACGCTGATGTTCACCTACATTTTTGGGGGAGCCATTTCGGGGAATGTGCAAAACTATTTACCAGTCATCATTCCAGGAATTCTCGTGCAGACTGTCATCACTACCTCAATCGTCACAGGAGTCCAATTGCGGGAAGATATGGATAAAGGGGTGTTTGACCGATTTAAATCACTACCAATCGCACGCATTGCTCCATTGGCAGGGGCCTTATTGGCGGATACCATTCGTTATACAATTGCAACTGTTCTTACATTTACTATGGGATATATCATGGGGTATCGACCAGAAGGTGGATTGGAACACGTTGTACTTGCGGGGCTTTTAGTTATTGTGTGTTCCTGGGCGATAAGCTGGATCTTTGCCTTCTTTGGTGTGATTGCTCGAACAGCTTCGAGTGTACAGGGAATTTCTATGCTCGTTCTATTTCCACTAACATTTCTTTCTAATGCTTTTGTTCCAGCAGAAACTTTGCCAGATTTCCTACAATGGTTTGTGAAAATTAATCCGATTTCACATCTCGTTACGGCCGTCAGAGAACTGACGAATTCAGGAACAATAGGTTGGGATTTATCAGCCTCACTCATTGGAGCTGCTGTGGTTGTGGCCATCTTTGCGCCACTAACAGTGAAAGCGTATATGCGTAGAACATAAGAAAAGACCTAAAAAAGTGTGTTTTGAGCAAGTAATTGTCAAAACACACTTTTTTATTTCTTAGTGTTGTTAATTCCAATAATAGGATAAAATGAGGGGAAAAGGCATAAGTTCAGCAAACGGAGGAATACAAGGATGGATCAAGAAAAAAGTTCAATTTGGATTGACGCAAGTATTGCTACAGTTTGGCGAGCTGTCACAGAGGAGCTGCTATTGTCGCAATGGTACGCCCAAGATTCAACTTGGGAAATCCCTAAATTAGAGGCCGGAGAAGAGATTGTTTTCACGTTACTGCCGAATGAACAGAATCAGCTTGCAGAGAAATTACCGATGGTGTTAACAATTAAACATGTAACACCGAATCGAGAGTTTTCGTTTTACTTAAGTATAGAAGAATCACTGATCTCTATTTTATTAGAGGAAGATCAAAATGGCACCACGGTCACTTTTAATACGAGCGGTTATGAGGCTTCTCTCGCTAGCTTAAAAGCTTTAGTGGAGGGAAATGACTCTCTTTAACATATAAGTTTCATGGGGAAATTGATTTTTTTATGAAACTTTTTCATTGTTCAGCAGTCTAACTGTAAATGCTTTTGTGGGGGCGAGCAACATGGCAAAAGAACAGAAGGATGCTCACTTATCTAGAGCTATGACAATGTATGGAGATTATTTATTACGCGTTTGCTTTACATATGTTCAAGATTGGGCAGTAGCAGAGGATTTGGTCCAAGACACATTTGTTAACTTCTTTCAGCGGGTGTTTAAAACACCCGCTGAAAGAAGTTAAAGCCTCCGGCGGATGTCACGGAATCGAAAAGGAGTTCTTTGTGCAAGCACAAAGTCGATTCCGGACGCAATTATGCCGAGGCATAATTGATATATATGAGAAAATGGAACAATTTCGTGAAGAAGCTTCCGTCAAAACCTACTTATATCGCATTGCGATTAACAAGTGTCATAGTTATCTTTCAAGCTGGCGCTATAAAAAAATACAATTTATTGATTACTGGAGTAAATTAAAGAGCTTATCCGATAATCCTGAAGAGGAAGTATTGCTGGGAGAGACGGATGCATTGCTAGTGGCGTCGATTGAAAAACTTCCAACGAAATACAAAGATGTACTACTATTATTTCACTTTGCGGAGTTTCCTTTAAAGAACATTGCAGAACTGCTAAAGCTACCAGAAAACACGATTAAGGCGAGCGCGTCAAATGGTTGGCTTCACGCTATTGGAGGAGGGATTCGAATATGGATCAGATTCGTAATGCCATCAATAACATGTATAAGGAAGGTAAATTCGCTCACGAAAGCCATGTAAAAACGTTTCAAAAAATTCGTCAAAAAACGAAGAAGCGAACACCATTAATTCCAATTATCCTAACAGTAGTCGTATCAGCTTGTCTGATCATTGGCTTAAAGATGATGCTTTTCCAACATGATAGCCAACCAATGACGACCGCGCTTACCGATTCAAATCTTTATCCAGAAAAGTCTGGGAGGGTGAAAGACTATAGCGTATTAACACAACCTTGGATGGTAGTAGGATTACTGTGTTCGGTCTTTTTATTCATTTTCGCATTAGTTGCTTTCATGAAAAAATGGTTTTGGCGTGTATTACTATGTATCATCATTATTATTGCCATTTTGGGGAATATGTCTGAACAAATTGGGTACCGCATTTACGTACAGAATGAAGCAGACATTCAGAATGCTATTAAATGGGGTCCTATTACTAGTATGAAATTAAATGACATAATAACGATCCGTCAGTATAGAATGGGCTATTTTTCAAATGAGCATTATCAATGTATTTCCATTTTCAAGAATGATGGAAAAGGCTATGCATTAGAATTCTACTTAGTGAGTGAAGAAAATAAAATGAATGATGCTGTTTATTTAAAAGACATTCACCAAATTGTTATTCCATTACTTAACAATCATAACGTTGAAAAATTAATAATAGACACAGGAGACGAGCGTATTGAGAAAGCAGTCGATTCAAATGATGCGCAATTAGTATCAGTTCCTCTTAAATTAGAAATAGCGGTGATACATGCATTGGATCATGAAGGAAATACGTATATTCTTTATAATGCTTCACAAATATTTACCTATCCTTATTAAAATACTAGTTCACTTTTTTGAAAGGTGATATATCCATTATATAAATACTCACAGAAGTGAGCTTCAGGAAGCCTACTTCTTCAGAAGTGGGAGGAATGAAGTGCTTTTTCTTTATAGAACATATGTTTATATTGTATATTGTGAATAATCGAAAAAAGAGAGGGGTGACGGGTAATGACGAAATGGAAGAAAGATTGTTTTATTATAGAACTCAAGTTACTTCTAGATATATGGCAAAAGGATATCCTATTAAAACGTTTTGAAATTGCCCGTACACTCTATAACACAACTTTGTCTTATGCAATAAAACAATATACT
>NZ_JBNNUX010000002.1:0-315562 GCF_050280145.1 Lysinibacillus sp. NPDC093688
AATAAAACAAAAGTGATGAAACGGAATGCATATGGCTTTCGACGTTTCGATCACTTTCGAGCAAAAATCTTATTAAATTTAAAGTATAAAGAAATGGGGTTCATCTGGGTTAATGTGCTAAAAGATTGCACCACCCCAATATTTGACTTAGAACCGTTTTTTTATGTAGGAAATTTCCCTCTCTCCGGAAGAAGAACGAGAATCGCTGATAAACCGTAGAACATCGCCGATAACAAAAATCGCCGGTAAAAAGCGCATGAAAGGAGCAAAGTAATGACATATAAAGGTTGGTTGTTGCCACCTGCATTACGAGATTTTCATGAAGGACGTATTTGGTTAAAGGAGCATGCCCCATTTTCAAAGGAGGATATCGAGAAATCAATCAGTCATCAATACTTTCATATAATAGAAGGAATTCAAAAAGAGCCATATCTAAAATGCAATCGTTGCCATAATGAAAATCCTCAACACTTTACAACGTTTGATTGTTCAAAGTGCCAGCAGCAATGTATATATTGTAGACAATGTCTGAATATCGGGAGAGTGAGTAGCTGTACGCAATTGATGCTTTGGACAGGCCCTCGCGCAATTAGGACAAGAAAGCATTCACTCAAATGGGCAGGGCAATTTACAGTGCTACAACAGCAGGCAGCAAATGGAATGCTAGAAAGTGTCAAGGCAAGGCGTTCCCATCTTATCCATGCAGTATGTGGGGCTGGAAAAACAGAGCTACTTTTCCCGACTGTTCATTATGCGTTAGAGCAGGGCTTGCGAGTATGTATCGCTACGCCTCGGACAGATGTAGTGTTAGAGTTATATCCACGCTTTCAAAAAGTTTTCCCGCAAACGATAATCCATGCATTATATGGTGGATCACCGAAGCAGGAGGGCTATGCCCAGCTTGTGTTGGCGACAACTCATCAGCTTTATCGGTTTGAACGAGCGTTTGACGTCATGATTGTTGATGAGGCTGATGCCTTTCCGTATACATTTGATAAAACGTTGCAAAGGGCAGTGCAAAAGGCAAAAACGGAAAATACACCACTATTGTTGGTCACGGCAACCCCTTCGCATAAACTACTTACTCAGTATCAAAATAATTCTTATTCATTTATCCCGAAGCGCTATCATGATCGTCCATTACCAGTCCCTCGATTTCATTCCCTATGGAGCTATGAAAAAAGCTTGAAACGAGGAAAGATCCCACGAAAGCTGAAACAATGGACAGAGGAGCGCCTTGTACGCAAAGAGCCATTTCTATTATTTTTCCCAAAAGTAGAGTTAATGAAAATAGCTACACCTCTTTTTCAATTATTAGACGACAGCATCATGGCAGTACATGCAGAAGATCCTGAACGTAAAGAAAAAGTGCTTAAACTACGTGAGAGAGAAGTTCCGGGTTTACTGACTACGACCATTTTAGAAAGAGGGATTACGATCAAGAATGTACAGGTTGCAGTGATTGGGGCAGAATCAACCATTTTTACTTCAAGTGCACTCATACAAATCGCTGGGCGAGTTGGTCGAAATATCGATTTTGCAGATGGAGACGTCGTATTTTTTCATCATGGCATTACGACTGAAATGGATGATGCACGGACAAAAATTCTTTATTATAATAAGAAAGGATTTTTATAATGAATAAAATTGAAACACTGTGCTTATTATGCTCACAGCCTTTGCAATCAGCAATCTCATGGAAACTACTTTTAACAAAACAATTTCAACCAACTATCTGTGATAGATGCTTAGCTCGATTTGAATATTCCTCAACAGCTACAGCACTTTACCAATATAACGATGCGATGAAGGATTATTTGCATCAATATAAATTTCTTCAGGATGTCGCACTTGCTAAAGTATTTCGGCAGGAGCTACATGCACGATTGAAGCATGAAAAAGCAACCATTATACCGATTCCTATGCACCGCCTTAAGCAAAGGGAACGTACCTTTTCGCATATGGAGGAGTTATTAAAGGCTGCTAATATTCCCTTTTTGCAACTATTAGAAAAGACGACGATAGAAACGCAAAGCTCCAGAAATAGAGAGCAACGAATACAAGCAGCTCCTCTTTTCCACCTGATAGAAGGAGCACAAGTAAGGCATAAAGAATATCTTCTTTTTGACGATATAAAAGCTACAGGAACGACTTTAAGGCATGCTACTGAGGTTTTATTAAATGCAGGTGCTGAAAATGTCAAAAGCTTCACACTAATTAATGGATGAAAATGCTAATGCATTGTGTATAATAGATTACGAATATATAAGATTCGTATTTTGTTGTTATCTTCATTCGAAGATAAAGCCTCCGGCGGATGTCACGGATTTTGAAAGGAATGAATTGTGCCCTGCACAATTCAAAATCCGGACGCAATTACGCCAAGGCGAAATTGATTTAAGAGGAGGAAGAGTAGATGGCAGAGGTTCGCAATTGTCCGAAATGTAATGAGTTTTTTAATTATATAGGGGTCAGAGAAGTATGTCATAAATGCGCTCAATCTGAAGAAGATTTATATCAAATCGTTTATCGCTTTTTACGTAAACGTGAAAACCGTGCGGCGACAGTGGAACGTATTGTTGAGGCAACAGGAGCTGAAGAGGAGCTATTGTATAAATGGGTACGCAAGGGGCGTTTACAGCCTGCGATGTTCCCGAATCTTGGCTATCCATGTGATAACTGCGGTCATCTAACGACAACAGGCAAGCTTTGTACAAAATGTCAGGATGAATTGAAGTCAGAGCTACGTACATTCGAAGCGGCGAAGGAGTTCCGTGAGAGTGTGGCAGATCGTGATCGTGTAACCTATCACGCAGATCGAAAACATTAACTTCTTTCAGCGAGTGTCCAAACTCCCGGTGAAATAGAGGAACTCAGTCTAAGAACTTCACATCCTGTGAAAACACCTGGAATCGATGATTTTAGGCTAACATCTTATATCTCAATTATACCGAGGCATAATTGATAGGACTAAAGTGTGTTAATTTTAAACAAAATTAGCACACTTTTTTATATTTGAAAACTTAACATTATGTGAGACAATCCGAAATAATAGGTAGATAAGCTTTTTAGATAGGGGGGATTACATGAAAATTACATCATATGGGATTAATGCAGTGAACGCCTATAATAATCAGGTGCGCAATGTACAATCAAGCACTAACAAGGCATCCTTCGCAGATAAAATCGAAATTTCAAAGACTGCACAAGAGATGCAAGGGATTTCAACATACAACACAGAGCGTGCAGAACGCGTAAAACAATTAAAAGAAGATATCGCTTCTGGCGAATACAAAGTGGACGCTCGTAAAGTGGCAGAAGATATGCTGAAATATTATCGTTTCTAAGGAATATCAGAAAGGGTGCTTCGCAATATGTCTGTAGAAACGATTTGTTCTACACTAACAAAACTAGAAAGAATGCATAAAAGCTTACTTGAACTAGCCATAAAAAAAACTGAAATCATTACAGCTGGTGATATCGAAGCACTGGACCAAATGCTCAAGGATGAGCAGGCACATGTAGCGGCCATCGATAAGCTCGAGCAACAGCGTCAGAAACAGGTAACGGATTACCTTGGGGCAAAAGGATTTGCTTCAACTGACAAAGCAACTGTCGCTGATGTCATCGAGGCTGCTGAACAACAGACTGAAAAAGACACGCTCTCAGCTGTTCGCAATCGATTATTGCAAATTATCAACGACTTAAAAAAACAAAACGATTTAAATCAAAAACTAGTGTTTCAATCACTACAATTTGTCAATCTGACAATGGGTTCCTTACGACCTCAAACCGAGCAAATGAACTACTCTGGTAGTGAAATACGCGGAACAAATAAGGTTGGTAAAAAATCATTTTTTGATTCTCAAGCATAGTTTCTTGCACCTATGCAAGAAACATTTGCTTGAAATTATAAACGTTCAAAAAAGGAGGAAAAAAAATGCGCTCAACATTTATGGGCTTAGAAGCAAGTAAACGCGGTTTATTTACACAACAAACAGCTTTATATACAACTGGACATAATATTTCCAATGCAAATACATTAGGTTACTCTCGCCAACGAGTAAATATGCAAGCGACGCAAGGTTTCCCTCAAGCAGGTTTAAATCAACCTAACTATCCGGGACATCTCGGAACAGGGGTAGAAGCGGGATCGATTCAACGTGTTCGTGACGAATTTATCGACCGTCAAGTCCGTCAAGAAACAAACAAGCTAGGCTATTGGGAATCACGTTCAAATGCAATTTCTCAAATGGAAGATATAATGGACGAACCGTCTCAATTTGGTTTAAACGCAGCATTAGAACAGTTCTGGAAAGGGCTTCAAGATGTCAGTACAAATCCGGAAAATGCAGCCTCTCGTAAAGTAGCGATGCAACGAGCTGAACACCTAGCTGAATCATTTAGATATATGGACAAGCAGATAAAAACAGTTCAAGGTAACTTAGGGAATGAAATAAATGTAGCGACGGATCGTATTAACTCACTCTTAAAGCAAATTGCTGCCATCAATAAACAAGTTCAGGAAGTAGAGCCAAATGGTCATGTACCGAACGACTTATACGATGCGCGTGATGTTTTAATCGATGAATTAAATAATTACATACCTGTATCCATTAAACGTGTAGAATCTGGCGGAAATGCTAGTTCAGTGGCTGAAGGAAGCCTGACAGTTGTATTTAAACCATATGGAACAGATAAAGAGATTGAGCTAGTGAATGGTAAAGACTATGCTAATTTAGAAGTAAATGGCAATGTAGCAAATCCGGGTGGTTCAAAGCAAATTGATGGCACAAACTTGTCCAATATGTTCTCATCTATCCAAGTAAGCGGGTTGGGCTCAACAGAATCAATTACATATGACCAGTTAGAACCAGGTAAAGGGAAACTATTATCTCTTATTGATTCGTACGGATATGATAGTGCAGATGGGCCAAAAGGTTATTACGTAGAAACATTAGCAGACCTTAATGAATTGGCAGTTAAATTTGCTGAAGCCTTCAATAAAATGCATAAGCAAGGCTATGATTTAACAGGTGTTCAAAATGATATAGATTTCTTTACTACGAAAGACGGATCACCAATAACTGCAGGCAATATTATTGTAAATGATATTTTTATAAAAGATCCTTCTAAATTAGCCGCATCTGATGCAAAGAATGAAGAAGGAAATGGTAAATGGGCACTTGAACTTGCTAATCTTCAATCCAAAAGCCAAAGTGAGTTAAATGGTGCGACATTTAACTCTTTCTATCAAGGAATGATCGGTAAACTAGGAACTGATGGTGAAGAAGCATATCGCTTAAACATGACTTCTGAAAAATTATTAGTAACACTTTCTGGTAATCGTGCCTCAGTAAGTTCCGTGTCCCTTGATGAGGAAATGACAAATATGATTACGTTCCAACAAGCATATAATGCCAACGCACGTATGATTACAGTTGTCGATGAAACATTAGACAAAATCATTAACGGCATGGGCCGTGTAGGACTATAGAAAATACTCTAGCATTAAGATAGAAAGGGGCTTTTAAAAAATATGCGCGTAACACAATCCATGTTATCGAATAACATGCTTTTAAACTTAAATAATAGCTATGGTAAAATGTCTAAGCTACAAGATCAAATCATTTCAGGTTCTAAAATTACTCGCCCTTCTGATGATCCTGTAATAGCAGTAAAAGGAATGGGCTATCGCCGTGATTTAGGTCAAGTAGAACAATATACACGTAATATGAATGAGGTTAATAACTGGATCGACACAACAGACGAATCGCTCAACCAAGTTGGTGAGCAGATGAAGCGTGTGCGTGAGCTTGTTATTCAAGCGGCCAACGATACGAATACACCAGAAGAACGTGCGAAAATTAAAGCTGAAATCGATCAAATTCGTAAGCAAATTCAGGATGTAGGTAACACCAAGATTGCGGATCGTTATATTTTCAGCGGAACACGTACAAATCAGCCATTGTTTGAAAATGGTAAAATTGATCAAACAAAAGTAAACTCAGAAGATGTAGTTATTGAAGTTTATGATGGTATTCAAATGAAAGTGAATACTCCTGGAGCTGAACTGTTTCAAGATGTCGATAAAATGATGGAGAAAATTTCGGATATATTAGATCCTAATCGTGCTGGTGGACCAGCTACTGGTGAGGAAATTGGTAATGCGCTTGGAGGAGTAGCTGAACAAAGTACTGGCGATGACATTACAGCGATCCATAATAAAATTCTCGAGGCTCAGGCTGATGTAGGGGCACGTCAAAATCGTGTGGAGTTAATGGAGAATCGCCTTTCTATCCGAGAAATAGGTGTAACAAAGCAATTGTCTAATAATGAAGATGTTGATTATGCAAAGGCTATTACTGAGATGGTTACTAGTGAATCGATTCATCAAGCTGCACTTTCTGTTGGTGCAAAAATAATTCAACAAACATTAGTAGATTTTATTAGATAAAATAGTTTTGCCATTTAAATTTCGACAAGAGATCTTAACGAATAAGATTAAAAGAAGCGTTTGGACATTTTGTTCAGACGCTTTTCTTGAAAGGAGAGAAACAGATGAGACTCCCACAAATCCAAATTCATACAACTGATGCGAAATTAGACCTTAATATATCAAAACCACAACAATCTATTAAACAACCGAAAGCAACACAGCACATTGAACAGCCAGCCGCTATTTTAGAAATTCGTACGACTAAAGGCGTTTTAAAGATAGACTCTTCTCAGGCAAGACGGGATATTGGGATGATAGGTCCGTTAGAATCAAGTGCCAACTACGCAGAAAAAGGAAAACAAGAGAATCTACAGGGAATGGCACGTAGAGCGAGAGAGGGACGTCAAATGATGGTCAGCGCTGGTAAAGACCAGGGCCGTGCAACTATCCAAAATATCGCAAAACAAAATCATGGTCCACACCGTACGCCATTTAATATTAAATTTGTACCATCAGTAGGTTCAGTGAAAATAGACTATACACCAGGTACAACCGATGTCAATATTCAGCGAAGAGAGCCAATAATTGACGCAAAAGTGAACAAACCAATACACGAATACACACTAGGAAAAGTAACTGGTACAATGGTACAAAGACCGGATGTTGACATTAATGTCGTCATTTAAAGGAGCGTATAAAAGAATGAAAATTGCTACTAAATTTTTAGGTGAAATTGAAATTGAGGAACAGGACATCTTAACATTTGAACATGGCTTACTTGGATTAGGGAATGAAAAAAATTTCGTATTATTACCTATAGATGCAGAACTTCCTTTAGCGATACTGCAATCAATTGATAATGTGGAAATTGGTTTTGTAGTTGCCTATCCGTTCGCCTTCAAAAAAGACTACAGTTTTGATATAAGCGAAGATGATCGTGAGCAACTACAAATTGAGAAGGAAGAGAACGTACTTACATACTCTATAGTTACAATGAAGGAAACATTCCAAGAATCAACGATTAATTTGCTGGCACCTATAATCGTTAACATGGATAAAAGATGTGGTAAACAAATTGTCCTGCAAGATAATAAATCCTATCCATTACGTTACCCAATGCAAACATTGGAAGGAAGTGCGGAATAATGCTAGTACTTTCTCGTAAGAAAGATGAATCTATCATGATAGGCGATCAAATCGAAATTAAAATACTAGCTGTCGAAGGCGAGCAAATTAAAATCGGCATTGTTGCGCCAAAAACTGTTAAGGTACACCGTTCAGAAGTTTTTGAAGCTATTCAAGCGCAAAATAGAGAAGCTTTAACAGCATCTTCAAGCTTCTTAGAACAGCTGAAGAAAAAATAAAGAATACGTTTTTTAAGTGATAATTTTAAATTAGTAATCTATTACATAAAAAAATAAAAAAACTTTCGAAAAACTATTAAACATTTCCAACTAAATACGATATATAAATTGTAAGGGGCAGGAAGTACATACATACTACCTAATCCGAAACATTCCACACGGATGTGGAATGACAAAAACAAACATTCAAGGAGGAATTCCAAATGAGAATTCAACACAACATTTCAGCTTTAAACACACACCGTAACCTTGCTTTCAACAACACTCAAGCCTCTAAAAACCTTGAGAAATTATCTTCAGGTTACAAAATCAACCGTGCTGGCGATGACGCTGCTGGTTTAGCAATCTCTGAAAAAATGCGCGGACAAATCCGTGGTCTTGACATGGCTACTAAAAACGCTCAAGATTCAATTTCTTTAATCCAAACTGCTGAGGGTGCTCTTAACGAAACTCACTCAATTCTACAACGTATGCGTGAATTATCAGTACAATCTGCGAACGATACAAACGTATCTTCTGACCGTGCTGCACTTCAATTAGAAATCAACTCTTTAGCAGAAGAAATCACTCGTATTTCTACAGACACTGAGTTCAATACGCAAAAATTATTAAATGGTAACTTTGGTGGTAAAGTACAATCAGGTTCTGGTTTCAGTATTGACAATGCAACAGCAAAAGGTGGAAAAGTGTTCCACATCGGTGCAAACTCTAGTCAATCTATCAACTTAAGCATCGGTAATATGTCTGCAAGTGCACTTGGTGTAAATGCAGTTAAAACAGATGTAGCTGAATTAGGTACTAGCAAAATTGGTACAGGTATCAATATCTCATCACAAACATCTGCTAATAACTCAATCTCAGTTATCGATAAAGCATTAAACCGTGTATCTGAAACGCGTGCATCTTTAGGTGCTGTTCAAAACCGTCTAGAGCACACAATTAACAACTTAGGTGCAACTTCTGAAAACTTAACAGCTGCTGAATCACGTATTCGTGACACAGATATGGCTAAAGAGATGATGGGCTTCACTAAGAACAATATCTTAATGCAAGCTGCACAATCAATGTTAGCTCAAGCTAACCAACAACCACAAGGCGTTCTTCAATTATTAGGCTAATTTTAAACGCTAAACCTCTAGCTGTGGCTAGAGGTTTTTTTAAATATTTAAATAAATGTTGATAGAAGTATTGAGGTGATACGTTTTGAATATAAGTGTTGAGTTATTGCAAGCTAAAAATGGTGATAATACGTTAAAATTAAACGAGTATTTTGTACATAGTAAATATAACCCTATTAAGGAAGCAGAACAATTAGTAGATCGTCAATACACATTACATCACACTCATATCATTTTTGGTTATGGATGTGGTTATATAGTAGAAGCGTTATTAAAACGTAGAGCATTTGAAGAGACTATAATTGTGGTAGATCCTTTATTTAATAATCAAACTTTAGAACTTAAACATCAAGCACCAAATCTATTTGCGTTTAATAGTACGGTTATACCTATATTCGAGCTTTATATAAATGAGATTGCTGCAAATACTCGTGTATCATTTAAAACGATATGTACTCCAAATTATGATAAAGTATTCCCGAATGAGTACAAGGGATTACTGAAAAAAATAGTTGATATACAATATAAAAATAGAACAAATGATTATACGTTAATACGCTATGCGAAAGACTGGCAACGTAATTTTATTGAAAATTTACGTAATCTTAACGAAGATAGCTCAATTGAGGAGCTGCATAGACAATATAATTGCCCTGTAGTGGTAGCTTCTGGGGGGCCCTCTTTAACGAAACAAATACCGTTATTAAAAAAATATAGGAATAATATGATATTAATTTCAGCAGGCTCAACTACTAATTCATTAATAAGTAATAATATTGAGCCTGATTATGTTGTAACGATAGATGGTGGCGAACCAAATTACAATCATTTTAAACAATTAAATTTGAGAAATGCTGAAATAATTTATGGTTTGCAAAATCACTATAAGGTTAGAGAATCCTTCTCACAAAGAGGGTATATAATTGGAACAGAAAGTTTTGATAAATTATCAATGTACCTTGAAACCGAATTTAATATAGAATTTCCTACTTTAGAGTATGGGGGTAGTGTGGCACATGCTGCTTTTAATATAGCCCATTATATTTCCTCGGGAGAAATTGCATTAATCGGACAGGATTTAGCATATACTGATGATTTAACACATGCGGCAAATAATAAACATGCTCGGAAAATTGATGAAGCATTTATAAAAGAGCGAGAGGCTTTTCAAGTTGAAGGATATTATGGAGAGCCTGTTTGGACAAATCCAGTCTTTCAATCAATGAAATTAGATTTTGAAGCGCTTATCACTGTAAAAAAACCAGATGAACCTTTTTTTAATTGTACTGAAGGCGGCGTTAAGATAAATGGATTTGAACAAATAACATTAGAAGATTTTCTTATGAAATTTTCTAATAATGAAGAAGTTACTAAAGTGAAAAGAAATAATATCGGTTTAAATTTAGATACTCATAAAAGTTTAAAACAACTTCTTCTTAATTTAGATGAATTAAAAGAGAAGTTGGATAAGGGAATCACACTTTTAAAAAGTATAGAGTCATTAAAAGGCTATGATAATAAATCGCTTAAGAAATTTAATAGTGTAGAGAAGTCAGTAAATAAGCTTCTAGATAAAATACCTATGGAGCCAATGACTAACATTATTACTATAGATATTTTAAATAATTATTTACCTGTAGAAAATGAAAGTGATAATGAAGCGTATATGAGAGCTAATAGGCAAACAAAAGCATTGTATACACAGCTTCAAGAAGCAGCTATTTATACAGAGTCTTGTATAAAAAAAGTACTAGAGAATAGTGAGGTTTAATATATGAAAGAAATAATTGAAGTTATTGCAAGTTATAATGAGTATATTTTAAGAGTACCTCATGGAAGTATTCAAATTGCGGAACATTTACGAAAAGATGAAATACCTGAATCCATGCAAATAATTTTACAATTTTCTGAAGGAATGAGCTGGTTAGTAGAAGCTAGTGATTTACTGTCTAAAAATAAAGTAACAGTTTACTTACCAGTTGAACAAATTCATGAGTTCTTGAATGAAATTAATAATGGGTTAGAAATTCAAGATTATGTATTAGTTGCTGATATGTTCGAATATGAAATTGCACCATTTTTT
Source organism: Lysinibacillus sp. NPDC093688 (assembly GCF_050280145.1). Taxonomy (NCBI): domain Bacteria; kingdom Bacillati; phylum Bacillota; class Bacilli; order Caryophanales; family Bacillaceae; genus Lysinibacillus; species Lysinibacillus sp. NPDC093688. The sequence goes on from NZ_JBNNUX010000002.1 coordinate 11,005, forward strand.
GAACAACTATCACCAATTGAAGGGTTTGAAAATTAATGAATTGGGAAGTTGCTATCGCGAAAAATGGAGAAGCAACATTAACTGTAAATAAGTATGCCATTTATAGTAAATATAGACCTAGGGAAGATGCATGGAAGTGGATTGATACTGAATTTGATGAATCAGTGGAACAGTATTTCTTAATTGGTTTAGGTCTTGGTTATCATGCTGAAAGATTAGCGCAATTAGCTGAGTCTAAAAGAGTAATAGTTTATTTTTTCGAGAAATTTGAGTATGAATTATTTTTGAAAAACAACTTAGATGATGAATTACTATTAAGTATAGAAATTATTCATGATTTAAAGGATATCATATTAAATGAAAAGACACAGGTATTAATACCTGGTAACTGGATCAAAGCTATAGGACAGGATCATCCTCTATTTACGTATTTAGAAAGTATAAAAATTAACCAGGTATCATATAAGCAATTTGCTGAATTGATGGAGGATAATTTTAATAAAAATTTACAAATTTCTACGGAAACACCGCATTACCTAGAATATAAGAAAAAAATTGCATGCCTTGTTGCGTCTGGGCCATCTCTCAATAAAACTATAAGCTGGTTAAAAGGTATGCAAGAAAATGTTGAAATATTTGCAGTAGGCTCTGCTTTAAAATTATTGTTGTTAAACGGGATTACTCCTACAGCTGCAATAATTTCAGATGCAAAACATAGCATCGTCAAACAAATTGAAGGATCAGGTTATTTAGGTCCATTATATTATTTAAGTACTGCTAATACCGAAACTGTTTTACAACATTTGGGGGATTCTTATATTTTGTTTCAACAAGGTTATCCTTTAGCAGAACAGGCTGCAAAGAAATATAAAATGCCTTTGCTTGAGACGGGAGGTTCTGTATCTACAGTTGCCATTAGTCTATTGGAATATCTAGAATTTGAAAAAATTATTTTATTTGGTCAGGATTTGGGTTTTGTAGGAAATCAAACACATGCTCAAAATTCCACATCGGGCAGAAAAGTTCAAAATGATACTCATTTAAGAACAGTTACTGCAAATGATGGTTCATTTATTTATACAACTTCTATTTTACAGATATATGCTAGATGGATTGAACAAAAAGCAAATCGGATGTCATTGCAACTTTATACAACCTCTAAGCAAGGTGCTTATATTCCAAAAGTACCGTTTATTGACGAAAAAAAGTTCAATTATATTGTCACTACAGAATAAAAACCTACACTATTTGTGGGTTTTTATTTACTTTTAGGGAATAATGTCGATATATAGAGGAAGAGATTAAATGTATAATAAAAGCAATAAGGTTATACATAATTTATTTATTTAGATTGGGGATATACGTAATGGACGTATTAAAAAATAAGACTGTTTTAATTACGGGTGGCACAGGTTCATTCGGTAAAAAATTTGTGAAGCAGGCTTTATTATCAGATGTAAAAAAAATTATTATTTTTAGTCGTGATGAGTTAAAGCAATATGAAATGAAGCAAGAATTTGATGATAAACGTTTACGTTTTTTTATAGGCGATGTTCGTGATCAGGTACGTTTACATCGTGCATTTGATGGTGTCGATATCGTTATTCATGCGGCAGCAATGAAGCATGTCGATGCATGTGAATATAATCCATTTGAAGCTGTGAAAACGAACATTCATGGAGCACAAAATATTATTGAAGCTGCTATTGATTGTGGAGTAGAAAAGGTTATTGCTCTTTCGACGGATAAAGCATGTAGCCCTGTAAATTTATACGGAGCTACTAAACTAGCTTCGGATAAATTATTTGTAGCTGCTAATGCCTATGTTGGAGATAAAAAAACTAGCTTTGCAGTAGTACGTTATGGCAATGTGGTAGGAAGCCGGGGAAGTGTAGTTCCTTTCTTTAAAAAAATGAAAGAACTAGGTACTTTACCAGTAACTGATGAGCGAATGACTCGCTTCTGGATTACTTTAGAGCAAGGAGTACAATTTGTGCTCGATAATTTAGCTCGTATGCATGGAGGAGAAATATTTGTACCGAAAATTCCTAGTATGAAGGTTGTAGATTTGGCAAAAGCCATTGGACCAGAATGTAAAATTGAAATTATCGGTATACGCCCAGGTGAAAAATTACATGAAGCCATGATTATGGAAGACGACGCTCGCCATACTGTAGAATTTGACCATTACTATATTATACAACCGGAATTTCCATGGTGGTCAAAGAAATATGCTGAAGGTGGAAAAAGTTTATCTGATGATTTTGCTTATACTAGTGACAATAATGTGGATTGGTTGACTGTTGAGGAACTTAGGGACTTGGCAGAGGAAATGTAGACAATTAAATGCTTCAAAATATAATTCCACATAAGATCCAGTTGTAAAACAAATCCTTGAGTAAAGTTATATTTCATTTAGTAAGATGATGAATGTTATTGTATGTATTTTATAAGAACGATGAAAGTACAAATTAGAATAATAGAAAACCGTAGCTCTATTAATAAGATTCAAAAAAGTTAGTGGGGGTATTATGAAAATTTTAGGAATTATTCCAGCGAGATATGGTTCTTCTAGATTTCCTGGAAAGCCTTTAGCTGATATTTTAGGTAAACCAATGATTTGGTGGGTGTATCAACAAGCTATTAAAACTAAAAGGTTAGATAGGGTTATTGTTGCTACTGACCATACATCAATAGAAGAAATATGTAAAAAATTTGATATTCCGGTAATTATGACTTCGAATGAACATGTAACTCCAACAGATCGACTTCAAGAAGTATCCGAAAAGGTAGAAGCTGATTTATATATTTGTATAAATGGAGACGAACCATTAGTTGATTCTAAAGTTATTGAGAAAGTGATTCCAGAAAAGGTTGAAAAAAATTTCTATGTAGCTAATTTAATTACAAATATAAAAAATTCCGCTGAGGTAATAGATAATACTAACTTAAAGGTAGTTACTGATAGCAATGGTTTTGGTGTCTATATTTCTCGTAGTCCAATACCATATCCAAAAGGAAGTATAGATTATAATTATAAAAAGCATGTAGGGATTCTAGCTTTTACAAAACCTTCTTTAGATTTTTATGTAAACACTAAAAGAGGTTGCCTTGAAACAATCGAGGATATTGATTTATTACGCTTTATTGAGAATCATAAGGTTGTTCATTTTATTGAGGCTGAATGTGAGTCATTGTCTGTTGACACTCCTAAAGATTTAGAAAAAGTAAAAGAAACTATAAGTAATATCTATGCGTCTCAAATTTTATCGTAGGAGTATGTAATAAAGAGAATAATATTGAATTAAGATTGGGACGTATGCTTGTTATTGTCACAATATGTTTCCTAGAAAGTTCATTAAGTTTCTAATTTAAAGGGAGAGTAAAAATGAGAGATTTGTTAGATAATTCAGAGGTTTCTTATGGTGTTTTTTGCAAAACAATAGATCCTAGTTTTATTGAAGCAATTGGTTTAGCGGGCTTTGATTTTGTAATTTTAGATAGAGAACATGGATATGCTAGTCATGAAACCATAGCTAATTTATTGAGAGCAGCTCAAGTGAGTTCTCTAGTTTCTATCGTAAGAACTGCTAATAAAAGCGAATTAGAAGTAAGTAAACCATTAGATATGGGAGCAAATGGTGTTCAAATTCCACAAGTAAGAAATCAAAAAGATGCACAAGAAGTAGTTGAGGCGGCTAAGTTTTATCCTTTAGGTAAAAGAGGCGTATGTAGGTATGTAAGAGATGCTAACTATTCTCTTAAAGAAAAAAATAAATTTTTTATAGAAGCTAATAAAAATACTATGGTTATATTACAGTTAGAAGGCGTTGAAGCTGTTAGTAATATAGATTCAATATTAGAAGTACAAAATATTGATATTATTTTTATTGGGCCATATGATTTATCACAATCGTTAGGAATGCCTGGGCAAGTAGATCATCCAAAAGTCATTGAATTAATGAGAGAAATTATTCATAAATGTAAGAAGAAAAATATTAAAGTAGGTACTTTTGTTGATACTATTGAATCAGCAAAATCTTGGGTAGATTATGGAGTAAAATATATTGCTTATTCTGTTGATATAGGTATTTTTTCTAATGTGGTAGCGAATATCAACAATAATTTAAGAGGGAAAAATAAATGAAAATTTCTGTTTTAGATTGTACATTACGAGATGGCGGATACATAAATAATTGGTTATTCAGAAAAAAAAATATTCTTTCTATAGTTCGTCATTTAGATGAAGCTAATGTTGATTTTATAGAGTGTGGATATTTAAATTACTCTTTTCAATTTAATTCAGACTCAACAATTTTTCCAACTATAGAATCAATTAATTATATTACTAGCTCTTCAACTAATTCGAAAATGGTTGCAATGGTTAATTTCGGTGAATATCCATTGCTCGAAATTCCTGATAATAACAATTTTGGGTTGTGTGGAATAAGAGTTGCCTTTCATCAGAATGATTGGTTCGCTGCAATAGAATATTGCCGAGGCATTCAGTCAAAAGGATATAAAGTCTTTGTTCAACCAATGATTACAAATAATTATTCTGATAGGGAATTATTAGAGTTAATTAATGCAGTTAATGAATTAAAACCTTTTGCATTTTATATAGTAGATAGCTTCGGAGTAATGAAAGAAACTGATTTAATTCGTATAAGTTTACTTATTGATAATAATCTTCACCCTATAATTAAGCTTGGGTATCATGCGCATAATAATTTACAGTTAGCATTTTCAAATGCACAAACATTTACAAAGCTTAATTTAAGAAGGGAAAAAATCATTGATAGTAGTGTATATGGAATGGGGAGAGGTGCCGGAAATTTAAATACTGAGCTTTACACACAATTTTTAAATGATAATTTTATTGAAAGATATAAGATAAAACCTTTATTAGAAATTATTGATGAATCATTATTAGCAATTTATCAGTCAAAATATTGGGGATACTCTTTGCCTCATTTCATTTCTGCTAAACATAATTGTCATCCTAATTATGCGACATATCTTGTTTCAAAAAACTCATTAACTATTGATGATATTGAAAACATTATATCTAAAATTGATCAGGTGTATAAAAATTCTTTTAATAAAGAATATGCGGAAAAACAATATATTAGTTATCAATTAAAAAATATAAACAACTCAAAATCAATAAATAGGTTATTTGATGAATTAAAAGAGAGCCAGGTATTAATAATTGGTCCTGGGAAAAATATTAATGATGTTAAAAAAATACTCTCATATATAAGAAAGTTTAAGCCCATTACAATTAGTGTTAATTTTGAACATGATGAAATAAAATCTAATTTTGTATTTGTAAGTAATATAAAAAGGTATGAAGCTTTAAAAAATAAAAAAGAGAATTTAATAGTTACTTCTAATATTAATAATGATACTAGATATGTAGTTGATTATAACCAACTATTATATGATGAAAATGATTTGAATGATAATGCATTACTTATGTTGCTTAAATTATTAAATCTAGCTAGTGTAAAAGATATAACTCTTGCAGGATTTGACGGTTATGATTTGGATTTAACTGAAAATTATTTTAATTTAGATTTCATTGTACCAATGTCACACGATAAAGTAAAAAGTCTAAATAAAAAAATGAAAGGGGCTATTCAAAATATAGCTCAAGGAATCCCCATTAGTTTTTTAACTGAAAGTAAATATGAACAAAACAACCAAAGTTAAAAAATCTAGACAAAATGAGATTCAAGTAGAAAAAAATAGTCTAATGTTTTACATTCCATTAGTTCAACTACAGATGAGAAATTTGAAAATAGTTCTGGGAGAATATAATGTTATACAATTTATCGAAAGAAGTTTATACTTCAAGCCATAATATAGTAATATATGGAACAGGTGAAATAGGTAGAGAAATTTTTAATTCATTAAGTGACAATGGTTTAGAAAATAAGGTTATGTTTTTCTTGGAAAGTTCCCCTAAAGAAAAATACTTTAAGGGGAAAATAGTAAAGAATCCTGACGAGCTAACTAATCAAGAAATTGATAGTTGTATTTTTATTGTAGCTTCTATTGCATATGCTAATGAGATGCTGCAGACATTACTATCAGTTGGAATTTTAAATAATAATATATATCCTTGTGAACTGATAGGGAAACATGTTTATATTCCAAGTGAATTACTGATCACAAAATTTATCTTATACCCCAAGGTAGAGCAAGAAACGCAATTAATAAAATTGATTAAAAAGCTCAAATGGTATTTACCATATCAAGAAAGATATCCAAGAGATATCTATATAAGTTTATCCCCCAGTATAGATATAAATAAATATTATAATATTTTAAAAGAACATGGAATAAAGATAAATAAAGAAGACGTCCAATTGGATAATGACTCTTTACTATTGATATGGGATAAAAAACAAGGTAATAACTTTGAAATTAATAAATTCAAAGATTATACATATTGTATTGATGAAACTTATCATGGTGGAGTAGAAAGTGTTAATTTAGCTAAATTATTTTATTTAACTCTTCCTTTAGCTGAACGTAATAGTCAAAAGGATAATTCAATAGAAAAGTTTATTTTATTACAAAAACAAGCTATTTCCTATAATAGCACTTTAGTATTAGGAACTGGACCATCAATTTCACAAATGGATTACAAAGAATTGCAAAAACATTTTGTTGTTATGTGTAATAGCATTGTACATAATGTAAAACTTCTGAAAAATATTAAAAACGGTGTCATGACTTTTTCTGATCCAGCGTTTCATTTAAGTTATAATGAATATTCTATTAACTTTAGACAGGCTTTAACTAAATTAGTTGAGGAAAAAAAAATCTTTTGCATTACCTTAGTAGAGTGGATACCACTTTTAAAATTTTACTATCCTCGATTAGCAGATTACTTAATTGGTATAGATATTAAAAATCTTGATACTTTTGAATTTCCATCAACGAATGCACTACATGTTAAAAATGTAATGAATGTGGCTACTAATTATATGATTCCAATAGCTAGTAGTTTGAAGAAAGAAGTATATATTGCTGGTTTAGATGGAAAATCAAATAGTCAAGATAAAATATGGACTCACGATAATAGGTCCCAACAAAATGATTTGATTACAAAGGTAAGAAAAACTCATCCTTCCGCCTTTCGCGATATTATAGATCAAGAATGGTACTATAGCAGTCATCTTAAGAATTTAAAAGAGTTACTGGAGTATGGAGAATCTGAAGGCAATTCATATACTACGATAACCAAATCAAATATTTCTAGTCTTATAGAAAGAGAGAGGTAGTTATTTTGTCTGAATCATTCAAAAAAAATAGGTTATTAAAAGATATTGATTTTAATAATTATAACGTTATTACTTGTGATATCTTTGATACTTTAGTTTATAGAACCGTTTTAACACCAAGTGACGTTTTTTTAAAAGTTGGTAAGCAAGCAAGAGAAAGTAAACTATTAGTAGATCGTATTGATGAACAACAGTTTAAAAGACTAAGAGAACTAGCTGAGAAAATTGCTAGGGAAAAATCATTTCAAAAATATAAAAATAAAGAAATTACCTTACAAGATATATATAATAATCTACCGGAATATATTGGCGATGTAAATAAGATAATGAAGTTAGAAATTGATGTAGAAAAGGAAGTGATTTATTTAAATAAGTCAATTTATTCTTTTCTTAAAGCTGCTAAAAGAAATAAATTAAAAATTATTCTACTATCAGATATGTATTTAACTAAACCAGAATTAGAAGAGATATTGATTTATAATGGTGCTGATTTAACATTATTTGACAATATAATTGTCTCTTCAGAAATAAAAAAAAGTAAAGCTGATACTAAATTGTATGAATATATAATTGAAAATCAAAATATAAAACCATCAAATACTCTTCATATAGGAGATAATTATATTTCAGATATAATAAATGCTAAGAAATTTGGATTAAATACTATACATTATAAATTAAATGGGGACTTTGATGAAAAATATGATAGAGAATTAGTAAAAAAAGAAAAGTGTATAGGGGAATTATGGGCTTTAAGAAAAGAAGTGGCTTTGAATAATCCCTATGATAGTAATGTCGATAGTTATTTTTGGTTTGATTATGGGGCAACTATACTTGGGCCTATATTTAGTGTATTTACAGAATATATTTATGGAGAGGCAATTAAAAATAACGTAAATAATATACATCCTATTTTAAGAGATGGTCATATTTTTGGGGATTTACTAAAAATTAAAGATAAAAATTTGAAGTTTAATATTAATCCTATTTATGCATCAAGAAAGTCTACATATTTATCTTCCAAAACAGAATTTACTTCAAATGATTTGAGAGAAGTAATGAAATCTGATCAGTTATTGGTAAGTGCTTTAATGAATAGAATAGGTATTAAAGATCATCCTTTTGTAAAATGGGGAAATATTAGTATGGCTAGAACTTTATCTATTAACATAGATAATACTACATTATTTGATAAAATTGAGGATTTTTTAATAAGAATAAAAAAGCAAGAACTTAAAGATGTTTTTAAAAAAGAAAATCTCTTATTCACTAATTATTTTAAACAAGAAGTTGATGTTAAAAAGGAATATTTTACAATAGATATTGGTTACAGTGGAACAATATCGAAGAATATTCAGAAAGCATTAAAAATTAAAGGGGATCTATATAAAGGTAGAGATTTTTTACTTTTAGGACAAAAACATACCTCTAAAAATATCTTAGAAGGCTCTAATATTGATGTTTTTATCCCATATGAGAATAACGAGAGTTTTTTCACAAATTATAATTTTAAACCATTTTTATTAGAATCATTTACTTCAAATAATTCTCCGAGTGTAATAGGATATAAAGAAAAAAATAAAGAAGTTAACCCAATATTTAAAGATAATTATATAGAAAAACAAAATGAAGTTGCTAAAGAGATTTGTCTAGAAGGGGTTATTTGTTTTTATAATCACTTTTTGGAGCTTATTGAACACAAAAATATTACTAGTATGCTTGTCAATGAGACTGATAGGAGTTCTTATTTATGGATACTCGAAAGATTAATGAATTATCCAATTAATAAAGAAGCGGTATTGTTAGGTGAGTTACTAACAGAGAATGATTTTGATAGAAATGTTAAAAAGTCGTTATGTTCTTTAGAAGATGATTTGGAATTACAACAAAAAGGCTTGAAAAGATATCAAAAAGAATCTCTAAGAAGAGAAGAAACTTGGATTGCAGGTATAATTGAACGACGATATCCATATTACCTAGCTATGGAACTATATAAAGAAACAAGTGACCCAAATATTAATTTTGTGATTGAAACCATTAAAGATTGTCTTGATAAAAATGTACAACAATGTATTGTCTATGGTTGTGGAGATATAGGATTATTAATGGTAAAACTATTAAAAGCAAGTAATATTCAACCCTTATACATTGTTGATCGTAATTCATTGTTGTGGGGGAGAAATGTCGAAGATATCCCAGTGGTAGATTTCAGTAAGGTTAAAAATATTAAAAACATACCTTTTATTATTGCATCTAACGCTTTTTTTAAGGATATAGAAACTTTCATACGTGAAAAACATATAAACGGCTCAAAGGTATGGATAGTAAATAAAAGAGACTAAAAAATTCACTATAAATAAACAAGTGAGGGAAACAAATTATGTTGGATTTTTGGAATGATATTAGTTTATTAAGAACTATTATCCAAACTCAGCGACATAAAGAAATTTTTATTGATTTTGAGGGAGTGCTAGCTTTCAGAAAATTTGCTAGCACTCAAACTTTTAATATGAACGTATTTGAAATTGCACAAAAACAAGGATTTTTTAAATCTTTTATAGGACACTCAAATTATAGTAAGTATAGAGACTTGGCGAATAGAAAATCATTTCAAATGAGCGATTTATTAATAGATGAGGTAGATTTTGTTGATTTAGAATATAATATTGATAAAGGAAATTTGTATAGCAATCCTTTTGTTTTTTCATTCATACAATTTTGTATAGAAAATGAAATAGAGGTTTATATTGTAAATAACACTTCTTATTCCAATAAACAACTAGAAAAGTTACTCAATAATTTAAGTGAGTCACTCAAGTGTTTACAAATTAGCAATATGAGAGATAGTACGGAAGGAATTTATTTAACTAAAAAAATTAATCCTTCAATCTCCATTGAGCAATTTGAATATGATCTATTTTCAAGAAATGAAATTGATTTAGAGGAATTGTATTATAGAAACATAGATGAACAGTTTTACTTATTACGTAAATCAATATCTCAAAGTGATTTGTGCAAAAGTAACATTTATTTTCGCATTGGAGCTTTATTACTAGGGCCGTTAATGAGTGTTTTTGTACAAGTTGTCTATGAAGATTTAAAAGCAAAGGGTATCAATCTAATATTGCCATTAATGCGAGAAGGCGATTTACTGAATGAAATGTTATTAAATCAAATTGATAGCCAACCTAATAGTTCTATTAATACAAAACCATTATATGTTTCTAGGAAAGCTACCTATTTACCTTCGTTATCTAAAAATACTACTGTCGATGAAATTATTAATTATTTTTCATCGAAATTAATAAGTATCGAGGATCTTTGTAAAATGTTTGAGATACCAATTTGTACGAAAGTTGATTCTTCGTTGAATATATTTACTTTAAAACAGAACAAAAAAGGAGAATTTGATACATTAATTAAGCATTTCAAAGCATTTTTATGTAAAGAAAAAATGGAGAGCTTTATTCAAAATAAAAAGGAGTTATTACAAAAATATTTACATGAAATTATATTAGATCATAAAAATGTTGCAACCATCGATATTGGATTTAATGGTACCATCCAAGAAAATTTAGAGTTGGTATCTGAAAATGTAAATTATCATCACTATTTATTATTTGGACATGAAGGAGTCTTGGATAAACTAAAAAAAAATTTAACATTTTCAGCATATATTAATAGCTCAGATTACCCTTATATAAAAGATATTATCAGATGCGTAGACGTTTTTGAACAATTTGTCGTGGGAAGTACAGGATCTACTCTCGACTATGAAGTAAAAGATGGTCACGTTGTCCCGATTTGTGAGGCTTTACAGTATCCGAATGAAGAAATAAAGGCAAGAAAGGATATAAAAGATGGTATAACTTATTTTCAAAAAATCTTTTTATCAATAGAGAATTTCAAGAATAATAACTTTGAGTTCTATTTACCGACTACTGGTAGAGCATTACATAGGTTAATCCATAAACCACTTAAAATGGAAAGTGAAGCCGTTGGTAAATTACATTACAGTAAGAATTTTGGTAGTCTTGAATATAAGGCGATAATTGATTTTAATAAAATAAGTGCTTATAAGATGGAATATCTTTACCAGTCATTGCATGCTAGTACCTTGTCAACGAATGTATTATGGCCTCAGGGAATATTAGCTTTAAAGGATTCTTCTTATAATATGAGGGAAGTTAAATATGATTTTATAAGAGAAATATACATGAAAATTTGTCATCACCTTGATAAGATACGTTCGGGAAATTTAACAATATATGGTGCAGGTGAAATTGCAAAACAAATTATTCATACATTAAATGTTTTAAATATTCAACCGATATATTTAATTGATAGAAATGAGAAACTGCATGGAACTACTGTAGAAGGAATCGAAGTAATTTCTCCAAGTAGATTGTTAGAGAAAGAAATAAAAACAGTAATTATTGCTTCTTATACGTTTGGTGCAGAAATTGAAAATGACATAAAGGGAATATGTGGGGATGGTGTTGACGGGGTTACTGTTATTCGAATTGACGAATAATCAAACTTGCAAATAGTAAAGAAATTGATTTATGTCTTTTTTCATCTTATACGTAGATAAGGAAAAATTTAAAAGTAAAGAGGTTTGAATTTTGAAAAAAGTGATAACATATGGAACCTTTGATCTTTTACATATTGGGCATATTAGAATTTTAGAGCGTGCAAAGCAATTAGGAGATCATCTAACTGTTGCGGTTTCAACTGATGAGTTTAATGCTAGTAAAGGGAAAAAAGCATATTATAGTTTTGAACATAGGAAAGCAATTTTAGAAGCTATAAAATATGTAGATGAGGTCATACCTGAAGCTACTTGGGATCAAAAAATAGAAAATATAGTTCATTTAAATATTGATGTATTTGTAATGGGAGATGATTGGGAAGGGAAATTTGATTATTTAAAAGAATATTGTGAAGTTCTCTATCTTCCACGTACAGAATATATTTCAACTACAACTATTAAGAATGATTTAGGTCGTAATAATATATAGAGAGAGGTTCAATTATGAAGGTTCTTCTTTTCGGAGCTAGTCTAGGTGGACAAAATTTTATAAAGAATCATGCAGGTGATTATGAGTTTCTAGCTATAATTGATAATGATAAGAATAAACACGGTAAATTTTTGAATAATATTGAAATTGTTAGTCCTAAGCAAATTAATAGCTATCATTTTGATAAAATTATTGTTGCAAGTATGTATGTTAATTCTATTTCTAAACAACTAGTAGAATTAGGTATACCTAAAGGGAAAGTTGAATACGCTTCTAAAAATTCAATGAAAATTGATGAGTTACCATTTGAGAATTCTAATACTTTAAAGAAAACGAATCATCTTATAGTTGAAATATCAAAAGTGCTACACGAAATACCTCATTACTATACATTTGGTACATTGCTTGGAATTGCACGTGATGGTGGACTTATCCCATGGGATGATGATATTGATATTGCAATATTTGCTTCAGATACTGATGATGTCCAATCTACTTTATTACAATCGGTTATGAAATTTGAAGAGTTATTTGATATTAAATTGTTTTTACGAACTTACTCGAATGGAAAACCAGCTTCTATTACGATGGATTGTTTAGACAATGGTCGTAAGTTATTTATGATTAACTTCGATTGTATGTATGGTGAAGGTGATATGATTAAACAAGAATTAAATGATACACCCGCTAAGTTTTTTGAAGGTTTCGATGAACTACCGTTTGAAGGTATTAATATTCAAGTACCAAAGGATTATCAAGGCTACTTAAATTATACTTATGGTGATTGGCATATTGTAAAGAAGAATACAAGCTTTGCAGATAATACAATCTCCTTCAGAGAGCCTTTATATAGTTGTACGATTGAACATTTATATGAAAGTAAGTGAATTGTATGAATTTAAATAAGAAATCTATTTTCGTTACTGGGGCTACACGTGGAATTGGTTATGCTACAGCTATACAAGCTGCGAAACAACATTGTACGTTAATCCTAAATGGTAGAGATGAGAAACGTCTACAGGAAATTAAAGAAGAAATAGAAACTCTTTATAATACAAATGTACATATTTTAAACTATGATGTTTGCGATATAGATGCTATAAAAAAAGCATTTATGTGGATTAAGAAAAATGTTGGACAACTAGATGTTGTAGTTAATAATGCAGGCATTTTAGATGATGCATTGCTTGGTATGGTCAATGAAAAGCAGGTTTCACATACTTTAGCTGTTAATACTGAAGCTGTTATTTACCATATGCAATATGCGTCTCGCCTAATGATGAAACAAAAATCTGGTTCCATCGTTAATGTGAGCTCGATTATTGGTAGAGTTGGTAACGCTGGGCAAACAGTGTATGGTGCAAGTAAAGCAGCTGTAATTGGTGCGACGTATTCTGCTTCAAAAGAGCTGGCGCCTTATAATATCCGTGTAAATGCAGTAGCACCTGGGTTTATTGAGACAAATATGACAAAGCAATTGTCACAAGAGAAATATGAGCAGCGTTTATCAGAAATTAAAATGGGTCGTATTGGTACCGCAGAAGAAGTAGCTAATGTAATTTTATTTTTAGCTTCAGATTCTTCTTCTTATGTAACAGGACAGGTTATAGGTGTAGATGGAGGCATGGTGATTTAAGCCATGCCTTTTATATAGGAGTTGGGATTATTGATTTCATTTCGTAAATTAGAGGAACGTGATTTAGAGCTTGTGTTAGAATGGCGTACAAGCTTGCATGTAACACAATATATGTATACAGACATTGAAAAAAATTTGGACAATCAGCTTCAATGGTTTGAAAAAATATCCAATGATGATACACAATATTACTGGATAATTGAAGTTAAAAATACGCCGATTGGTTTAATTTCATTAAATCAGTTGGACCGAGCTAATAAAAAATCATCATTTGCCTACTACATTGGTGATTTAAATTATTCGATTATCGCCGGTCGTATTCATCCTTATCTTTATAATTTTGCCTTTTTCGAACTTGATTTAAATAAGGTATATGCAGAAGTCATGCACGGAAATAATGGAATGATGAAAATGCATAAGCACTATGGCTTTACACATGTTGCAACATTTAAAGATCATATTTATAAATACGATCAATTTCACGATGTAGAGTATTTTGAACTTTTAGCTTCTGAGTGGAAAGAGTATACAAAGTTCCATAAATTTAAATCAACATTTGTATTATAATTAAGTAGAAATAGCCGAAATAATATATATACAATTTGAAGTAGGTAGGGATAATTTTATGACGAATGAAGAGAAGTTACGTGGGATTTTTGCAGAAGCGCTTGAGATTGATATTAATCAAATTACAGAGGAACTAACTTACAATTCAATTCCAGAGTGGGATTCAATTGCTCATATGGCATTGATTGCAGAAATTGACGATCAATTTGATACAATGCTAGATACAGATGATGTATTAGATATGAGTACTTTTGCAAAAGCGAAGGAAATATTAATTAAATATGATGTAGAGTTTTAATTGAGGAGGGTGTGGTAGAGACTATCACGCCTTTTTCAATGGAAGGAGAGATTGAATGAATTTTTTTAAACTGAATAACGATAAAGTTGCAGTCATTACACATGAACGTACATATACTTACAATGAAATTTCTAGAGTTGAATTTAAAAGTACACAAAAAGAGTTAGTGTTAATTTTATGTGAGAATACTATTGATATACTATCATCATATGTTTCAGCTATGAATAGTAAGCATGCAGTGATGTTACTTTCGGCAGATATTAATCGTGGACTTTTAGAAGATATTATAAACCAGTATGAACCAAAATGGATTGTAGGTTTAGAGAGTTTTGATGGATATGAGAAAAGTAGTGAGCATTTAGTAAGAATCGAAAATAGTAATACGAATATACATCCTGACCTAGCGATTTTATTGAGTACTTCGGGCACAACTGGTAGTCAAAAATTCGTTCGCTTATCCTATGAGAAT
The DNA here is from genome assembly GCF_050280145.1 of Lysinibacillus sp. NPDC093688. Lineage (NCBI taxonomy): Bacteria > Bacillati > Bacillota > Bacilli > Caryophanales > Bacillaceae > Lysinibacillus > Lysinibacillus sp. NPDC093688. The sequence continues at coordinate 26,291 of NZ_JBNNUX010000002.1, forward strand.
ATTCGTTCAAATGCAGAGTCTATTATTAAATATCTTGATATAGATGAAAATGAACGGGCCATTATGAATTTACCACTTTCCTACTCATATGGAATGTCCATTGTAAATAGCCACCTTCTTGCTGGTGCTTCTATATTATTAACAGGTGAAAGTGTCATGGAAAAATCCTTTTGGAGTTTTGTGAAGGATCAGCAGGCTACATCTATATCAGGGGTACCTTTTACGTATCAAATGTTGCAACGTATAGGTTTTACCAAAATGGAATTACCGACATTAAAAACTTTGACACAAGCTGGTGGGCGACTAAATGAAAAGCTTGTGAAGTTTTTTGCAGAGTATGCAAAGGAAAAAGATAAACGGTTTTACGTGATGTATGGACAGACTGAAGCAGCACCACGTATCAGCTATATTCCTTTTGAAAAAGTGCTAGAAAAAGCCGGGACAATTGGTGTGGCGATTCCTGATGGACATTTGGAAGTTAACGAAGCAACAGGAGAGCTTATTTATAAAGGTACAAATGTGATGTTGGGCTATGCTGTATGTCTTGAAGATTTAGCAAAAGGAGATGAACTTGGAGGCGTTCTCCATACTGGTGACACTGCGACTATTGATGCAGAGGGATATTTTACGATAACTGGGCGAATGAAGCGTTTTATTAAGCTTTTTGGTTTGCGAATAAACTTGGATGAGGTAGAGAAAAAACTCGAGTCCTCCTTCCATACACCTTTAGCTTGTACTGGTTCTGACGATAAATTAATTATAGCCATTGAACAAGAAGTATTTGTTGAACCTATAAAAAAAGCCGTAGAAGATTTGTACAAACTTCATAAAACAGCTTATAGGATAAAAGTGATGGAAATACCACGCTTGGCAAATGGAAAAACAGATTATATGAAATTAAAGGAGAGCTGTTTATGATTGCCCCTTATCATTTGGAACGAGAGCAAAAATCAGCGCAGCTATTAGATAAACTAAATGATTTAACAAAATGGCATATTGAAAAATGTTCAGATTATAAAGCGATGCTTGAAAAAAGTGGTGCTGTAGAGCAAGCAAACTCATTAGAAGAAGTACCCTACCTACCTGTACAATTATTCAAGCTATTAGATTTAAAATCGATTTCACAAGAAGATGTAGTAAAAGTACTTACATCAAGTGGTACGACAGGGCAGCAAGTGTCAAAAATCTATCTAGATAAGGAAACATCTGTTTCACAAACAAAAACATTGGTAGAAGTGATGAAGCCACTACTTGGCAGTAAACGCTTACCGATGATTATTTTAGATACGAAGTCCGTTTTAAAAGACAGAAAATCCTTTAGTGCACGTGGTGCTGGAATCTTAGGTTTTTCCAATTTTGGTCGTAAACATTTTTATGCTTTAAATGATGATATGAGTTTGGATGTCGAAGGTCTACAGGCATATCTAAAAGAATTTGCAGGACAGAAAATATTACTGTTTGGCTTTACTTTTATGATTTGGCAGTATGTCTATAAGGAAGCTGTATCTCAAGGCTTGGGAATTGATTTTGGCGATAGTATTTTAATTCATGGCGGTGGCTGGAAGAAGCTTAAGGATGAAGCGGTCGATTCATTAACATTTAATCAACTGCTAAATGAGCAGCTGGGAATTCGTGAGGTACATAATTATTACGGCATGGTCGAGCAGGTCGGTTCAATTTTTGTTGAGTGTAGTATGGGACATCTTCATACACCTAGCTACGCTGATGTCATTATTCGCAATCCGATTACATTTGAGCCAGTTGCTTATGGAGAACAGGGGCTGATTCAAGTGCTAAGCGAACTCCCAAAAAGCTACCCAGGGCATTCGTTACTGACAGAGGATTTAGGTACCATTCATGGAGTAGATAATTGTCCATGTGGTTGGAAAGGGAAATACTTCTCTGTAGCAGGTAGAATTCCAAAAGCCGAGCTCCGAGGTTGTAGTGATACGTTTCAAGGAGGTACAAAATGATGAAGTTATTTTGGCCAAAAAATATAGAGTTTAAAGTTGCAATTGAGCAACTATCTTCATATAAACCGAATTTACCATTTGATCAAGAAATTATGGCATTTACACAAGCACTTTCCAAGCGTTTTCTTCGAATGAGAGAATTACCTGAAGTAGTGGCTTTAGGTTATTGGCTACGAAAGGCGAATGTAAAAGAAATGCAAACAGCTTTTGAACAAGGTGCAGTTCAAAAAATAATAAGAGCACGTGGGACAGTCTTTCATATTGCACCATCAAATGTTGATACGATTTTTGTTTATTCTTGGATGTTATCTTTACTAGCAGGCAATCGAAATGTTATACGAATTTCAAGCAAGGAGCAAAACGGATTAAACGTACTTTTACATACTATTATAGAAGAATTAGCGCGTAACGAATTTCAAAAAATAGCTAACCAGACGATAATATGTACATATGGACATGAAGAAAATATAACAGCTTTATTAAGCGTTGCTTGTCAAACACGTGTAATTTGGGGCGGAGATGAAACAATTTCTGCTATCAGAGAAATACCACTAGCTCCTTTAGCCAATGAACTGGCTTTCCCAGACCGTTTCTCGTTGGCAGTTTTAAATAGCGAAGTAATCTTTAAATTAGATGAAGTACAGCTAGACAGTCTATTAGATCAGTTTTATAATGACGTATTTTGGTTCGATCAAATGGCATGCTCTTCTCCAAGATTAATAACTTGGTGTGGGGAAAATCAACAGGCTATTAATCGTTTTTGGTCAGCCTTTGAACATAAGATTCAGCAAAAGCAGTATGAGTTAATGGCTGCGACACAAGTTTTAAAATATACAACAACTTTAATGCTTGCAACAGAAAGTAAAGTAGAGAATTTGAAAAATGGGACTTATTTTTCACGAGTGACACTATCTGATGTGCCAGTAGACGTTCGTGAGCGCCACTGCGGAGGTGGTTTGTTCTATGAATACAAAGTCGATAAACTTGAAGAATTAGCAGATGTACTAATAGACAAAGATCAAACAATTGCCTACTTTGGATTTAAACGCGAGGAACTTGAGAGTTTAGTAGAAGCTATTTCAACTCGAGGTATTGATCGTATAGTCCCTATCGGTAAGGCACTTGATTTTAATGGAGTATGGGACGGACAAAGTTTTTTAACATCGTTTACAAGAGAAGTAGTAATTATATAAATCGAGGTGTTTCAAGGTGAATACTATTGTAATCATCCAAGCAAGAATGGGGTCATCCCGTCTACCTGGTAAAATTTTAAAACAGCTTGGTGATGTGGATGTACTTACATATGATATAAAACGATGCCGAGTAATACAAGGAGTTAGTGAAGTAATTGTTGCAACAAGTAATTTACCACAGGACGATGCAATTGCAAAATGGTGTGAAATGAATCAAGTAGCATATTTCCGTGGTTCTGAAGATGATGTGCTAGATCGCTATGCACAATGCGCTAAAATGTATAAGCCTGATTATGTTATGCGTGTTACATCAGATTGTCCCTTTGTCGATTACGAAATGGCAAGCGAGATTGTTTCGCTAATGGAAAAAGAGCAGAAAGATATAGTATTAGTGAATGGAGAGCTTCCACGTGGTTTAGCGGTTGAACTCATTTCCTATGAGGCATTATTACGTATATACGAAATTGGAACTGAATCACGTCATCGTGAGCATGTGACTTATTATGCGTATGAATTTCCTGAAGAATTCAATGCGGTTACATATAAGGTACCTACAAATCGAATAGCGCCTGAGCTACGTATCACGTTAGATACTGCGGAAGACTATGAGTTGATTTCGGCAGTTGCCAAGCATTTTAATGACCCGCTAGTATCAAGTTCAGAGGTTATTCGCTATTTACAAGAAACGCCTAATGTCGCTAAATTAAATGCACATATTGAACAAAAGCCGGTGATTTAATGAAAAAAATAATTATCCGTACGGATGCGTCAGTAGACATTGGAAGCGGTCATGTTATGCGCTGTTTAACAATTGCTCATAATTTAAAACGGGAAGGTTGTTATGTTCAATTTTGGATGGAGCAACATGCTGGCAATTTAATAGATTATGTTGCACAACAAGGCTATGAAACTATTACAAAGGCTGAACAGGCTGATCTTTATATTATTGATCATTATGGGATTGATATGGAATGGGAACAAAATATTCGTCCTTATACAAAAAAACTAATGGTTATTGATGATTTGGCAAGAGCGCATGATTGTAATGCATTGCTTGATCAAAATGTAGTGCCAAACTTTGAAGACCGTTATGATGAGCTTGTACCAAAGCATTGTATCAAATTGTTGGGCCCAAAGTACTTAATTATGCGTGAAGAGTTTATTGAAGCCTGTCATCAAATTCGACAGCGCAATCAAGATATTCAGCGACTTCTTATATTTATGGGGGGAACTGATCCAACAAATGAAACGCTAAAAATATTAACTGCACTTGAAAAATTGACATTTGCCCATGTAGATGTTGTTGTAGGCAATGGAAATGTTCATAAAGAAGAAATTGAACAAATTTGTCGTGAACGTAATTACCATTATCATTGTCAAATTTCTTATATGGCACAGCTAATGCGACAAGCAGATTTTTCTATTGGTGCAGGTGGAAGTTCAATGTGGGAGCGTTGCTATGTTGGACTCCCGTCTTCAAGTACTATTGTTGCTCACAATCAGCTCATTACAACTAACTATGCCGATCAACTTGGAGCAGTTATTAATTTAGGATGGCATGAAGATGTCACAATAGATACGTATAAACATTTGCTAAATGGATTAGGCGATATAGATGTGGAGAGTCTTAAAAAAATTGGTTTGCAATTAACTGAAACACCACAACCAAATGTTTGGTTATCACATATAATGGAGTTGTTAGCATGATTAAAATTGGACATAAGGAAATTGGCAAGCATGCAAAGCCTTTTATTATTGCAGAAATGTCTGGCAATCACAATCAATCATTAGAAAGAGCTTTGCATTTAGTAGATTTAGCAGCTGAAGCTGGAGTGGATGCGTTAAAGCTACAAACGTATACACCTGATACAATTACATTGGATGTTCACACAGGTGAGTTTTTTATTCAAGACGATGCGAACCTTTGGAAAGGGAATTCCCTATATAATTTGTATAAAGAAGCATACACCCCTTGGGAATGGCATGAGGCGATTTTTAATCGTGCAAAAGAACATGGCTTACTAGCTTTCAGTTCACCTTTTGATGAAACAGCTGTTGATTTTTTAGAAACTTTGAATGTACCTGCTTATAAAATTGCATCATTTGAAAATGTGGATATACCGTTAATTCGGAAAGTTGCTCGTACTGGTAAACCAATTATTATTTCAACTGGTATGGCAACAGCAGCAGAGCTTGATGAAGCAGTTCGAGCTGCAAAAGCTGAAGGAAATCATCAAATTGTATTATTAAAGTGTACAAGTACATATCCTGCAACACCAGCAAACTCTAATTTAGCTACAATACCTCATATGCGTGATCTATTTGGAACTGAGGTTGGTTTATCAGATCATACGATGGGTGTTGGTGTATCGGTTGCTGCCGTAACTCTTGGAGCAACTGTTATAGAGAAGCATTTTACTACCTCTCGTGCTGATGGTGGTGTAGATTCTGCATTTTCAATGGAGCCACATGAGTTAAAAATGCTAGTAGAGGAAACTGAAAGAGCGTGGCAAAGCTTAGGGCAAATTCAATATGGTCCAACAGAAGCTGAAAAGGACTCAACAAAATTCCGACGCTCTTTATATATAGGAGAAGACTTAAAAGCGGGCGACGTTTTAACTGAGGAGAATCTACGAAATGTTCGACCTGGATTAGGCTTACCGACAAAATACTATGATTTAGTACTTGAAAAGACTATTAAGCAAGATGTGAAGAAGGGAACACCTTTAAGTTGGGAGTTATTACTGTGAATGAATTAAAAGAAATGGACGAATTGTTCGATCGACTTTTGCCAATTATGCGTAGTATTACAGGGGAAGGTGTTCGAGAAACCATTCGTATCCTACAAGAATATATACCACTTGAAATGGAAGGGATTCCAACAGGTACAGAAGTATTTGATTGGGAAATTCCAAAAGAGTGGGTTATACGTGAAGCTTGGATTAAGGATGAGCATGGTGAGACAATCATTGATATAAAGGATTTAAATTTACATGTTGTAAATTATAGTGAACCTATAGATATGTGGCTTTCTCTTGAGGAATTAAAGAAGCATGTACATACGATTCCCCATCTACCAGAAGCTGTGCCCTATGTTATTTCCTATTATAAGGAACGTTGGGGTTTTTGTATGAGCCAAAATCAGTTAGATGCTCTTTCAGATGGACAGTACCATGTGTATATTGATAGTGAAAAAATTGATGGTGAGTTAAACTTTGCACAAGCTATTTTACCTGGAAAATCAAAAAAAGAAGTTTTAATTAGTACCTATATTTGTCATCCTTCCATGGCTAATAACGAACTAAGTGGACCGATTGTAGCAACATTTTTATATAACCGCCTTAAACAATGGGAAAATAGAGAGCTAACATACCGATTTGTCTTTTTACCTGAAACAATTGGATCTATTGCATATTTATCGAAATATGGACAGTATTTAAAGGAAAATATGTATTCAGGAGCAGTATTAACATGTCTAGGGGGAAAAGAGAAGAAGCTAAGTTATAAAGCTTCCCGTAATAATGAATCACCATTAAACCTTTTACTACAATACTTAAATAGTAAAGAGAATCCAAATTTACTTATTAGACCATTTAGTCCGCTAAATGGATCGGATGAAAGACAATTTTGTTCGCCAGGGTTTAATTTACCTGTTGGGCAATTTGCGAAAATGACTTACGGGACATATCCTGGTTATCATAATTCGCTTGATACAAAGGAATCGATGTCAATAGAAGCACTTTTAGATAGTGTAAATGAAATAGAAAATATTTTAAAATTGCAAGAATTAAATGGTTATTATGTTAATACAAAACCCTACGGTGAACCTAAATTGGGAAAATATAATTTATATCCTGATATTAATGCGCCAGCTTTACGTGGAAGATCGAATAATACAAAGCTTGATAATCGTCAGCAATTGAACCAAATACTAATGATTTTAAATTATTCAGATGGAAAACATAGGCTATCAGAGATCGTAAAGATGTTAAATTATCCTCTAGAAGATTATTCAGTTTCAATAGAAGTATTAAAAATACATAAATTACTTGAAGGTCCATTTTATGAAGAACAAGAGTTATTTTAAAGGACATATATTTTTATAGAGTTGATATTTTAATTTCATACTAAAGAAATACAATTCTGCATTTAAATATCGATTAGTTTTAAATAGTAAACTATTTGGAAAGCAATCTCCTATTATTTCTGCTGAATGAAAAGAGGATTATAAAAAATGAAAAAATTACCTGAATTTCTTTCCTATGGTCGTCAATCTATTGATGAGGGCGACATACAGGTGGTTATAGAAACATTGCGCTCACCTTTTTTAACACAGGGCCCAAAGATTCAACAGTTTGAACAGGCAATAGCCAATTATGTTGGCGCTCAATATGCAGTTGCATTTTGTAACGGAACAGCTGCACTTCACGCAGCTTGTTATGCAGCAGGTATAAGTGAAGGAGTTGAGGTAATTACTTCACCCATCACATTTGCGGCTAGCGCTAATTGCGTGCGTTATATGGGAGGAACGGTTGTCTTTGCAGATATTGACGCAAATACTTACAACATTAATCCTGAAGAGATAAGAAAAAAGATAACACCAAATACAAAGGCGATAATCCCAGTTGATTTTACAGGTCAACCAGCAGATATGGATGCTATCATGGACATCGCACGTGAACATAATTTAGTTGTAATTGAAGACAGTGCTCATTCTCTTGGTGCCGAATATAAAGGGGAAAAAGTTGGTACGCAGGCAGATATGACAATGTTTAGTTTCCATCCTGTTAAGCCAATTACGACAGCTGAAGGCGGTATTATTGTAACGAATAGTGAAGAATATTATCATAGATTACAATTATTCCGTAGTCATGGTATTGAGCGAACGGACTATTCAGCTGATCAAGGTAGTTGGTATTATGAAATGACTGACCTTGGCTATAATTATCGAATGACTGATTTACAAGCGGCACTTGGTTTATCTCAAATAAAAAAAATTGATAAGTTTATCCAACAACGTCGTGAAATTGCAGCCTTTTATACGGAGGCATTTCAAGATTTAGAAGGAATTATCGTTCCACAGCAGCTAGAGGGAACTAATTCCGGCTGGCATTTATATATGCTTCAGCTTGAGGGAATATCTCGTAAATTTGTGTTTGAACAAATGAGATTATTAAATATTGGTGTTCATGTGCATTATATTCCTGTTTATTGGCATCCGTATTATAAAAAACTTGGTTATGAACGGGGAATATGCCCAATTGCTGAAAAATGGTATGAAAAAGCTTTGACATTACCGATTCATCCAAATATGACTACGGAAGATTTATCGATAATTGTGTCTAATATTAAAGAATTATTAAAACACCCTAAATAAAAGACTTTTAAGCAAAAAATGATTATGTACCTCGAATTCTCACATTAGTGTATGGATTTGAGGTATTTTTTATATTCGAAATTTAGGTAATATACAGCAGTTTACACTATTTGTTTACCAAAAAACGTGAAACTATACAAAATGCTTCCGATAATAATGGTAAGGTATTGAAAAGTTTAGGAGGTTGAGTTACATGCGTATTGCATCGCAAGGGCAGTCAATTGAGACGATTACTGGACCAACAAATACAAAAGCAATGAATGTGCAGGAAAATATGACACTTAATGTTTCAACAGTAACCGACTCTCAACTGGTAGTAGAAAAAGCAACTACTGTTGGAGAAGAACAGGAATTTTCAAAAGAAAAACTACAACAAGCTGTCGATGTTGTAAATGAATTTTTGGAAATAAATCATAGTTCCTCAAAATTTATTTATCATGAGGGTTTGGAACGCTATTATGTGACGATAGTAAATCGTGAAACTGAGGAAGTTGTTAAGGAAATTCCACCTAAAAAATTATTAGATGCTTTCTATGAGATGCAAAAAATGGTGGGAATGATTGTAGACGAGAAAATATAAACGAAAATTAGGAGGAAAAAAACATGGTAATGAGAATGGGCGGATTAGCGTCAGGGATGGATATTGACAGTCTTGTAGAGAAGCTGATGCAGGCAGAAAGAGTGCCTTTAGATAAAACTTTTCAAAAAAAGCAAACGTTCGAATGGCAACGTGATGCTTACCGCAATGTCAATAAAACAACCCAGAAATTTAATCAGTTTTTAAAGGATAGTATGCGGTTACAAAGTAACATGATGAAAAAGACAGCTACATCTTCCAATGAAAACTTAGCCACTGTAAAGGCAACAAGTACAGCTAATGGAACGCTCAATATAGAAAGTGTTACACAATTAGCAACATCAACCCAAATGATTGGTAAACAAACAGAGTATACAGGATCAACAAAGTTATCTGCTTTGGTAGGAGAATCTGTTAAGTCAGTAGAGATACAAGCTATTGATAAAAATGGTAATTTAGCAGAAAAGGCAACGACAATTACCTTTGACCCAACAAAAGACACAGTTGATGATTTAGTGAAAAAAATCAATCAAAGTAATGCAGGTGTTACAGCACTATTCGAAAATGGACAGTTATCGCTAACTGCAAATAATTCAGGTAGTGTAAAAAGCGGTAACGGCGAAATTGTCTTTGGAGGAAAAGGAAAAGAACTGTTTACTGAGTTAGGTATGGATAATGCGACAACAAATTCAGGTAAAAATGCAATCTTTAAAGTAAATGGCATTTCAATGGAGCGTTCATCAAATACTTTTACAATCTCTGGTTTTGAGGTATCACTAAAGTCAACATTCAATGCTAAATCGGGTGCAGCTGATCGCTTGGCAGCAGCACAAGTAGAATTAAATAATGCAAAGACTGCACTACCTGGCTTAGAGGCAGAAAGAGACAGTAAGCGTATTGCATATGAAAGCTACCGAGACAATACGTATAAAAATGCATATAAGGATACTTTTGGGGAAAATAATTTAACAGCCGAACAACAAGAAAAATTTAATAAGTTCTCAAATATAGGGAAGGTTGCTCTACTTAACTCTAATGATTTATCTGACCTGCAATCTTTGAACATTGATTACACAGATGCAGATAGTATTAAATCATCTATCAATAATTCCAGCTTAACAGATGAACAAAAAGCAAAATTATTAAGACTATCATCCGATGATTTACAGGCATTACAAAGCCCGGATGGTGCAGATTTACTTGAACGTGCACATCAAGTTGATTTTGAAAATTCATATAAAACTCTTGATAAGAAATTTCTAAATGACTTAACAACTGATGATATTGCTTTCTTATCCGAAATTAAAGGAAAAACAGGTAGTGAAATTGAACAAATTTTAGCAGGAAAAGATGACGCTATTAAAGATAAATTCGGCAAGATGGATCGAATGGATTTAAATAAATTAGCTGATTTAAGTGGTTCCTTAGAAGATTTTCAACAGTTTAGTGACATTGAGAAAACAAATAACGAAAATGCAGCTGCATATAAAACAGCTGAAAACAATGCAGTGGCGGGTCAAAAACGTTTAGATGAAGCGCAAAAATCTTATGATAATGCAAAAGCAGCATCGGATAGCGTGGCAAATGATACTTCTCCAGCTGTAGCGGCTGTGAATCTTACATCAACGACTGATACCAAAAGTATAAAAGAGTCTATTCAAGAATTTGTTAAAACGTATAATGAGATGGTAGATTCGCTAAATAGTTCATTAAAAGAGAAGAAATATCGTGACTATCCACCACTAACAAGTGAACAACGTAAAGATATGTCTGAAAACGAACAAAAGCAATGGGATGAAAAAGCAAAAAGTGGTTTATTACGTAGCGATTCCTTAATTCGAGATGGCTTAACTAAAATCCGTACGCAGTTTATGTCATCGGTAAACGGACTTGGGGACGACACAATAGATTCATTAGCTGAAATTGGCATTACAACATCTGATAAATTATCGGATGGTGGAAAACTGAAAATTAATGATGCTAAACTGGATGCAGCATTAGCTAAAGACCCTGATCAAGTTGTTCAAATGTTTACTAATACAGGTAGTGTAACTACGACAACTGATGAAAAGGGTAGAAAAGTTACACAAGATTCACGTGGTATTTCACAACGTTTAATTAGTGAAATTGAGACACTTACAAAAAATATTGAAAAAAAGGCTGGTAGAGAAGGAGCAACAGATCACACATATAGTTTAGGTAAGAAAATTGTTGAATCTGATGATCGCATTACTAAATTACAAGCAAAATTAAAAGATGTAGAAGCTCGATACTGGAAACAATTCTCTGCCATGGAGTCAGCAATCAATAAAGCAAACCAGCAATCTAGTATGTTTGCACAGCAATAAGCTAAAGTAGGAGAATATTATGCAACTAATAGAACAACTATTGCAGGTGTCAGCTAACTTATTCAAACTTTTAGGCGACATTCCAAAAGGTGAAGAGCGTGATGAATATATTGATAATATTAACAATATGTTAGACAAGCGTGGAAAAATTATTGAAGATTTGGTTCAAGATGGCTTTCAATTCGACGAACAGAATCGCATTCATCGAACGTTACTTGAATTAGATCATGGGATAAAAGAACGATTGGCTGCTGTCATGAGCGCCGTAAAGCAAGATATGGCAAATCTACAAAAAACGAAAAAAAGTGAAGGACAATACTTCGATCCCTACTCGAATGTTCGTGTAATGGATGGCATGTATTATGACAAAAAGAATTAACATTTACCTATTCGCTTTTCTTCTTAATATGGTTTAAACTAGTAAATAAGTAACCTTTCAAAGGAGTTGTCCTTTATTGGCAGCAAATTTAACAGCACAAAACGCGTATAAACAAAATAGTGTTACCACTGCTTCCCCTGGTGAGCTGACGTTAATGCTTTATAATGGATGTTTAAAGTTCTTGCACAAAGCTAAGCTAGCGATTCAAGAAAAGAATGTCCAAGAAAAAAATACAAATCTTATTAAAGCACAAGCAATTATAAGCGAGTTGATGGCGACATTGAATATGGATATCGAAATATCAAAAAATATGTTTGCCCTTTATGAATATATCAACCGTCGTTTAGTCGAGGCAAACATTCAAAATGATGTCGCTATTATTGAAGAAGTTGAGGGATTAGTGACAGAATTCCGTGATACATGGAAGGAAGTTATTCGCATCAATCGACAGCAGCAATTCGGTCAGGGAAACGCTGGACAAATTTAGACAACATAGAGGCCATCAATTCATGATGGTCTCTTTTCTTTGCGAGAAAAGCGAGACACGGCATTTTTATCATTACAAAAGGGAAACATTTAATTTATTTCAGTAGGTGTCCAAACACCCACTGAAATAGAGGAACTCAGTCTAAGAACGCCACGTCCTGTGGCAACGACTGAGTGACCAACATCGTGTTGGCCCAAAGCCTCCGGCGGATGTCACGGAATCGAAAAGGAATGCTTTGTGCAAGCACAAAGTCAATTCCGGACGCAATTATGCCGAGGCATAATTGATTTAGTCATAAAATAGGTCTTTATTCAGTAAGATATGTTACTTATTCCCTCTAGATGTAAAACATGCATCGTGTCATAATCAAGCTACATAGATGTTTAGAATAGTATTGAGGTGGGAAGATGATATTTAAACGCCAAGAAGGCTTTCGATTTAAATTTGATGAGCCTGTTAAAATGACGTTTGCCATATATGAGGATGGTAGCGTCAATCAAGCGCAAACGGCAATGGCTGATTTGCTTGATATTAGTCCACGAGGATTAAAGATGTTTACTGAGGTGGATTTAGGTGTCAATCCTCGTCCTTTGGATTTACGCTTTATTCTGGATACAAAAGAGGTACGAGCTTATGGTGAAGTCATTTGGAGCCGTCCTTTTGGTAATGGTAAGCAGTATGGCGTGAATTTCAATAATCAAGATTCGCTTGAAGATTTGATTATCGAAGAGTTGAAGTTGCGCCGAAGAAAAGAAGCAGATGAGGCAAAACTAAATAATATTCATTCATAATGTAAAATTTCATCAGTAGGGGGGATTTTGTTCATCCCGTGCCTAACTTCTTTGCTTTCGCTGATACTGCTCATGCAGGAAAAAAATTTTTTTGAAAAAAAGAATTATTTTAGAGGAATTTCACACACTTGTGTAGAAATATAAAGTATAGCAGTTATAAAGGAGGAGTTTACATGTTAAACTTTAACATTCGTGGTGAAAATATTGAGGTAACTCCAGCTATTCGAGAATATGTTGAGAACAAAATCGAGAAAGTTGAACGTTATTTTAACGAAGATGTTAACGCCAACGCTAACGTAAATTTAAAGGTTTATAATGACAAGCAAACGAAAGTGGAAGTTACAATTCCAATGAAGAACTTAACTCTTCGTGCAGAAGAGCGTCATACTGATATGTATGCTGCGATTGACTTAATTGTTGATAAATTAGAACGTCAAATCCGTAAGCATAAAACGAAAGTAAACCGTAAATTCCGTGAGCGTGAAGGTACAGGCCTTTATTTTGCTACTTCTCAAGCAGCCGCTGATGCAGTAACAGAAGAAGATGAATACTCAATTGTTCGTACAAAGCAATTTGATTTAAAACCGATGGATCAAGAAGAAGCTGTTTTACAAATGAATATGCTAGGGCATGATTTCTATATCTTTACAGATGCGGAATCAAACGGCACAAATATTGTCTACAAACGTAGAGACGGTAAATACGGCTTAATTGAAACAACTTAAACTTTAATATGTCCAAGGGCTCTCGCCGTAGCGGGGGCCTTTTTTATCTTCATTCAGTAGAAAATTCTTATCTCAATAGGTGATGGAATGATTGCAGGTTTATCTTTTCTCCAAACGCCTACTGAATGAAGATAAGCCTCTGGCAGATGTCACAGATTTTGAAAGGAGTCAATATAAGGGTGTTAGCCTAAAACCGTCGCTTCCTGCGACAAAGGCTAACTGACCTGCGTCGTGCAGGCCTTAGCACAATTCAAAATCCAGACGCAATTACGCCAAGGCGAAATTGATTTGATTTCTTTTTAGGCTAGAGACTCTGTTTGCATGAAACTGTTACACAATGGTAAAATGAAAGTTGAGACTATATAGGAAGTGAAAAAATTCATGGTAAACCTATTAAATAAATTATTTGATTTCAATAAACGTGAACTAAAAAAATTAGAAAAAATCGCTGACCAGGTTGAGGGATTCGCTTCTCAAATGGAACAGCTTTCAGATGATCAATTACAAGCGAAAACAGAAGAATTTAAAAAACGCTTTGCCGACGGAGAGCCTTTAGAGTCGATTCGTGCGGAAGCTTTTGCGGTATGTCGTGAAGGATCAAAGCGTGTGTTAGAGATGTACCCATTCCGTGTACAAATTATGGGTGCTGCGGCATTAGATGAAGGTAACATTGCGGAAATGAAAACTGGTGAAGGTAAAACGTTAACGGCTACGATGGCTGTTTACTTAAATGCCATTACTAGTAAAGGCGTACATGTTGTGACAGTCAATGAATATTTAGCGAGTCGTGATGCTGAGGAAATGGGACATCTGTATAATTTCTTAGGCTTAACGGTTGGCTTAAATTTGAACAGCCTTACAAAAGAAGAAAAACGTGCAGCCTATGAAGCTGATATTACGTATGGTACAAACAATGAGCTAGGCTTTGACTATTTACGTGATAATATGGTGCTTTATAAAGAGGAACGTGTACAACGTCCGCTACACTATGCGGTCATCGATGAGGTTGACTCGATTTTAATTGATGAAGCGCGTACGCCATTAATTATTTCGGGTCAGGCTGGGAAATCAGCGCAGCTTTATAAACAGTCTAATGCGTTTGTTCGTATGTTAAGTGCGGAAACGGATTACACATATGAAGAGTCGACAAAGGGTGTAACGTTGACAGATGCTGGTGTTGAAAAGGCAGAGAAAGCATTTGGCATTGATAACCTGTTTGATTTAACACATGTACGTTTAAACCATGCGATTAACCAATCGTTAAAGGCACATGTAAGTATGCATAATGATGTTGATTATGTTGTACAAGAGGGAGAAATCATTATTGTTGATGGCTTTACAGGTCGTTTAATGAAAGGTCGTCGCTACTCAGATGGACTGCATCAGGCGATCGAGGCCAAAGAGGGCGTTGAGATTCAAAATGAATCGATGACGATGGCGACAATTACATTCCAAAACTACTTCCGTATGTATCAAAAGCTTTCAGGTATGACAGGTACAGCGAAAACAGAGGAAGAGGAATTCCGTAATATTTATAATATGAGTGTTGTGGCGATTCCAACGAATAAGCCGATTGCTCGTGATGACCGTGCTGACTTAATTTTTGCTTCGATGGAAGGAAAATATAAAGCGGTGGCGGCAGATATTGCAGAGCGCCATAAAGCTGGACAACCAGTTCTTGTTGGTACTGTTGCTATTGAAACATCTGAAATTATTTCGGATTTATTGAATAAACATAAAATCCCACATAACGTCTTGAATGCGAAAAACCATGAGCGTGAAGCAGAAATTATTGCGAATGCTGGTATGAAGGGTGCCGTAACGATCGCTACGAACATGGCTGGTCGTGGTACAGACATTAAGCCTGGCGAAGGTGTAATGGAGATTGGCGGTTTAGCGGTAATTGGTACGGAGCGTCATGAATCTCGCCGTATCGATAATCAGCTGCGTGGTCGTTCTGGTCGTCAAGGGAACCCAGGTATTACGCAATTCTATCTGTCACTAGAAGATGAATTAATGCGTCGTTTTGGCTCTGATAATATGAAATCCATGATGATGAAGTTAGGGATGGATGATTCACAGCCACTTCAATCTAAAGTTGTTTCAAGAGCGGTAGAATCAGCTCAAAAACGTGTTGAAGGTAATAACTTCGATGCTCGTAAACGTTTATTACAATATGATGATGTGCTACGTCAGCAACGTGAGATTATTTATCAAGAGCGTTACGATGTATTAGAAACAGAAAATATGCGTGTGCTTGTTGAGTCGATGATTCAAGAAACAATCGATAACATTGTCGCAGTGTATACGCAAGGTGAGCAGAAGGATTGGAACTTAAAAGCAATTGATGACTTTGTCGCAGCAAATCTATTAGATGAAGGCGTTCTGAAGGTGACAGATTTCCAAGGTAAATCTGCAGAAGAGATTAACCAGCTAATTTCTAACACTGTCCAAGCACGTTATGATGAAAAAGAAGAACAGCTTACACCAGAGCGTATGCGTGAATTTGAAAAAGTTATCTTATTACGTTCAATTGATACGAAGTGGATTGATCATATTGATGCTATGGATCAGTTACGTCAAGGTATCCATCTTCGTGCATATGGTCAAAATGACCCGCTTCGTGAGTATCAACAAGAAGGCTTTGCTATGTTTGAAGATATGGTTGCTTCCATTCGCGAAGATGTAGCAAAATATGCGATGAAAGCAGAAATCAACAATAATTTAGAGCGTGAGGAAGTTGCAAAAGGTCAAGCTGTTAATCCGAAAGAGGATGGCGGTTCAGCTCCGAGAAAGCAACCTGTCCGTAAGTCAGAAAATATCGGACGTAATGATTTATGTCCATGTGGAAGCGGTAAGAAATTTAAAAACTGCCATGGTGCAGGGCAATAAGTGTATGATGACGAAAAAGATCATTTTAACGATAAGTTAAAATGGTCTTTTTTTCTATGTTTGAGGATATCTTCACGATTTAAATGGATGGATATCCTTGCTGCAAATAAAGCGGACAATGAGGAACGGTTTGTCCATTTATGCTTTGCTATACGTGAAAATATTTGAAAATTCAGAAAAAGGTATATAATACTACAACAACAGGTAAATAGTTCAATAAAAAGGGTAATGTTTATAACTTTTTTCTGATTTATTATGAATATAAAAGAATAGTCTGAAAGTTATGAAATAGGAAACCGAGGGGGTGATTGATATGTGGAGATAAAAAATCCTCGAGAACAGTAGTCCGTGGAAGACCTTCTCGAGGAAATAAATTGGAGTATACCAATATATTTAGTAGTATACTCCTCTTTACTAGAAAAAATAAAGGAGGATTAACAATGCAGTGTGATGACATTATGAGTAGCGAAACGATGCTGTATATGCCGGAGTATGATGCCTTAGGAAACTTGTGCACGCGCGTAATTGAAAGGGATAGCGAATATATTTCAAAATTAGCGCCTACAAAATTAATGGATTATAATCTACGATATTTTGGTTCAAGCTTAAGAGGGGCATTCGATGGCTCGAAAATGATACTGGGAAAGCTAAATAAAAATCCAATAGTTGTTCATGAACGAAGTAATATTGTATGGTTTCCAAGTAAGTCTTTTATACGACCTGAATGTCAATGGTTTGCTGTCCATCATATTCAGGACTATCAAGCTATGGATAAAAAGAATACAAAAGTAATTTTTATGAACGGCTATGAAATTACTGTGGATCTAAGTTTCAGATCATTTGAATACAGAATTCAAAGAGCATATTTACTAAAATATAAACTGGAGAAACGAACGAAGCATTTACTAGTTCAATATGATCAAGGTAGAGTATTCCCGCGAATGACGAACAACGTTATCTTTGACGAGGATGTTAAAACTGATAGAAACAAAACTGTGTTGTAAAAAAGTATGTTTTCCTTCGTAAAAACGTTATAATAAAGAGATACGGGGCTTGAAAGAAATGAGGGAGAAGTGTTTTAAAATCATTTCTTAACGCTTTTAAAAACCTGTATGGTTGTCATAAAAGTTTATCAGATTGCCCCATTAAAAATGTTCGGAGGATTTAACAATGATTGAATTAGCAGATGTACGTAACGCGTTAGACACTTCAGCCAAAAAATTGGCGGACTTTAGGGGGTCTCTTTGACTTAGAAAACAAAGAGGCACGTATGCAGGAATTAGATGAAATGATGCTTGAGCCAGGCTTCTGGGATGACCAGCAAGGTGCACAGGTAATCATTAATGAGAGTAATGGCTTAAAAGCAATTGTTAATGAATATAAAGATTTAGTGGAAACACACGAGAACCTAGACATGACGCTAGAGCTATTGCAAGAAGAGCCTGATGAAGAATTGCAGGAGGAGCTAGGCAATGAATTAGTAGAATTCCAGCAAAAAATGGGCGATTTTGAGCTGCAATTACTATTAAGTGGCCCTTATGATCAAAACAATGCGATTTTAGAGTTGCACCCAGGAGCAGGTGGTACGGAATCTCAGGATTGGGGCTCAATGCTACTTCGTATGTACACACGCTGGGCGGAAAAACGTGGCTTTAAAGTGGAAACAGTTGATTATCTTCCTGGTGATGAGGCGGGTATTAAATCTGTAACATTGTCCATTAAGGGTCATAATGCTTACGGCTATTTACAAGCAGAAAAAGGTGTCCATCGATTAGTACGTATTTCACCGTTTGACTCTTCAGGTCGTCGTCATACATCATTCGTTTCTTGTGATGTTATGCCTGAATTCGATGATAATATTGAAATTGATATTCGCACAGAGGATTTAAAAATTGATACGTATCGTGCAACAGGAGCTGGTGGTCAGCATATTAACACGACAGATTCAGCTGTTCGTATTACGCACACTCCAACGGGTACTGTCGTACAATGTCAGGCAGAACGTTCACAAATTAAAAACCGTGAAAAAGCTATGACGATGTTAAAAGGGAAGCTCTATCAATTAGAGATTGAAAAGCAGCAGGCACAGCTAGATGAAATCCGTGGTGAACAGAAGGAAATCGGCTGGGGTTCACAAATTCGTTCATACGTATTCCATCCTTACTCAATGGTGAAGGATCATCGTACAAATGAAGAAACAGGTAATGTAGGAGCGGTGATGGATGGCGATTTAGATCCATTCATTAATGCATATTTACGTTCAAAAATCGGGTAATGAAGGCCCCTCAGAGGCACAGTAAATTGTGCTTTTGAGGGGTTTTTATTGTCATTCAGCAGATATTTTTTGTAGCGTAAGCAAAGCGTCAGCTACAGAAGACCCCACCGAAGAGATGCGGACGCATTGTTTATCTGCGCGAAAGCGAAGCGTCAGCTACAAATGTTTTCTGTAGCGAAAGCAAAGCGCCAGCTACAATTACGCCAAGGCGAAATTGATTGCTTTAAAAAGGAGGGTGATTCGGGGTGTCCTGACTAATCTGCTTGCGCTCATCCATGTAATGCTTATATAACATCGATGCATTGACAAATTGCTTGCTAATCGAAGCATATTGAATGGGTAATTCAATTTGTTTATCGTTTTTCAGTGTGACGATACAGCCCGTTATACTCGGTACAATATTAGAAATGGCGTGAAGTCCAATCCAGATGTTGTGGATAGAGTTTGGCGAATAGATTGGTAGAAAAATACACGGATAACCATAATCATAAGCAACGACGATTGGAAGCTTATGCTGATTGCCGAAGAAACGTTTGGCGGAATGTTTTGCTGCTTCATAGGTTGTGCCTAGTGAAATACAAGATTTTCGTAATATATGCATTGGCTTCCGTGTGACGATAAGCTCATTATGCTTGTCAATTACCCGAGTGAAAATTTTAGAGTCGTACTGAACTGGTTGAAGTAAATAGGTGTTAAAAGAAAGTAAATATCCATTGACGTAGTTTGCTGACATCTATGTAAGCCTCCTTTTTCTATTTTCTTCTTGAAGTGTAAAATACAAAATTAAATTCAGAAAATATAGATAAATGAAGGAATCTCGCGCTATTTCAAGCAATTGCTTAGAAAAATTGCTTAAAATAGCACGAGAATAATAGTAAATCGAAGTGATTTTCAGTTCTTAAGCATTGCATTTTAATTTCAATTTTCTTATAATTTAGAAAAGGATCGAGGTGAGATCGTTGGATAAATATTATTCGTATACAGATTTTCTAAAAGCCGTTGGTCAGACAAAGAAAGTTGATGAGGCAGAGAAATTATTAAACGAGATTTATTTAGATTTATTTTTAAATCATATCCAGCGTAAGCATCGTGAAGAGCAGCTCATGGTTCTGATAGATAGAGCACTCGATGACAAAGATGAAAAAGCATTTCATCTATACGCAAACGAACTAGAAGCTTTACACCAAGATACAACTGAATAATATGACGAGCCCGCTCTCTGTTATTGGAGGGTGGGATTTTTTTGTGATTTTATTTGCAAAATTGATGAGTGGAAACCTTTAATTCGTTAGGAATGTAGGGCAAGTACCTGCATGGTTTGCGACTCGAGCTAAGGCATTTTTGGTTAAAAGTGATTTTTAAAGGTACTTGGATAACCAAGTCTCTTTTGTAGAAAATGATTTATGCAAGGATTTTATACACTCTATCAGGCGTGTTGATTAGGAAATTATAGGTTTATTATTGGATGATAAAAGGATTTTTTTGTTGATATTTTGCTAATGTATGCTCATTTTAACCGATTGTAGCGTAGGGCTACTCGACTCCCGCGGGAAAGCGAGACAGACGAGACCCTGCACGTAGCGGAAATCAGAGCCTTCTAATTAATTAGAGTGGATAAAAATGGTTAATCAACACACTTGACACGTTATAGAAGTAAAGCGCGTCCTAAGCTGTGTCTCTTCTTTTAAAATCTTTCCCTAAAATTTTTTTATAGTGTCACAAATCCCCATTAATTTCAGTTATATAGGTTAGAAAGGAAGGGAGACATTTGACTGTACTGAATAACTCTAAGGAAAAAGCCGATTTAGATATAAAATCTATCGTGGAACAAGTTCAAACAGGTGATATTCATGCCTATACAGAAATAATTCGTTGTTTTCAAAAGCCAATCTATATTTACTGCTACTATCTTTTAGGAAACAAAGAAGAAGCTGAGGATGCTTCACAAGATATTTTTATAAAGGGGTTAGAGAATATTAGTAATTTTTCTTATACTGTTTCTTTCTCAGCATGGCTTTATAAAATTGCTCATCATCACTGTATTGATTTAATAAAAAAGAAAAATAAAGGCTATAAATTTTGGACAAGTTTTAAGAAAGATCATGCGTACAATCACACTCATGAACAAGAAACTCAATATGACGATATCATTCATGAGTTATTAGAACAGTTACATATGGACGAAAGAAGGATTCTGCTACTTCGATCGATAGAGGAATATAGCTTCGACGAAATCGCTTCGATTATGGAGCTTAAACCAACTACTGTTCGAAAAAAATATGAACGATTACGTAAAAAATTGATGAAAAAGAATAAGTTGGGAGGGGAAATGTATGAACACTCGTTCAAAACAGGAGGATAAAGAGTTAGAGCAGTTAGAAAGATTCATTCGAGAAACACCTGTGGAAGTTGATTTGGTAAATCGTACTATGAGCAAATATGAAAGTAGTCGTAATACAAAGCCGGCTGAAAAATTTAGAACTCGTAAGAACTTACGTCAAAGAGTCATGATGATTACCGCCTCCGCAGCAATGATTTTTAGTTTGATCATTGTCACGGGTTTAATTTCACCAACGATGGCGGCGACGATGAAAGAAGTGCCTTTATTATCATCTGTTTTTAAATTTACAAGGGATCTTGGTCTACACGCCGCAGATGAAAAGGGACTCTCAACAAAATTGAATACAAGCGTTACGCATGAAGGCGTTACATTAAATGTAACAGAAGTAGTGTATGACGGTACACGTGTTGCAATTGGGATTGAACGCCATCATAAAGAAGGTGAAAATTTAAAAGAAAGTTTATCAGATCAAATGAGTAATATTGAATTTTTACTAAATGGTGAACCACTGAATCACACCAATTTTAGTGGTGTTTATGGACAACCAAGTAAGGATAATAATTCCGCAATATTTGAATTTGCAGATTTGAAAAATCAAGGTGGAAGTCCCTTCCCAAAGCAGTTTAATTTGACATTATCCACTACAATAACTGGGATTTCTGAACCTTTTAAAATGGATATTCCAGTGAGTGATATTGGTAACTATGTAAACCTACAACCTAATATAAGTAGAAAATACAAAAATAATCAGTTTACTATTGAACAAATTATACTAACTCCCATAACAACTAGTATTACAACAAGAATAGCCTTGCTTGATAAATCAACTTCTGTAGATTTCCGGGAAGGAATACGTATCGAAGTTTATGATGAACAAGGGCGTGAACTAAAACTAATTAATGGCAATGGTAGACGTGAGACAAATAAAGGAAATAGCGATTTCATCATGGATTTACGAGTACATCCATTTGAAACCTTACCAAAAGCCATTACAATCAAACCGTATATCTATCTTTATAATGACTACTCAAAAGGAACATATCAAGAGGATGAAAATGGTGACCCGATAATTCAATATATTCCTGAGCTGGAGGTTACACTACCAATTAACTCACAAAAATAAAAAAGTAGAGAAAGTGGGGCAAATCTCACTTTCTCTACTTTTAGTGTTTCAAATTATTTACTTACTTTAAAAATATAATTTTCCAACCAAGTTGATCAGTTTAACTGGTAACCCGATCACTTTTCCAACCAAGCTGATCAGTTCTTCAAGCAACCTGATCAATTCTTCAATCAGTTCCCCTAGGCTCCGCTTACATAACCCTTTAATCAATCTAAACCCGACGAGCAATCCATCACCAAACAGTGATATTCCTGCCAAGGTCATGTATTTACATCGTCCCATCTCGATTAGCTAACATTTGGAAAGGGTAATCTATTTATAGAGAGGTTCCAATTAATTATTGCAGTACATACGTTCTGTTAAATTTATCGCAAATATAGTAATCGGAAAAATATTTACAAACATTCGTTCGTTAAATGTTCGAAATTTTAATAACGCTATGCTAAAATATATGTACAAATTGGAAGGAAAGGACGGGGACATGTGTGCAAACATTTGATTTACAAGCGCCATATACGCCTAGTGGAGATCAGCCGCAGGCAATTGCGGAATTAGTGGAGGGTGTGCGTGCAGGTAAACGTCATCAAACTTTGCTTGGTGCAACAGGAACAGGTAAAACGTTTACGATCTCTAATGTCATTAAACAGGTAAAAAAACCGACACTTATTATGGCACACAATAAAACACTAGCGGGTCAATTGTATAGTGAGTTTAAAGACTTCTTCCCTGATAATGCAGTTGAATACTTTGTCAGCTACTATGATTACTTTCAGCCAGAAGCTTATGTACCGCAGACGGATACTTATATCGAGAAAGATTCAAGCATTAATGATGAAATTGATAAGTTGCGTCACTCTGCGACATCTGCATTATTCGAGCGTGATGATGTCATTATTATTGCATCCGTGTCCTGTATTTATGGTCTAGGTTCTCCAGAAGAATATAGTGAACTGGTCGTGTCAGTGCGTACGGGAATGGAAATTGAACGTAATCAGTTGCTTCGAAAATTGGTCGATGTGCAGTATGAGCGTAATGATGTGAGTTTTACACGTGGGAAATTTCGGGTACGTGGTGATGTAGTGGAAATTTTCCCTGCATCCCGTGATGAACATTGTATCCGCGTGGAATTTTTTGGAGATGAGATTGATCGAATTCGCGAGGTAGATGCGTTAACTGGAGAAATACTAGCAGAGCGTGATCATGTTGCTATTTTCCCAGCATCCCACTTCGTTACACGAGAAGAAAAAATGCTAAAAGCTATTGATAATATTGAAAAAGAGTTGGAGGAGCGTTTAGCTCTTTTGCGTGCAGAGGATAGATTATTAGAGGCGCAGCGTTTAGAGCAACGCACTCGTTACGATTTAGAAATGATGCGTGAAATGGGCTTTTGCTCGGGTATTGAAAACTACTCGCGTCATTTAACATTGCGTGAAGCGGGGGCAACTCCATATACGCTACTTGACTATTTCCCTGAGGATTTTTTACTTGTGGTCGATGAAAGTCACGTGACTTTGCCGCAAGTTCGAGGGATGTATAACGGTGACCAAGCACGTAAAGGTGTGCTTGTTGAACATGGCTTCCGTTTGCCATCTGCACTAGATAACCGCCCGTTACGTTTTGAAGAATATGAGAAACATATACATCAAGCTATTTATGTATCGGCAACACCTGGACCTTATGAGCTTGAGCATACTCCGGAAATGGTGCAGCAAATTATTCGTCCAACTGGGCTACTTGATCCACAAATTGAAGTACGTCCTATTGAAGGGCAAATTGATGATTTAATCGATGAGATTCAAGGGCGTATTGCTTGTAATGAACGAGTGCTCGTTACAACATTGACGAAAAAAATGTCAGAGGATTTATCAGCTTATTTGAAAGAAATGGGCTTAAAGGTGGAGTACTTACATTCAGAGATTAAGACGCTAGAGCGAATTGAAATTATTCGCGAGCTGCGAAAAGGTACGTATGATGTTTTAATCGGCATTAACTTATTGCGAGAAGGGCTAGATATTCCTGAGGTTTCTCTAGTGGCGATTTTAGATGCTGACAAAGAAGGATTTTTACGTTCAGAGCGTTCATTAATTCAAACGATTGGACGTGCCGCGCGTAATGCTAATGGTCATGTCATTATGTATGCAGATAATATGACGGATTCGATGAAAAAGGCGATTGAGGAAACGAAGCGTCGTCGAGTACTGCAAATGGCGTATAACGAGGAACATGGTATTACACCGAAAACGATTGTTAAGAAAATTCCTAATGTTATTCGTGCGACACAGGTGGCAGAGGAAGAAGAGACTTATGTAGCGAAGGCCACAAAAGGTAAGAAGCTGACGAAGGCGGAAAAAGAGCAGTTACTTGCTTCGCTAGAAGTAGAAATGAAGGAAGCAGCAAAAGCACTCGATTTCGAACGTGCTGCTGAGCTGCGCGATACAATATTTGAATTGAAATTAGAAGGGTGAACGGCTTGTGAAAAATACTGAAATAGTCGTGCAGGGCGCACGAGCACATAATTTAAAAAATATCAATGTCACAATTCCACGCGATCAATTAGTCGTGCTAACAGGTTTATCGGGCTCAGGGAAATCATCATTAGCGTTCGATACGATTTATGCCGAGGGACAACGCCGTTATGTAGAATCCCTTTCAGCCTATGCCCGTCAATTTCTTGGTCAAATGGATAAACCAGACGTCGATGCGATAGAGGGATTATCTCCTGCTATTTCAATCGATCAAAAAACGACGAGCCGTAACCCACGTTCGACAGTTGGTACAGTAACGGAAATCTATGATTATTTACGTTTGCTATATGCGCGCATCGGTAAGCCTATTTGTCCGAATCATGGTGTTGAAATTACCTCCCAAACGATTGAGCAAATGGTTGATCGTTTATTAACTTATCCAGAAAGAACGAAAATGCAGTTGCTTGCTCCAATGGTAGCAGGGCGTAAAGGAACACACGTAAAGCTACTGGAGGATTTAAAAAAGCAAGGCTTTGTTCGAGTACGTATCGACGGTGAGCTACGTGATTTAGATGATTCAATTGAACTTGATAAAAACAAAAAACATTCAATAGAAGTAGTCATCGATCGTGTTGTTATGAAGGAAGGTGTCGCGGCACGTCTTAGTGATTCCTTAGAGACAGCATTACGTTTGGCAGAAGGGCGAGTACTTGTCGATGTGATGGAGCATGAGGAATTATTATTTAGTGAGCACCATGCTTGTCCATTATGTGGATTTTCAATCGGTGAGCTAGAGCCTCGTATGTTTTCATTTAACAGTCCATTTGGAGCTTGTCCAAGCTGTGATGGTTTAGGCTCGACACAAGAGGTAGATCTTGATTTAGTAGTACCTGATTGGAATCGAAGTTTATTAGAGCATGCTTTAGCACCGTGGGAACCGACAAGCTCTCAATATTATCCACAGTTATTAAAGGCTGTGTGCGATCATTATGCTATCCCGATGGACGTACCCGTAAAGGATCTACCGAAAGAAAAGATGGATAAAATTTTATATGGTTCTGGTAAAGACAAAATCCACTTCCATTATGAAAATGAGTTTGGCAATGTGCGAGATCAAATGATTGAATTCGAAGGTGTTATCCGTAATGTGGAGCGCCGTTTTAAGGAGACAACGTCTGATTACGTACGTGAACAAATGGAGAAATATATGGCGCAGCAAGCATGTCCATCTTGTAAAGGGTATCGCTTAAAGCCTGAAACATTAGCTGTAAAACTAGCAGATAAGCATATTGGTGAAGTTACACAGTATTCGATTCAGGAAGCTGATACATTTTTCAAAGAGCTGGATTTATCAGAAAAAGATATGAAAATTGCTCGACTTGTTTTACGAGAAATTGAAGAGCGACTTGGCTTCCTTGTTAATGTAGGGTTAGATTATTTAACGTTAAGTCGAGCGGCAGGAACACTTTCAGGGGGAGAAGCTCAACGAATTCGCCTTGCGACACAAATCGGCTCACGTTTAACAGGTGTGCTCTATATTTTAGACGAACCATCAATCGGCTTGCATCAACGTGATAATGATCGTCTTATAAGTACACTGCAAAATATGCGTGATATTGGCAATACGCTTATTGTTGTCGAGCACGATGAAGATACAATGCTTGCGGCAGATTATCTTATTGATGTTGGTCCTGGTGCAGGTGTGCATGGCGGTCAAATTGTAGCGGCAGGAACACCGCAGGAAGTAATGGAAAATGAAGAGTCTTTGACGGGGCAATATTTAAGTGGTAAGAAGTTTATTCCACTGCCAATTGAGCGACGCAAACCGAATGGACGCAAATTATCGATTAAAGGTGCCAAGGAAAATAATCTTCAAAATGTGAAGGTGGATGTACCACTTGGTTTATTCGTTGCAGTAACAGGGGTTTCAGGGTCAGGTAAATCAACGCTTATTAATGAAATTTTATATAAGTCATTGGCTCAAAAGCTTAATCGTTCAAAGGTGAAGCCAGGAGAACATAAAGAAATAACAGGGATTGATGAGCTAGAAAAGGTTATTGATATTGACCAATCACCAATCGGTCGTACACCTCGCTCTAATCCTGCTACGTATACAGGTGTTTTTGATGATATTCGAGATGTTTTCGCAGTAACAAATGAAGCGAAAGTACGTGGCTATAAAAAAGGTCGCTTTAGCTTCAACGTTAAGGGAGGTCGCTGTGAGGCCTGTCGTGGTGACGGTATTATAAAAATTGAAATGCATTTCCTACCAGATGTTTACGTCCCATGTGAAGTCTGTCATGGGAAGCGTTATAATCGTGAAACACTTGAAGTGAAATATAAAGATAAGAGCATTGCGGATATTTTAGATATGACGATTGAAAACGCAGTCGTATTCTTCGAAAATATTCCGAAAATCCAGCGTAAGCTACAAACAATCGTGGATGTAGGATTAGGCTATATGAAATTAGGACAACCTGCCACAACGTTATCTGGTGGTGAGGCACAGCGTGTAAAATTAGCCTCTGAATTACACCGTCGTTCAACAGGTAAATCATTCTATATTTTAGACGAGCCGACAACGGGCTTACATGCGCATGATATTGCACGTTTACTCGTTGTTTTACAGCGGCTTGTAGAAAATGGCGATTCAGTGCTAGTCATCGAACATAATTTAGATGTTATCAAAACAGCAGACTACATTATCGACTTAGGGCCTGAAGGCGGAGACAAAGGTGGCACGATTGTGGCAACAGGTACACCAGAAGAAGTCGCTGAAGTCAGTGGCTCGTATACAGGTAAATATTTAAAGCCAATATTAACAAGAGATCGTCTACGTATGGAAGCTGTTTTAGCCAAAGCTTCTCAATAAAGTCCTAAAAAGTTCGCAAATTTTCTAAGGAGATTTGCGAACTTTTTTACGATAAAGGGCATACTGCGAAGGTGGATGTCGATAATAAATCAATTATGCCTCGGCATAATTGCGTCTGGAATCGGCTTTGTGCTAGCACAAAGAACTCCTTCCCGATTCCGTGACATCCGCCGGAGGCTTAACTTCTTTCAGCGGGTGTTTGGATACCCGTTGAAAGAAGTTAAAAGTTGGGTGATAAAACGCGAAAGTTAGTCGATAAACTTCAAAAGTTGGGTGATAAAACGTGAAAGTTTATCGATAAACTTCAAAAGTTGGGTGATATTCAATTAAAACGTATGTCATGTGAATAAGTTGATTGGAGTGGAGGCTGGGCAACTCCTTGGGGATTAGCGTCAGAGGAACGAAGGCTAAAAGCATCACATCCTGTGATAACGCCTTCGTGACCAACATCGTGTTGGCCCGAGACCCTGGAGCGAGCTTTGCGAGTGAAGCGGCTCATCGGACGCCCCCAGGAAAGCGCCCAGCCGGAACGGAAATCAACCACACGTTATGGTAATGAGCCTAAAATAAGATATATTCCCAATTTTTCGTTTTTTGGTGAAACTTTTCACAATGTGTTTCGTATAAATAATATAACGAACTGAGGGAGGCTATTTTAATTATGCAAAATGAACGTCAACGAATTTTAGAACTTGTGGAAAAAGGAACAATTTCAGCGCAAGAGGCGATTACATTATTAGAAGCATTAGAGCAACCTAGCAAGTCCACTCAACATGTTATGAATGATGTGTCAAATGAGGGCCAGCATTCCCCAACAGAAAAAGAGTCAGTATTTAAAGATGAAAGTCATAAGAGTGAACAACCGCAAAAAGATGAAGAATTCTCTAAGTATTTCCAAGAAGACATGCGAGATTTTCGTAAAGATTTAACACAAATCGGTTCACTTTTTATGGATATGATGAATACGGCAGTAAAAAAGGTCAAAGAATTTGATGTAACTTCTCCATTTGGTGATAAAGTTGAGTTTACACATACGGAAGAAGTTGCAGCTGAACATGTAGAAAATATAATTGCTGAATTACCGAATGGCAATTTTTCCTTAGAAACCGCTGAAGGAGATAGCTTCCAAGTCGTTTGCAAGGTAAAGGCACCTCTTGTTAATGATAGTGAAGAGGAAACTCGTGCTAATTTCCTAGAGCAATTCGTTGTCAAGGAAGATGGAGATTCACTGCGAATTTTAAGTCAACTTAAGCTTGTGCAAGTAAATGTGAAAGTCCTTGTTCCAAAGGATAAATTAGAAAAATTATCAGTGCGTTTAATGAACGGAAGTGTGACTTTACAAGATACGGATTTCGAGCATTTAAAAGTAAAGACATTAAACGGTGCGATTAAAGGCTCTAAGTTTAACTTTGGAAAGGCAGAAGTGGATTCTTCTAATGGTTCCATTGAACTAACAAATGTTCGTGGTAAAGATTTAGAGGCTGAAACAATGAATGGCCGTGTCTATTTAGATGGCGCATTGGATGAAGTTGAAGCAAAATCGGTTAATGGACATGTTGTAGTCACAACATGTTCTACTAATTCATCGAAAATCAAAGCTCAAACAGTCGCAGGAGCTGTTGAATTGTATGTACCACGTACAATCTCGTTAAGCGGTAAAATTGTTACGAATTTTGGTAAAGTAGATGTGGGTATTCAAGATGTCTCGAAAATTGAATCACAGGATCAATTTTTATCAAAAGTAATACGTTTTGATAAAGAAGTAGAAAATGCTAATCGTCTATTTATCGAAGGTGAGTCTAAAACAGGTGCAGTTTTAGTACGCTATACAACGACTGACGAGCAGCATGTTTAACTTCTTTCAGCAAATATATTTTGTACCGAAAGCGTAGCGACAGGTACAGAAGTCTCCCCTCTATAGGTGGCTAGATGAATGCGAATTTAAGCTACTGTTCAGGGGTGTTCCAACACCTGCTGAAATAGAGGAACTCAGTCTAAGAACGCCACGTCCTGTGGCAATGACTGAGTGACCAACATCACGTTGGCCCAAAGCCTCCGGCGGATGTCACAGAATCGGAAAGGAGTTCTTAGGGGATGTTAGCCTAAAATCATCGCATCCATGCGATATCGGCTAACTGACCTGCATCGTGCAGGCCTAAGCACAAAGCCGATTCTGGACGCAATTATGCCGAGGCATAATTGATATAAAAAAAGCATTCAAGCTATGTAAACTAACATAGCTTGAATGCTTTTTTACTGCTTAAAAACTTTAGATAAGCAGAAATCGACTTTCCTCTAATGGGCTCGATTTCTGTTTTTTTTATATGTCGAGTTTTAACACATTTATGGCAAACAGATAACGAAATAGCAGGAACTACCATGGAATGAAATGAAACTGTAATGAAAAAGGTAGAATTAGAGTGTTATAATAGGTAACGAAATACCTCTTACAAGGTAAGAGATTTAGGTGGTTTAAATATGATAGAAATGAAAAATGTGACAAAGAAGTACCCAAATGGTGTTGTTGCGACAAATGGGATTTCCGTTAACATAAAGCAAGGTGAATTTGTCTACGTTGTAGGTCCAAGTGGAGCAGGGAAATCTACATTCATTAAATTAATGTATCGCGAAGAAAGAGCTACTTCGGGAGTAATCACTGTTAATGGTATAGATTTAGCTTCCTTGAAAAATAAAAAAGTACCTTTTTTACGTCGTCAAATCGGAGTGGTTTTCCAAGATTTTAAACTTCTACCTCGTTTGAATGTTTATGAAAACGTAGCGTTTGCTCTAGAGGTAATCGAGGAGGAACCAGTGGAAATTCGCCGCCGGGTTATGGAGGTTTTAGAGCTTGTAGGACTGAAGCAAAAGGCTAGAATGTTCCCTAATGAACTGTCAGGTGGAGAACAGCAGCGTGTTTCGATTGCACGATCGATTGTGAATGTGCCGAAGGTCGTTATTGCGGATGAACCTACTGGGAATCTTGACCCTGAGACGTCTTGGGAAATTATGAATTTATTTGAAGAAATTAATGCGAGAGGTACAACTATAGTAATGGCAACACATAACCGTGAAATCGTAAATACGATTCGTCGTCGAGTAATTGCAATAGAAGGCGGAATGATTGTCCGTGATGAGCACGGAGGTGACTACGGCTATGAAATTTAATACGGTAAAACGTCACTTCAGAGAAAGTTTAAAGTCCCTTGGCCGTAATAGCTGGATGACTATTGCTTCCGTAAGTGCAGTTACAGTTACATTAATATTAGTAGGCGTCTTTGCGCTTATTATGATGAATTTAAATAAAGTAGCATCTGATTTAGAAAACGATGTTGAAATTAAAGTGTTAATTGATGAAACAGCAGGTAAAGCTGATGAAAAAGCGCTCATGGAAAAAATTAAGAAATTGCCAGATATCGAAGAGATGACCTATTCGACAAGGGAAAATGAATTAACCAAATTAGTAAAAGATTTTGGGGACGATTTTAAACTATTTGAGCAAAGTAATCCATTACGTAATGTTATTTATGTGAAGGCTTCAGATCCTCAGCAAACAGCTACTGTTGCTAAAACAATTGATAAATTTAATTATACATATGACGTTATGTATGGTGAAGGCAAAGTAGAAAAGCTGTTTAACTTCTTAAATATTAGCCGTAACGTAGGGGTCGTGCTTATTATAGGATTATTATTTACAGCGATTTTCTTAATTTCTAATACGATTCGAATTACCATTATTGCACGTCGTGATGAAATAGAGATTATGAAACTTGTCGGAGCAACGAATTCATTCGTGCGTATCCCGTTTTTATTAGAAGGAATGTGGCTCGGAATTTTAGGTTCTATGATTCCGATTGCGGTCATCGCAACCCTTTACCACAATGTATATAAAATTATTGCGCCTCGATTAAAAGGCGAACTTGTTCAAGTACTTGATTTCTCACCTCTTGTGTACCAAGTAAGCGGTCTACTATTACTGATTGGTGTGCTAATCGGTATTTGGGGAAGTTTCATGTCAGTACGTAAGTTTTTAAAAATTTAGTTTCGTTAAGCTTCACACTAAGTTATGTGAGGCAGAACGAACATCAACCAAATTTATAGTCGAAAAGGAGTTCAACCGGTGAAAAGTATGGCGAAAAACTTAATGAAATTACTAGCTGCATCATCTGCACTATTTCTTTTTATCCAAACTCCATCAGCTTATGCAAATAGTTTATCGGATTTAAAAGATGAAAAAAGACAAATTGAATCAAAGAAAGATGGCTTAAATTCATCCATCCATAATAAATCAAATGCTATTACTGTAAATGAAGACAAGCAACAAAAAATATTAGATCAAATTCAAACATTAAATGCTGAAATTGATAAAACAAATAGTAATATTAAAAATGTATTAGCAGAAATTCAATCTACAAATAAAGAAATAAAAGCTTTAGAAGATGATATAGCAGAGCTTCTGCGTAAAATTGAAGAACGTGACTTATTATTAGAGGATCGTGCTCGTGCTATTCAGGCTGGTGGTTCCGTTAGCTATTTAGATGTACTACTTAGTTCTAATAGCTTCGTAGATTTTATCGATCGATTCTCTGCTGTCAATGCTTTACTAGAAGCGGATCGTCAAATTATCCAAGATCAAAAAGAGGATAAGCAAAAGTTAGAGGAACAAAAGCAAATCTTAGAAAGCAAACGCCAAAAGCTCGAAGATAAAAAAGCTGAGCTTGATCGTTTAAAAGCATCATTGAATGGACAAAAAACTGAGAAAAACAAATTAATCGATCAATTAGAAAAAGAACAAGCAAAGCTGAAGACTGAAAAAGTATTGCTTGAGAAAGAATATTCTGAGGCTCTTGAGATTAGTGCGGATTTACAACAAAAAATCATTCATGAGCAAAATCGATTAGCTGAAATTGCTCGTCAACAAGAAGAGAAACGTAAGGCAGCAGCTGCTGCAGCCGCTGCCGCAGCAAAATCATCTAATTCAAGTAATTCAAGTAGTTCAAGCAATAATAGTGGCGGAGGGTCTTCAACAGTCGAAGCCCCACCATCGAATGGTACATGGATTAAGCCAACAAATGGTCGTTTAACATCACCTTATGGCTGGCGTAATATTGGCGCAGGTCCAGAATTCCACTATGGAGTCGATCTTGCAAATAGTACAGGTACTCCAATTTGGGCAGCTGCTGAAGGTGTTGTTTCTTATGCTGCACCACTTAGCACGTATGGTAATGTTGTTATCGTAACACATTCTATCGACGGTCAAATTTATACAACAGTGTATGCACACTTAAATTCTTTCAATGTTAGTGTTGGTTCAGAAGTATCCCAAGGTCAACAAATAGGAACAATGGGTATGACTGGACGCGTAACAGGACCTCACTTACACTTTGAAGTGCACATCGGCGCTTGGCAAGGACAAGCAGCTGGAAGTGTGAATCCATTAAAATATATTCCGGTATAAACATATTGCAAGCTATACATTAGGGTACCTCTAATGTATAGCTTTTTTTTGCTTTCTTCATTTTTTATAGTAACAAATATACGCCCGGTTTAAGTTGGACCTAGCGTTATGTAGAAGCCTTTTCCCTAGTGTGGCACCATTTTATGTAATATAATTACAGTGTGAATACCTTGATGGGTATTTCAATAAAAAAGATCATCAAAAGTTTATTTTTTGCATGTTTCAGGGAGATTTTTTGAACACAGTGTGAAATGACAGTTCATATATAGAATATATGCTATGCTGAATCTATCTTTTTTGTGGAGGATTTTTTAGGTGAATAATACAGAATGGTTCTCTATTCGGGCACTAACATTACCAGCAACGGCTGTTGCTCTGCTTGTGACATTTTTCATTGTATGGCTCGTTTTACGGATACAATTTTCGAAGAAATGGGCGGGGGTATATGGAGACGCAGTTTTTACCTTTATTCTCGTTTGGAAATTTAGCATAATTGTCACTGATTTTAAAGCTGTTATTGAGCAACCGTTTGCGCTACTTTATTTCAATGGTGGAACAATTGGAGTCTTTTTAGGAGTAATGGCAGCATCGCTACAGCTTTGGTGGAAGCGCCAAAAAATTCATTTTGACGAAACTGGAATGGCTGCTTGTAGCTGGGCAATCATTTTAACGCAATCGATCTATCAATGGCTTGTAGTGTTACTAAATGATAATCAAATCAATAGCGAAGTGATTACTTTACTTGTGCTAAGCACACTAACAGTCCTCATACTATGGAAAATAACGGCTATCAAACGTGCATTATTTTTATATACGTTTGGTCTTATGATAGTGGCCTTCTTTCAGCCACATGGTTTATGGCAACCGGCTGTAGGGGTGAGCAGCATATTACTTATCGTAGGTATAGGGATTCAACGCTTTGCTGGCGTAACTAAATTATTTGGAGGTAAGAAATGAAAAAAAATATTGGACTACTTATCGTCGTGTTATTAGTAGTCGCGATGATTGGTACATATGTTAAACAACAGATTGATAAAGATCGTGAAATTGAAACAGCTTCTCTAGGGAAAGAAATGGATGAACGAAAGATTGGATTAAAAAATGGAGATACACCACCGGATTTTACTTTAACAGGTTTGGATGGCGAAGATGTGACATTAAGTGAGCTTCGTGGAAAAAAAGTCGTGTTAAACTTTTGGGCAACATGGTGTCCACCATGTAAGGCAGAAATGCCACATATGCAAAATTATTACGAACAATATGCAAAAAAAGATAATGTAGAAATAATAGCTGTCAATTTAACAGAGGCTGAGCGAGATGTTACAGAGGACGCAAAAATAGATTCTGTCATGACATTTAGAGAAAGTTTCGATTTAACATTCCCTATTTTACTCGACCAGAAAAACTCA
This sequence comes from Lysinibacillus sp. NPDC093688, assembly GCF_050280145.1. Taxonomy (NCBI): domain Bacteria; kingdom Bacillati; phylum Bacillota; class Bacilli; order Caryophanales; family Bacillaceae; genus Lysinibacillus; species Lysinibacillus sp. NPDC093688. The sequence goes on from NZ_JBNNUX010000002.1 coordinate 60,973, forward strand.
GCCGGTTTAGCCTACCAAGTAATAACGATTCCTACAACCTATTTTATTGATTCAAATGGATATATTCAACGAGCTATTAAAGGGCCGATGAATGTGGAAATGTTAAAAAGCTATGTAGATGCAATGGACTAAGCAAAAAAAAAATTTCAAAGAATCTGCTCGTTTGCTGTAAGAAACGAAGCAGATTTTTTTATATGAATATATTCTTGTTTATCGATTACACGCGATTCGTGAATGGATACCCGCGGAAGGAAGGGAAATACCCGCGAATGGCGAGTGAATACCCGCGGAAGGAAGGGAAATACCCGCGCTTGGAGGTAGAATACCCGCGGAAGGAAAGGAAATACCCGCGAATGGCGAGAATACCCGCGGAAGGAAGGGAAATACCCGCGAATGGAGGTAGAATACCCGCGGAAGGAAGGGAAATACCCGCGAATGGCGAGTGAATACCCGCGGGAGGAAGGGAAATACCCGCGAATGGCGAGTGAATACCCGCGGGAGGAAGGGAAATACCCGCGAATGGCGAGAATACCCGCGGAAGGAAGGGAAATACCCGCGAATGGCGAGTGAATACCCGCGGGAGGAAGGTAAATACCCGTGCTTGGAGGTAGAATACCCGCGGAAGGAAAGGAAATACCCGCGAATGGCGAGAATACCCGCGGAAGGAAGAGAAATACCCGCGAATGGCGAGTGAATACCCGCGGAAGGAAGGTAAATACCCGCGCTTGGCGAAGATACCCGCGGAAGGAAGGCAAATACCCGCGAATGGCGAGTGAATACCCGCGGGAGGAAGGGAAATACCCGCGAATGGCGAGAATACCCGCGGAAGGAATGCAAATACCCGCGAATGGCGAGTGAATACCCGCGGGAGGAAGGTAAATACCCGCGCTTGGAGGTAGAATACCCGCGGAAGGAAAGGAAATACCCGCGAATGGCGAGAATACCCGCGGAAGGAAGAGAAATACCCGCGATAGGAGGTAGAATACCCGCGGAAGGAAGGTAAATACCCGCGAATGGCGAGGATACCCGCGGAAGGAAGGTAAATACCCGCGAATGGCGAGTGAATACCCGCGGGAGGAAGGGAAATACCCGCGCTTGGCGAAGATACCCGCGGAAGGAAGGTAAATACCCGCGAATGGCGAGTGAATACCCGCGGGAGGAAGGGAAATACCCGCGCTTGGCGAAGATTCCCGCGGAAGGAAGGTAAATACCCGCGAATGGCGAGGATACCCGCGGAAGGAAGAGAAATACCCGCGGAAGGAAGAGAAATACCCGCGAATGGCGAGTGAATACCCGCGGAAGGAAGGTAAATACCCGCGATTGGAGGTAGAATACCCGCGGAAGGAAGGTAAATACCTGCGAATGGCGAGAATACCCGCGGAAGGAAGGGAAATACCCGCGAATGGCGAGTGAATACCCGCGGGAGGAAGGGAAATACCCGCGAATGGCGAGGATACCCGCGGAAGGAAGGGAAATACCCGCGAATGGCGGTAGAATACCCGCGGAAGGAAAGGAAATACCCGCGCTTGGCATAAAATACCCGCAAATAACAAAAGAATACTCACGCTAGGAAATGCAAATCCCCTCAATCCGCAATAGAATACCCGCGCTACGAAATAGAAAACCTGAGATACACAATAGAATACTAGCGAAACAAAAATCATAGGATTCAACAAAGTGTTTTGAAGATTAATCTTGTATGTTTGAAAAATAAAATTCATACAGTAGAAGAGACGGAGGAGGGAAGGTTTGCGCAAAATAATGGCGGGTGTTGGCGTACTTGCTAGTAGTCTATTGTTAGGGAGTGGCATTTATTTTGACTGGTTTAATTTAGGGGATAAAAAGGAACCGGTCGTTACAGAGGCTGATTCGATTAATGAAGCGATGAATTTAATTGAGGAAAAATCTGTATACAGTACGAAAAAAGATGCATTGGTGGAAGGGGCACTTCGTGGTATGGCAGATGCTATTAAGGACCCTTATAGTACCTATTATTCGAAGGAAGAGGCGGAACAGCACCGACAAATGTTAGCTGAGGAACGAGTGGGTATTGGGATTGAGCTAACTGAAAATAATGGGAAATTTATTGTTGTGTCTCCAGTCCGTTCGTCCCCAGCAGATAAGGCAGGTATGCGCTCTCTCGATGAAATTGTACAAGTTGATGGCACTCGAGTGGAAGGGAAAAAGATGAGTGAATTAATGCATTTAATTCAAGGGGAGAAAGGGACGAAAGTAACGATTGTCGTCTATCGTCCAAGTGAAGATAAACATATTAAAATGACGATGGAACGAGCAGCAATTTCCAATAAGACAGTGACGAGCGAAGTAGTGAACGTAGAAAATACGCCAATAGGTTATGTGGAAATTTCGATTTTTGGTGAGAAAACGGCCAATGAATGGGTTGCTGAAACGAGTAAATTACTTCGAAAAGATATAAAAGGGTTAGTGATTGATGTGCGGGATAATCCAGGTGGTTATTTACATAGCGTCGCAGCGCTACTAAGCACAGTGTTGGAGAATGGCAAAGTGTTTGCCTATATGCAAAATTCTGAAGGCGCTATGGAACCATTAAAAACGGAATCAAAAAGCTTTGACGAAAAATATTTGCAGACTATGTACAAAATACCGATCGTTGTTTTACAGAATGCGGGCAGTGCATCTGCTAGTGAAGTGCTTGGTGGCGCTTTAAAAGGATGGGGACGTGCTTCCCTTGTTGGTGTTAAGAGCTTTGGAAAGGGAACAGTACAGGAGTCTTGGTCTCTGAAAAATGGTGGAGAACTTAAATTGTCCACAAATAAATGGCTGACGCCAAAGCGCGAATGGATTCATGGGCAAGGGATTGAGGCTAATTTAGTGATTGAACAAAATGAATTATTCGCTTTCCAGATGCACCCACTATCAGGCAAGTTTAAAGAGGGCGATATGAGTGAGGAAATTGCTTATACGCAAAATGCTTTGAAAAAGCTTGGTTATAAAATTGCTCGTTTAGACGGTTACTTGGATGAATCGACGAATGAGGCTGTTAAGCTTTATCGAGATGATAAGAAATTGAAAAAAGCAGAAGAGAATATTAATATGGACACTACCTTCTTTAACAGCTTAAACGAAACGTTGAAAAAATATAAAGAGGATCGTCAAAATGATGTACAGTTCCAAATGGCGACAAGCTTTTTATTGCATAATATTGAAGAATAAAAAATAGTAGATAGTTTGATTTGGGGATATAGACTGATATTTTGGTCTCATATCCTCATTTTTTATTATTATAAACTGGGACATCCACCAAAATGACGAAAAAAATAAGAATAGAAGTCTTTCTTCTAGTTTGTACTACGCAAGAGTGTAGTCGTTTGATACAATAAATTCATAGTATTCTAGATAGAAACGGCGGGTGTTCGTATGGTTAGTGATATATTAATAGAAATTGTAACAGCGATTGGCCGCTTTTTAATCAACCCATTAATGTATATCGCAATATTATTTGCGATTTTATTAGGTTATAGGCGTGTAAAGCAGGAGCGTAAATTTTTTAATAGACGTATTATTTGGGGTTGGACAGAGCTAATGGGTCAATGGAGATATGGTTGGCTATCTGCCCTCCTTATTTCACTAGTAAGTGTTGGTTTAGGTTTAACGTTGCCAAAAGCTTTTATTATGATTTTAATCGCTATTTCTGCATTGGCACTATTATTGTACTTCGTTAATGCCCTTTCACCTATCTATACGATGGGGTTTGCGACGTTAGCGATATGGTGGATGTATCAATTCGATTGGACATTTTCTTGGTGGAACATCTCTTTAGAAGGTGTAAATTTATTAGATGGCTCCATTATAACGATTACGATTTTAGCAGGTCTATGTGTGATTGCGGAGGGCATGTTAATTCGTCGAACAGCAATTATGGTCACGACGCCGCAAGTTGAAAAGACGAAGCGAGGTATGCAGGCAATTGTCTATCGTTCAAGAAATGTATGGGTACTACCAATCTTCTTTGTAATACCTGGTGATGTTATTCCGGTAGATTTTCCATATTGGCCACAATTCACATTAGGAGAGAGTACCTTTTCACTTGTACTATTCCCAATTGTTATTGGCTTTTCAAAGCTTACTAGAAAAGAATTACCGACTTTGCAATTGCCTAAAATTGGCCGATCAGTGCTAATGCTAGGACAGGTAATTTTAATAGGTGGACTCGCAGCTGCCTTGGAGCCATTCATCGGCTTTATAACGCTAGCAATTGGTGTAGTAATTCGTATCATAATTTCAATCTTCTACGCGCTGCAAGATAAAACGGACATTTATGCGGTTGCCCCAAGTTCAAAGGGCGCTATTATTGCGGCAGTGTTACCTGATTCACCAGCTGAAAAAATGGGCTTACTGGCAGGGGAATGTATTCGTAAAGTAAACGGTCATGCTATTTTTACTGAAAATGATTTATACGAGGCTTTGCAATTAAATGCTGCACATTGTCGTCTAGAAGTAGTAGATCGTAACAATGAAGTACGCTTAACACAGCATGTTATATATAGCAATGATCATTATCGTATTGGATTATTACTAGCTGAGCCGAGGGATATATAATGGATGTTTTCGGGAAAATGATGTTAGCGTTATTTTTACCAGCATTACTCGTATTATTGTTTACTCGAATTACGTTTAATCGGTATGTTGCGTTAATATTGGCCATTGCGCTTATTGCGGCATCTGTCTATGCAGGTTATACTTCGCCGCCTATTATATTCGTTATCGATGCATTTTCGTTAACAGTAGGCTTTTGGCTAGCAAGTAAAATGAAAAAATAAAGGTATAGTTTAAGTGAATAGAAAAGGTCAGTCTAAAGTGATAGCTATCTCACTTATAAGACTGACCTTTTTACATGAAAAATCTTACGGCTGCCATTATGAAAACCCCTGCTACAACTGTAATAGATAAGCTTTTGGTAACAAGTGCAATCATAAGCGTTGGCACAAATGTAATAAATACAGGCCAATTAAGTGTAACAATTTTTCCGTTTTCGGTATCCAATAAGTTTTCAATGACAAGGGCACTCAAAATACAAACTGGGATAAAGCTTAACCATTTTAATACAACGTCTGGTAGCTTCACACTTCGGACGAATATAAACGGAATAATACGCGGTAGCCAGGTTACAAGTGCACAGCCAATGATGAGCCATACCATAGTAGCAGTTGTCGTCATTTATCTGTCACCACCCCTATAGTTGCTACAATCATTGTTGAAAGAAGAACAGCCACATGCGAAGGCACAATATAAGAAAGACCATACATAATGACAACCATATAGCCGATTAACATAAGATAATGCATTATTTTACTTTTGCCTACACTACTAAGCTGGAGAACAAGGAGTGCCACAAACATGGCAATCAATGCGAAATCTAAGCCCCATTTTTCAGGGTTTGCTACCCACTTTCCCAAATAGGCGCCAGTTACACAAGAAAGAATCCAAAATGAGTAGGCAGTTATATTTAGCCCATCCATCCATTTGCCATGTAGCTTACCGGTTTGCATTTGCTTCGTAACAGCTACACCAAATGTTTCGTCCGTTAATAATGTGCCGAAACCAACATTTCTTAGCAAAGAATAACGTGTAAAATGAGGAGCTAATGTTAAACTCATTAGTAAATGGCGTAGATTTACAACAAAAATGGTTACAATAATAGCAGAGGCAGGGCTATTTGTTAAAAGAAGTGCACAAAAGATAAACTGTGCGGAGCCTGCATAAATAAGTATAGTTAAAAGTGCAATTTCGAGTACAGAAAGTCCAGAAGCGGAACCTACAACACCGAAAGCGAGTCCTATGCTAATATAACCGAGTAAAGTGGGAATACAATCTTTCACGCCTTGTAAAAAGCTATCGTCTGGCGTGTTTACCGTTTCATTCCGAAAATCAGTTGTACTTGTCATAAATAGATCGTCCTTTCTTAAAAATTTCCATGTATACTAATGATGGAATAGTTTGATAGTTCTTAATGTTTATTAAAGTATACATATGTCTGATAAAATAAACAATAGAAATTGGTGAATTAAAATGGAACAAATGAGTCGGAATTTAGCCTTTCAATTAAAAAAGATTCGACAACAGCGTCATTTAAGCTTAGACGATGTTGCCAAGGCTACAGGTGTAAGTAAAGCGCAACTTGCACAAATTGAAAAGGGAGAGGCAAATCCTACAGTATCAACGATTTGGAAAATTGCTGCGGGATTGCGCATTTCATTTTCTTCTTTACTACAAGCACCGACAGCACATTTCATGAAATATAGTAGTAAGGATGCGCCACATGTAGATGAAGATGAAGGTCGATATCGTGTGTATTCCATTATTCCTTATAATCCTGAACGTGGCTGGGAGCTTTATAAGATTGAAATGGAGCCCGGAGCCTTTAGCAGGAGTGAGGCCCACACAGAAGGGGTAGAAGAAACTGTAACTGTTATTCAAGGACAAGCCATTATTTCTGCTGGAGAGATGCATGAATTACTGGAAGAAGGGGATACACTAGTATTCTCAGGACATCAGCCCCATGAGTATAAAAATACTTCGGAAAAGTTAACGGTTTTACATTTAATTTTGCAATATAAATAGAGGTGTCGAATTTGAGTGAATGGTTTACTGTAGATAATATCGAGAATATTGCGGCACAATATCGAACGCTTGGCCCGATTATGGGATTATTATTACCTTTTATAGAAGCGTTTTTACCGTTTTTACCTTTGGTCGTGTTCGTTATTGCTAATGCGAGTGCATTCGGTTTATGGTTAGGTTTTTTATTATCCTGGTTAGGGTCTGTAGCGGGGTCATATGCAGTATTTTTGCTTGTCCGAAAGTTTGGTAAGCATCCAAAGCTTCGTTTTGTTACAGGTAGTAAAAAAGTACAGCAGCTAATAAAATGGGTAGATATGAATGGTATTAGTCCCTTGTTCGTCTTACTTTGTTTTCCATTTACACCCTCAATCATTGTAAACATTGTAGCGGGCTTATCTCATATTCATAAAAAGTTTTATTTAGTGGTGTCAATGGCTGGGAAGTTCGTTATGATTTTAGCAATGAGCGTGCTCGGTTACGATTTAAAAGCGCTCCTAACAAGCCCTGTAAGACTGATTGTAGCGGCAGTTGCGATTGTTCTGCTTTGGTGGATCGGCAAGTTTATAGAGAAACGATTAAACGCGCGTGTAGAGAAAGATTTAAAACAAGCGCGAAAATTGACGAAAAATCATTAACGTTGAAAGTTGAATATGCACAACTTACCCCTTTTATCATGTAAAATGAGAGAAGGGGTTTTTATTATCTTCCTTAATAAAGGTAAGACAATGCTCGAGTAACATGAAGTAGAGCTTAGATAAAACATTTAAACGCGTAGTTAGAAGCAAAGCACTGGATCAATGCGAAAACCGCTCAGGTTGAATAGCAGAGCCCAGGTGTTTACAACTATCACTTCTTATAAATAGATAATTAACAGGAGGGGAAAAGTACATGACATTGCGTATTGTATCAGGACGTTCAGGAACAGGTAAATCAACGTTTATTCATCAAGAGATTGTCGAACAACTAAAATCGGATCCGTTAGGTCATCCAATTTTTGTAATTGTCCCCGACCAAATGTCGTACTCAACGGAGTATGAGCTAACGAATAAGCATGGCTTGCAAGGTTTAATTCGTGCGCAGGTTATGACATTTAAACGATTGGCATGGCTAGTGTTACAGGAAACGGGTGGTATTGCTCGAAAAGAAGTAAATGGCTATGGCTATCGAATGCTGATCCGTAAACTTTTAGAGGAACAAAAAAGTGAGTTTTCGTTATTTCGACAAGCAGCTGGGAAACGAGGCTTTACAGAAGAAATTGAAACGTTATTACGAGAGTTTAGTCGTTATAGTGTAAATAGTTCAGTGTTAGCTGAAGTAACAACATCTTTGAAGGCCATTGATGCGCCTAATACATTGCAAGCAAAGGCGAATGATTTACAAGTCGTTTTACAAGCTTTGGAGGAACGATTGGGCACGACGTATGTCGATAGTGAGGGGTATTATCCGATTTTAACGGAGCATCTGAAATACTCTGAGACGATGAAGCAGGCGTCTATTTATATAGATGGTTTTACAGCATTTACTGTAAGGGAACTAGAGCTTGTAAAAGAATTATTAAAGGTGACGAAACAGGTAACGGTAGTTCTTCCCTTTGACCATATTGACGAAGTGTATGATGAGCAATCTTTATTCCATGAAGCCGCTTCTACGAACCAACGTTTACACGACATTGCTTATGAAGAAGGTGTTGAAGTTGAAGCACCATTGCACTTCTATCATACTCATCGTTTTCAATCTGTGGATTTACAGCATATGGAAGCTGAGTTTGCTGATTTGGTACCTCAGACGAAAGAAACTTCAGGTGATGTAATCGTACTTGAAGCATCTAATCGACGTGCTGAGATACATGCCATTGCCCGGGAAATAACAAAGCTGACAAGGGAGACGGGGTATCGTTATCAAGATATAGTACTTCTTTATAGACAAGCGGAAGTCTATGATCCGCTTATTACAACTATTTTTCAGCAATATGAAATTCCTATTTTTACGAATACGAAAAAGACGATGTTACATCATCCTTTAATTGAGCTTAGTCGGTCGGCTTTAGAGGTTATTACTTCTGATTGGAAATATGAGCCAGTTTTTCGTAGTGTGAAAACAGATCTATTTTTCCCGTTACATTCCGAGTTAAATGTTTGGCGAGAGCGTGGGGATCGTTTAGAAAACTACTGTTTAGCACAGGGTATCTTTGGTGAGCGCTGGTTTGAGGAAGCTCGCTGGTTTTTTAAAAAGTATCGTGGACTTGAATTCCATTCACGCGTACAAACGGACGAAGAACGTGCTATGCAAGCAGAAATCGAGGCTATTCGCGATGAAGTTCGTCAGCCGCTCCAATTAATGCAGGACAAGTTGAAAGAAGCGACAACAGGCAGAGATGTTGCGACAGCTTTATTTGAGCTGATTGAGCGTTTACATGTTTATGAAAAGCTTCAAGCAATGAAAGACCGTGAACTTGATCGAGGTGATGCGTTAGCTGCAAGTGAGCATGATCAAGCTTGGAAAGAATGGATTGCAGTGCTCGACCAGTTTGTTTATATGTTTGGTGAGCAGGAGATGTCCGTGGAAGAAGCGGCTAAAATTTTAGATGAGGGCTTTGATACGTTAGAATTTTCGCGTATTCCGCCTACATTAGATGAGGTCATGGTAGCGACCGTTGAATTAGCCCGTTTATCGAATATAAAAGTCGCTTTTGTCTTAGGAATGAATGATGGGGTTTATCCAACCCGTATGGAGTATGAGGGATTGCTGTCAGATACTGAACGTGAGTGGTTTAGTCAAATTGGTTACGAGCTTGCGCCAACATCTAAAAATCGTTTGCTGCAGGAAAATTTCTTGCTATATCGTGCTTTAACGACGCCATCCGATAAATTATATATGTCCTATTCAACGGCAGATGAAGAGGGTAAGGCCTTATTGTCTTCACTCTATATAAAGAAAATTATCGGCAATGATAGAACGGCTGGCCTTTTGAGTGGTGTCAAGGTCGAACGAGTGGTCATTGATCCAATTGAATTACTTGATGAAAGTGCTTTACCGTATATACGTCATCCGCGTACAGCTTTAGCGCATTTAATGGTGCAAAAACGCCAAGCTGAACATAGCCGCGAGCTTGCTCCTGAGTGGGTAGCTTTGCAAAAGTTTTATAAACAGGATCCTTATTGGGCACTTATTTATGATCGAGTTTTACATCCAATCACTCATAAAAATGAGGCAGAGCCTTTAGAAAACTACATTACGCAAGAATTATATGGTCAAAAGCTAACATCTAGTGTGTCTCGTGTTGAGAAGTTCTTCCGTTGTCCATTTTCGCATTTTACAACGTACGGACTTCGTCTAGAAGAGCGGGCAGAGTATAGGTTAGAAACATTTGCAATGGGCGATTTATTCCATGAGGCATTGAAATGGATTACTGAGGAGACACACCGTTTGCAGCTATCATGGATACGTTTAACAAAGCAGCAAATTAAACAATTAGCACGACAAGCCGTTGAGCAGATTGTACCGGTGTTTTCACATCAAATCTTACTGTCAAGCGCACGTTATCGCTACATTCAACGCAAGCTTATTCGGATTGTCGAGCGAACAATGACGGCACTTACACAGCATGCAAATGTATCTCACTTTAAGCCCATCGCCATTGAGGCATCATTCGGACCGGGACAAAATGAACAGCTTCCACCGCTTGAAATTGATTTAACAGGTGGTAAGAAAATGTTAATGCGAGGTCGTATTGATAGGGTGGATAGTGCGTCTATTGATGACCGCTCTTATTTACGGATTGTCGATTATAAATCATCAGCTCGTGATTTAGATTTGAATGAGGTTTACTACGGTTTATCTCTTCAGGTACTAACGTATTTAGATGTAGCGATGGAAAATTCCTCTTACTGGCTACCAGGTGAAGCGGAGCCGGCCGGGGTTCTTTATGTACATGTCCACAATCCAATGCTAAAGCTTGATAAGGATTTAAGTGACAGTGAAATTGAGGAAGACCGATTAAAACAATACAAAATGAAAGGTCTTTTGTCAGAAAATGCGGAGGCCATTTTATCGATGGACGAGCAATTAGAGGAATCGAGTGGGCATTCGAAAATTATTCCTGTCTATATGAAGAAAGATGGGACACCATCAGAATCTCAGTCACGGATTGTACCTGTTAATGATATGAAAAATCTACAGCATTTTGTACGGCGCAAGCATCAAGAGGCTGGTAATGGGATTTTAGCAGGGGATACCTCTATTAGTCCGTATAAACTGAAATCAAAAACAGCCTGTGACTACTGTCAATTTACAGCTGTTTGTCAATTTGACCCATCTGATGGCAAGCAAAGCTACCGTCAGTTACAGCAAGCAAAACCGAATGATATCGTTGAGATAATTCGGAAGGAGATGAAGTAAGTTGGTACAAAAAATACCTGAAAAGCCAGCGGAAGTGACATGGACTGATGACCAGTGGAAGGCCATCTATGCAAGCGGCCAGGATACACTTGTATCGGCTGCGGCAGGCTCTGGTAAAACGGCAGTTCTCATTAATCGCATGATTGAAAAGGTAGTAGCGACAGAGAATCCTATCAATGTCGACGAGTTACTTGTCGTAACATTTACAAACGCATCCGCTGCTGAGATGCGTCACCGTATGGCGGAGGCACTAGAAAAGGCTATTGCAGAAAATCCAACTTCCAACCATTTGCGACGCCAGCTAAGCCTTGTCAATAAAGCACAAATTTCAACGCTGCATTCTTTCTGCTTAGCTATTGTGAAGCAGTACGCTTATATGCTAGATATTGATCCAGGATTTCGTATAGCAAATGAGGCAGAGGTCGCTTTGTTAAGGGACGATATATTAGCAGAGGTATTAGAAGATGCTTACGATTCTGAGGATGAGGCACAGGTTCAAGCAATCTATCGCCTGGTTGATAGCTTTACATCGGATCGTGATGATCAGGCAATCGAAACATTAATAAGCAAGCTTTATGATACGTCCCGTGTTCATGCAGAGCCTCAAAAATGGCTTCGTAGTCTACCAGAGACATACGACTTAGCAGCGGACGTGACGATTGATGATTTGGAGCTATCGAAATATGTGAAATTAACAGTCAAGCATAGTCTTGAAGAGGCGTTTGTGTTAATTTCTGAAATGCGTGCCATTACGCTACAGCCCGCGGGACCTGGACCATATGCTGAAACTGCAGAAATGGATTTTGCTATGATTCAGGAAGGCATTCGTATTAGTCGTGAAGGAACGTGGCAAGAACTCTTTGATTATTTTAGTACGGTAAAATGGTCAACTTTAAAGCGTGTATCAAAGGATGCTTTAGTGGATGTGGAGCTACAGGAGCTTGCTAAGAAAAAACGTGAGGCAGCTAAAAAAATTGTGAACAAGCTTAAGGAGACTTTTTTCGTTCGGACTCCTGCACGCTTGCTGGAAGAGATTCGATTAATGGGTCCGACGATCGGAACATTAGTCGAATTGACAAAAGTTTTTAGTGAACAGTTCCGCATGGCGAAATTAGAACGAGGAATTATTGATTTCTCAGATTTAGAACATTTCGCTTTGCAAATTTTAACAGTAGAAGTCGAAGGTGAATTACAGTCTTCACCTGTTGCTCTAGATTTAAAGCAACGTTTTAAAGAAGTGCTTGTGGACGAATATCAAGATACAAATATGTTACAAGAAACCATATTACAGCTTGTGAAAACAGGTAGTGAGCAAGATGGAAATCTATTTATGGTTGGGGACGTCAAACAAAGCATTTACCGTTTCCGTTTAGCAGAACCGAAGCTTTTTATGCGAAAGTATAGCGAGTTTCTAGAGACCCCAGATTTGACGGGAATGCGTATAGATTTAAACGCTAACTTCCGTAGTCGACAAGAAGTGTTGAACGCTACAAACTATGTATTTGCGCAAATTATGGGTGAGCGAGTTGGAGAAATTCTTTATGATGAAAATGCTTCACTAAAACCAGCAGCACCCTATGATGACAAAGAAGTTCCGGTAGAGCTAGTCATCATGCATCCTCCCGGGGAAGAGGAGCTGGACGAAGAGGCAGAAGATACTGTAAGCGACGCCTCTGAATTAGAGGAATTAAAAAAATCGCAGTATGAGGCACGTTTTATTATTGAGCGTATTCGGCAGATGATGGAGGACGGGACAACCGTATTCGATACAAAAACGAAGACAGAACGTCCGTTAAAATATAGTGATATTGTCATTTTAATGCGTTCAATGACATGGTCAACAGATTTAGTAGAGGAATTTAAGCTTGCGGGAATCCCGCTCTATGCAGAGTCCTCGAAAGGATATTTTGATGCGCTTGAAGTGATGATTATGCTGAATGTACTAAAGGTTGTCGATAATCCATATCAGGATATTCCTTTAGCTTCAGTGCTACGCGCTCCATTTGTTGGCTTAACAGAAAATGAGCTAGCAAAAATACGGCTAGCAGATACGAAAGCGCCATTTTATGATGCATTAAGGCAATTTATTCGAAGTGAAGGGCATGGTGTGCAGTCTGACACTTTTGTGAAGCTTCAACGATTTATGCTAGCGTTTGAAAACTGGCGAGATTTAGCACGACGTGGTTCACTGTCAGATTTAATTTGGAAAATTTATTTAGACACGCATTATTATGAAATGGTTGGAGCGATGCCGAATGGGAAGCAGCGTCAGGCTAACTTACGCATTTTACATGACCGTGCTTTAATGTATGAGAAAACAGCCTTTCGAGGACTATTTCGCTTCTTACGTTTTATTGATCGTATGCGTACACGCGGTGATGATTTAGGAACGGCGAAATCGATTGGAGAAAAGGATGACGTCGTCCGTCTTGTGACCATTCACTCTTCCAAAGGGTTAGAGTACCCCGTTGTCTTTGTTGCAGGGATGGGGAGACCGTTTAATAAAATGGATTTCCACAACCCGTATTTATTCGATCAAGATTTTGGCCTTGCAGTGAAGGCAATTGATCCAGAAAATCGTATTACGTATACTTCTTTACCATTTTTAGCTTTGAAGGAGAAAAAGGAGCTTGAAATGCGTGCTGAGGAAATGCGTGTATTATACGTTGCGATGACACGTGCAAAGGAGCGACTTATTTTAGTAGGATCGGTAAAAAATTGGGATAAAACCCGCGACAATTGGCTGGATGCACAAAGTTTGCCGGTAGATGCCCCACTACAGGAATATTTACGCGCCAGAGCTAATAGTTACTTTGATTGGCTTGGGCCCGCAGTTGCAAGACATGCAGATTTTTCAGCCATTGCTACTTCCTCCTATAAGGCAGCAGAGGATGTATCGCATTGGTGGGTACGAGCTATTGAAACAAGCCATTATGCGTATGATATACAGGCGTTAGAGGATGAGGTACAACAATTGCTAGAAACGCCAGAGGACGAAGCTTTGCAGTCGGAAATTACGATGCGCTTTCAAGCACAGTATGCGTTTCAGAAATCAACACAAAAACGCTCAAAAACATCTGTAAGTGAAATTAAGCGTTTAGAAAATCTACAGCGACAGGAAGAGCCTGAATATTACTTTTCAGCACCTTCCAAGCAAAAAACGACTACCGTTGCACCCCGTCCAACCTTTTTACAGGACAAACAGCTGACAGGTGCAGAAATAGGGACAGCGGTTCATACAGTCATGCAACATGTCCCTCAAAACGGCTTTATGGATGTACAGGAGGTTCAGGAGTTTGTCGCTAATTTAGTAGCAAGACAGCTTCTAACCGAGGCTGAGGGGAAAGTTGTTCCGTGGAAAAAAATATATAATTTCTTTACAACAGACATTGGACAACGCTTTAAAAAAGCAAAAACAATTCGAAGAGAATTGCCATTTACGATTAGTAGAGTAGATGAAGACGGTGACGCTCAAATTGTACAAGGTATTATTGATTGCTTATTTGAGGATGAAAACGGTGAATGGATCTTGCTTGATTATAAGACAGATCGTATCCTCTCACATTTTGCTGAGGAACCAGCGCTAACGAAGGAACTTTTAGAACGATATGGAGTTCAGCTTAGAGTGTATAGTGAAGCGATTGAATCGATCCTTCAAATTAAAGTGAGTGATAAGGTTCTATATTTATTTGATATTGAACGGGTTTTACATGCATAAGTGAAACGTTGAAAACAGGGCTATCTCTTGATGCCCTGTTTAAAAGCGTCATATAAAGGAGGCTATTTTGTGGAGTTAAGACCGACAATGTTGCAGGAACGTATTGTAACATTAGATATTTTACGTGGTGTTAGCTTACTAGGCATTTTACTCGTTAATATGTTTGCCTTTTATTTGCCAATGCCCTATATTGATTTGGCATCATGGTTTACAACACCGTCAGATATAGTGTGGCAGCAAAATTTAGATATTTATGTACAAAGTAGCTTTTATCCATTGTTTGCTATGTTATTTGGCTACGGACTTGCTATGCAATGGCAGAAAGCACAAAGTCGTGAACAAAATTTTTATGCGATAGGAATTCGAAGACTTTCTGTATTATTTGTATTTGGTTTGCTACATGCTGTGCTCATTTGGTGGGGCGACATTTTGATGATGTATGCATTTTGCGGCGTTTTTTTAGTGCTATTACTACGTCTACATCCAATTTGGTTATTGTCAATCGGCATAATGATTAGCGGTGTCATGCAAGCTTTTATGTTACTTATAGTAGGATATATTAATTTTAATACAACGATTGATGAGTATTTAGATATTACTTCGGTAGAGCAGGCGATAACTTCTTATGGAACAGGGAGTTGGGTTGATGCATTTATGCAACGTTTAACCGATTTATCTGTTCAGGCAGGGATCGGCATGTGGTTTGTGGCATTATTTACAATTCTACCATTTATGTTAATTGGTGCCGCAGCCTCTAAATGGCGTTTAGTAGAACGAGCGAAGGAACTTAAATGGCTATGGCTGGCATTAGCAATAGCTGGGTTAGCAATTGGTGTTTTTATTAAGAGCTCACCAATCATGTTTACGCGTACGTATTTATTAGACTACTTGAAAGTATACATAGGTGGTCCAATTTTAGCAGTAGGCTATATTGGGCTCATTGTTTTACTTTGTTTACTTCCAGTTGTACCAAAATTACTTAGTCCTTTTGCGAAAATAGGGCGCATGTCGTTAACGATGTACATACTTCAATCGGTCATTGGAACATGTCTATTTTATCAATTTGGATTTGGCTGGTATGGAAAAGTAAGCGTCGCAACAGGCGTGCTAATTGCCGTCAGCATTATTATTGTACAAATGGTTGTGGCGGAAATTTGGCTAGCGAAATGGCAACAAGGTCCGTTAGAGGCTTTATGGCGCAAATTAACGTATAAGGCGAAAATGAAAGCAGGATAATTGTTGAGGTGCTTGACTCTCGTGCAAAAAGCGAGCAATCTGCGGTGGAAATTAGCATTCATCTTCAATGTGAGGGCAACATAAAGTTAATGAATACGTCTTGTATAATAAGAATGGCGATTTGGCTCATTATAAAAAGTTTGGGATAGCTTTTGTTAAAACGTATGTTATTTATCTTCATTCAGTAGAAGAATCCTGCCTCTGAAGGTGGTGAAATGAATGCGGATGTGGTTCTCTTTCAGTAGGTGCTAAACATCTACTGAACTAGAGGAACTCAGTCTTAGAACGCCACGTCCTTTGGCAACGACTGAGTGACCAATATCTTGTTGGCCCAAAGCCTCCGGCGGATGTCATGGATTTTTAAAGGAATGAATAAAGGATGTTAGCCTAAAACCTTCGCATCCTGCGAAAACGGCTAACTGACCTGCGTCGGTAAAAACGCCACGTCCTGTGGCATTACAGAAATGACCGACATCGTGTCGGCCCTCGTGCAGGCCTGGGCACAATTCAAAATCCAGACGCAATTACGCCAAGGCGAAATTGATATAAGTTGATTGTAGTGGAGACTGGGCGACTCCTCGGGGATTAGCAATAGAGGAACGAAGGCTAAAAGCATCACGTCCTGTGATAACGCCTTCGTGACCAACATCCTGTTGCTGCCGCTGCGTTGCACTACGCTTTCGCACAGAAAACATTTGTTGCCCCGACGCCCCCAGGAAGCTTTGCTCTGTGCGAAAGCGAAGCGTCAGCAATTGTTTTATCTGTGCGAAAGCGTAGCGACAGCAACAACAAATGTTTTCTGTAGCGTAAGCAAAGCGGCAGCTACAAAGCGCCTAGTCGGAACGGAAATCAACCCACGTTATGGTGATGAGCCCACGACTTAATAAGAATAAAAATAGTTTTCGCAAAAGTAAGGCAATTTCTATAATTTTGTTGTATTATGTAAAAAAAAGAAGGAGCTCTGAAAATCATGAAAATTTTATCATTTAAATTAGGTGGACATGTAAGCTTTGGACCAAAAGTAAAAAAAGAAGAAGCGGTATGGGATGTACTCGCTATTCAAAATGAACTTCAAGTTCTCCCTTCTTTTTCAAGTTCAATTGTAGATGGCATTGCTCTAGGCTTTGATTTTGTTGAACAGATTCGTAAATTAGTAGAAGCCGCTGAAAAATCAGACCGTGCTGAAAGCTTCAAACGTGAATTTACAGTGATCGAGTGGTTATCACCGATTCCACGTACACCAAAAAACATTATGTGTATTGGGAAAAACTATGATGAACATGCTAAAGAAATGGGTGCAGAGGCAGCTCCAACAGACTTAATGGTATTTACAAAATCTCCGACTGCTATTGCTGCTGATGGCCAAACAATTTCTGTTCATGCCGATCTTTCATCTAAAATGGATTATGAAGGCGAATTAGCGATTGTTATTGGTAAACGTGGTAAAAATATTCCGAAAAACTTAGCATACGATTATGTATTTGGCTACACGATTGCCAATGATCTAACAGCTCGTGATTTACAAGAAAAACATAAGCAATTCTTCTTAGGAAAAAGCTTGGATGGAACTTGTCCACTTGGACCTTACCTTGTAACAAAAGATGAAATTCCGAATCCACAAGATTTAACAGTCGTTACAAAAGTGAACGACGAAGTACGTCAAAACGGCTCAACAAAAGATATGATGTTCACTGTAGAATCATTAGTATCGATTTTATCTCAGCATGTTACATTAGAGCCAGGTGACGTTATTTTAACAGGTACTCCAGCAGGTGTTGGCAAAGGCATGAATCCGCCACAATTCTTAAAAGCTGGTGATACTGTAAAAGTATCTATCCAAGGCATCGGTACTTTAGTGAATCATTTTGAATAATTTGTCCAAATCCGCGTGAGTTTACCTCCGCGGATTTTTAATTTGGGTGTCCAAACATCCGCTGAAATAGAGGAACTCAGTCTAAGAATGCCACGTCCTGTGGTAACGACTGAGTGACCAACATCTGTGCCGCTGTCGCTTTGCTTTCGCGCAAGAAACATCTGCCGCTGCCACTTCGGCCTAATGCCTCCGGACGCAATTATACCGAGGCAAATTTGATGTATATTCTATGAACACTATTGTAATGTTTGAAACCCTTTCCATCACATGGTAGGATAGAGTTTGATAGAAAAAAGAATATGAGGTGGGACAATAATGAGTTTCTTAACTAGCCAAACGCATTTGCATATTACTACTTGGGTAGTTGCAATCGTAATCTTTTTAATTGCAGCATTAATGGGCAAGCAGTCAAAAGGCTTACATATGACATTACGTTTATTCTACATTTTAATTATCATCACTGGTGGGGCACTATTCATTAAAGGCATGGATTTTGGCATGGGTATGCTCTATGGCTTTAAATTCATAGGTGGTATTTTAGTCATTGGTATGATGGAAATGGTATTAGTTCGTCAAAAGAAAAATAAACCAACAGGTATGTTTTGGATTTTATTTGCACTATTCTTATTGATTACATTGTTCCTTGGCTTCAAATTACCAATGGGTCAAGATTTCTTAGCATAATTTTGTAAAAGTCGTGAAGTTTTCGCTTCACGGCTTTTTATTTTTTGAGGAAGATGAAATTGCTTAGGTCGCTCAGAGAACTGATCGGGTATGCTGAAGAAGCACTCGGGTGGATCAGAAAGCTGCTCGGGTCCCGCAACCAAGTCGATAAATTGTATTAAATGGCGAAGTTGACACCTTTTTGTCGTAATTCATTTTGTCATTTTCGGAAAATATTTTGAAATGATAGCGAGGGGACTATTTTATTTGGTAAAATGACGAAGGATTGGTTTGAAAGAGAGGGAATAATAGTGAAATTCAAAAAGTGGATAAGTGCGACAGCTGCATCGCTTTTACTAGCAACTTCATTAGTAAGCGCTACACCAGTTGCACATGCTGATGAAGCGTCGACAAGAACGATTGCAGAAGAAAGCATCTATGATTTACTCGTTGACCGTTTCTTTAATGGTTCGGGCACTAACGATTTTGATACAAATACGCAAGACGCTACTAAATTTGCAGGAGGCGATTTTGCAGGTTTACAGGATAAACTAAAATTTATCGGAGAGATGGGCTTTACAATCACTTCTATTGGCCCGATTTTTGCTACTGAGAAATATGATGGATCGATGCCGACGAGCTATTCTACAATTGAGCGTCATTTTGGGACATCTGAGGAGTTTCAAAGTGTCATTGAAGCCTATAAAGCTAAAAACGTAGCGGTCATGGTTGATTTTCCATTAAACAATGTAAGTCCGAACCATGAGTGGGCAAAAGATCCAGCGAAAAAGGATTGGATTGCCTCAACAAATAATGGACAAGTACAGTGGGACTTAACAAACAAAGATGTACAAGAAGCACTTATTAAATCAGCAACAGACTTTGTCTCTACATATGATGTTGGTGGGGTGCGTTTAACAAATATCGCTGGTGCTGATACAGAATTTATCAATGCAGTGATTAAAGCATTAAAGGATACGAAAAAATCACTCTATGTGATTTCAAATGAAGAAAGTGATGCAAACTTTGATGCAAGCTTTTCTAAAGCTTCAGCTGATATTTACCGTAATATCTTTAAAAATGTTGATATGGATTCTACTAAGTTGATGGAACCTTTAACAGGTAAGAAACCAACTCAGATTATGATTGATACGCTAGAAACGCGACGTTTTACATTTGATTCTGCAGCAGAAAATATGTTTCCGCCAACGCGTTTGAAAATGGCGATGGGTGCTTTATTTATGATGCCAGGAATTCCAGTCGTACAATATGGTACAGAAATTGCGATGAACGGGGAAACAAAGCCAGACACGCACCAAACATATAACTTTAAAACAGATACAGAATTAATCGACTATATTAAAAATGTCCAATCTTTACGTAATAAATCTGAGACATTACGAAATGGTGATTTTGAAGTTCTCACAAATGAAAATGGCCTACTTGTATTTACACGTACGTCCGATAAAGAGAAATGGGTCATCATGGTTAATAATACTAGTAAAACACAACGCATTGACTTAACACCTGCTCAGCTTGGTGAAGGTAAAATGCTAAATGGTATTATACATGAAGAAAAAGTCCGTATTAATGAAAAAGACGTTTATCCGATTATTTTAGATCGTGAAATGGTAGAGATTTATCAAGTTAGAAATGATGAAGGTTTTAATGTACCTTATATGGTAGCACTAGGATTAGTATGGCTTATATTCATAGGATTTGTAGTTGTTATTATTAGACGAGGTAAAGTACGACGTAAAGAGCAAAATACTCTAAAATAAAACTTTAATCAAGGCAGTTTATGCAGGATGAAATGATAAATCCCCTCAACACTTTTTTAGTGCGGAGGGGATTTTTGTTAAGCTTGATAGCTTTTATTCGTAAAGAAGATGGCGATTGTACCGGGTCCTACGTGTGAGCCGATAGCTGAACCGATCATTGTTACTTGAATGGCTTTTGGTGAAAATCTTTCTTGGATAGAAGCCTTTACTTCGTTGGCAAATTCCACATCATCGCTATGGCTAATACCAACAACTTTCTCAGAAAAATTATCACCGCGCGCCTGCATTAAATCTAACATGCGAGCGATGGCTTTTTTGCGTCCGCGAGATTTTTCAATCGGCACAAGTTTACCATCCTCTACATTTAAAATGGGTTTAATGCTTAGGAGCCCCCCAAGAAATGCGCTTGCTTTAGATACACGACCACCTTTAGCGAGGTAATCTAAATCCTCTACCGTAAATAAGTGCTCCATTTGTGGGGTAAGGGCTGTAATTTTTGCTTCGATTTCTTCCAGTGAAGCACCTGTGTTTCGAAGGCGAACGGCTTCTTCAACTACTAGGCCGAAACCTAGTGAAGCACATTTAGAATCGATAATAGCTAATTTAAGGGATGGATATTGCTCCTGTACTTGATTGCGAATCATGACCGCAGTATTATAGGTGCCTGATAACTCCGATGAAAAGGCAATATAGATTCCTTCTTCTTCATTTTGCGCTAGATTTTCGAAATGCTTAAGAAATAGCTCTGGTGATACTTGGGATGTTTTTGGGCGAGCACCTTGACGAATAGCATCGTAAATTTCTTTGGAATCAATCGAAATGACATCATCATATTCATTATTGTTCACTTGCACTCGTAGTGGAAGAAGTTCAATATTGTTTTCTTCGTAGTAAGACTTTGGTAAATCACATCCACTATCAGTAAAAATTTTCATCATTTGTCCCCCTAATTTAACATTCTTTTAACTCTATATGAAAGTTTTCAAATACCTATACTATATAACAGGTGAACACGTGTCGAGCTTTCACTCTCCACTCTATATTTCTCGAAACTACTTCCAAGTAAAATGTTATATAGATATATTATCATATCGAGTTCGAGTTTCAGTATAAATGCAACCTAGGAAATAGTGATGTATTTTTAACTTTATTCAATAAGTACTCATTGAATAAATGGTACTCCTGAATAAAGTCAAGTTGAAAAAAACGGGCTCATCACTATAACGTGTGGTTGATTCCGTTCCGGCTGGGCGCTTTCCTGGGGGCGTCGGGGCAACAGGATGTTGGTCACGAAGGCGTTATCACAGGACATGATGCTTTTAGCCTTCGTTCCCCTCCCGCTTCGCTGCAAGATCTCAGGCCAACAGATGTTTTCTGCGCGAAAGCGTAGTGCTAACGTAGCGGCAGCAAAGGGGTTTGTCTGTGCGAAAGCGAAGCGTCAGCAACAGCACCGATGTTGGTCACGAAGGCGTTATCACAGGATGTGATGGTTTTAGCCTTCGTTCCTCTATCGCTGATCCCCGAGGAGTAGCCCAGCCTCCACTCCAATCAACTTTCATAAATGGCATAGGTTTTAACAAATATCATCCACAACTTTTGGTGATGAGCCATTACTACTTAACTAGGATAATTTCAAGCGTTCGATGAGTAATTTAGCAATACCATCGTCATTATTGGTTGTCGTAATTTCATTGGCAATATTTTTTAAAGCAGGGATGCCATTGCCCATTGCTACACCAATACCGGCATAATCAATCATTTCTAAATCATTGTCTTCATCACCGAATGCAATAATACGCTCGCGTGGGATACCTAAATCCTTTGCTACATGAGCGATTCCTACAGCTTTATTTAAGCCACTGCGAACAATTTCAATAATATGAAGTGGCGCACCCCAACGACGATGTTCAATGACCTCTGCATGAACAGCATGTAAATGATCACGAATAATCATTGAATTCACTTCATTCGCTTGAATCAGTAAACTAGTAGGGTTATCAAGTAAATGGGTATAGAGATCCCCAAGAGTAATTTTAGGATTACCCATATTAAATATATTTAATATCCTTGAATCCTCTGTATGCACATAAATATCGTCCTTAACCTCAGCAATAATATTTTCATATTCATAGCTATTGATCGAATCGACAACATCATGCACTACGCTTAAATCAATAGGAGTATGCTTAGTCTGCCAAGTGGCGTTTTTTGGATGGTGGACGTAAGCACCATTAAAATTCACGATGGGCGTTGTAAGGCCAAGCTCGTGATAGTAAATATCACTCGCACGATAAGGACGACCGGTAGCAATCATAACTTGATGGCCTTGTTCCTTTGCCTGCAATAATGTTTTTTTAGTTTTTGCTGAAATTTGTTGTTGGTCCGTTAACAACGTACCATCTAAGTCCAAAACGATTAAATGCGGTTTCATAGCTCATTGCCCCTTTCTTATAATTTGAATAGTATCGTTTTGTAAACCATTCGTCAAAATTTTGTCACAGTGAAAAAAGTTTGCTAACATAAAGATTAGACAAAAGTTGGGAGTGACAAAGATGATTGTTGAGAAAGAATTGTGGGGAAACATTCCTTTATTACATATACATACGGAAAATATGAATGAAGAAACCCCGGTAGTAATTTTTTTACATGGTTTCATGAGTGCAAAAGAACATAACTTACATTATGCATATCAATTAGTAGGCAGAGGGGTGCGTGTCCTATTACCAGATGCAAAATTACATGGCGACCGTAGTGAAGGCCTGACTGAGATGCAATTGAGCTTACACTTTTGGGATATTGTTTTAAATTCTATTCATGAAGTTGAACAATTATATAATGAATTAAAGAATAAAAATTTATTAGCGAATGATAAAATTGGTGTTGCTGGTACATCAATGGGTGGAATTGTAACATCAGGCTGTTTAAAGCGTTATGATTGGATCAAAACAGCAGCAGTATGTATGGGTGCACCAAGTTTTACTAAATTAGCGGAGTATCAATTACAGCAATTCGCTAAAAACGGTGTGAATTTGCCAATGTCCGAAGAAGAAGTACAACAAACGAATGAACTTCTAGCTAAATATGATGTTAGCCTAACACCAGAAAAATTTGCAGGACGACCTGTCCTATTTTGGCATGGGGAGTTAGATAAAACTGTACCTTTCAATGAAACGTATAATTTTTATTTAACTTTACGTAAATATTATGAAACGAATCCAGAAAACTTGAAATTTTTAGCTAATAAGAAAGCGGGTCATGCTGTGTCACGTGATGGTATGTTAGCAGCAACTGAATGGCTTGCACAGCATTTGGCATAATAAGATGCATCTGCTATGATTAAGTTAACACTGTGATGGAAGGAGAAATACAGATGGATCAAGATATGAAAGACAGCATGTTCGGTGCATTAGAAAATGTAATTGACCCTGAGCTTGGTATTGATATCGTCAACTTAGGTTTAGTATATGATGTAGAGTTAGATGAAGAGGGTGCAGCAACCGTTACAATGACGTTAACGTCTATGGGCTGCCCAATGGGACCTGTTATTGTTGATCAAGTGAATACAGCATTAGGTGAGCTTCCAGAGGTAAAAAGTACAAATGTCAATATTGTATGGAATCCACCTTGGTCAAAAGATAGAATGTCACGCTATGCAAAAATGGCACTAGGTGTACGCTAAGTCCACTTAAAGCACAATAAAAAATCCCCGCTTATAACTAAGTGGGGATTTTTGCTGTTTTGAAATACAAAACAGTTAAAGAAATCTTCGTGACTGTTGCACGCTTTAAATGAGGGAGATTTCCTTTCCGAGCTACTCACCATAATAAAACAGAAGAAACTTATAATAATGACGCTATTGTACATCTGGTTTTGCTGCGGCTTCGCTTTCAAACATAAAACATTTGTTGCTGCTGCTACAGTAGCACTACGCTTTCCCACTGACAAAACATTGTTGCTAGAATTTTTTGTTCTATCACTAGAATTATAGTAACATGCCATAAGATACACGCTATGAGAAGTGGTTGATTGGAGTGGAGGCTGGGCGACTCCTCGGGGATCAGCGTCACAGATGAGACCCTGGAGCGAGCAAAGCGAGTGAAGCGGCTCATCGGACGCCCCCAGGAAAGCGCCCAGCCGGAACAGAAATCAACCCCTCGCTTAGCAGAAGAGCCATACTTTATTTTTTACATAATAGCAACATGCAAAATCCCCGCTAATAACTCATAAGCGGGGATTTAACATGTAGCCTATTAATCAATACGACATATTTGTAACGGACAATTCTCACAGGCGATTTCATCCTTTAAAAATTGTAGATCGTGAATGGTTATATAACCTTTTTCGAAAGATATAATATTGTGCTTCTTTAAGTCATTCAGCATGCGATTAATCATCTCTCGACTCGTCGCACATAAATTAGCGATTTCTGTATTTGTTAACGGGAAGTCAATATAAATAGTGCCATTTTCTAAAGGCTTCCCATAAGTATTCGAAAGACGGATAAGCGTTGAAAATAAAGCGCCCTTTTTCCCATTTAAAATCAAATCGCGCAAACGACTTTGATGCTTTAAATTTTCTATTTGCAACCACTTCATATATTCCACCATTAAAGTAGGTTGTTCCACTAGTAAAAGTTCCAATGATTCACGGCTTAGAACATATAAACTGGAGGGCTCTAATACTTTAGCAGTCATCGAATTATACGTAAGGTTACAAAATAATGAGCTTTCTCCAATGATACTATCAGGACCACAAATACGAATGGTTAATTCCTTCGCATTCTCGGTTTCCTGACTAATTGAGATAGCTCCTGTTTTTATATAATAAATTTCGTTCGCCCGTTCGCCCTCTAAAAAGATTTTACTATCCTTATTCACTTTAATAAAAACACCGTGCTTTTGAAAAAGATCGTGAAATTTCTCTTGTATATTATCCATAATAGCCATATCTTCAACACATCTCTTTCTTTTTGTAAAAATTGTTTAATTATTACAAAATTAAGTGAACATTTTACTAATTATAAGAAACAACATAGTTTTATTATAACGTAATTTTCCAGATATAAGTGAAGAAATTTTAGGGCTAATTCTTTGCTAAGGTTTGTCGCATGTTGTAAAATAAAGTTAGTCAAAAAAGGTCAAACATTTTTAATGAAATAGAATGGCAAACGGGATTCCGCTTAACATTATTGAAAAGGAGTGCTAAATATGCAATTTCAACAAACAAATGACAAAAAACCATTAGAACAATTTGGACGTAATTTAATAGATGAAGTAAGAAACGGTAAAATGGACCCGGTTATCGGCCGTGATGAAGAAATTCGTAATGTCATTCGCATTTTAACACGCAAAACGAAAAATAACCCTGTCTTAATAGGTGAGCCAGGGGTTGGTAAAACAGCAATTGTAGAAGGATTAGCCCAACGTATAGTAAAGGGCGATGTTCCTGAAGGGTTAAAGGACTGCATACTGTATGAGTTGGATATGAGTGCCTTAATAGCAGGTGCTAGTTATCGTGGTCAGTTTGAAGAGCGCTTAAAAGGAGTATTAAAAGAAGTAAAAGAATCAGAAGGGCGCATTATTTTATTTATCGATGAAATTCATACAATTGTTGGCGCAGGTAAAACGGATGGTGCAATGGACGCTGGGAATATGCTAAAACCAATGCTTGCACGAGGCGAGCTACATTGTATCGGGGCTACAACATTAGATGAATACCGTATGTATATTGAAAAAGATCCTGCTTTAGAGCGTCGTTTCCAGCAGGTGCTTGTACGAGAGCCATCTATTGAAGATACAGTTTCCATTTTACGAGGCTTGAAAGAGCGTTTTGAGTTACATCATGCAGTACGTATTCATGACCGTGCGATTGTAGCGGCAGCGGAGCTTTCCAATCGCTATATTACAGAGCGTTTCCTGCCAGATAAGGCAATCGACTTAATCGATGAAGCATGTGCGATGATTCGAACAGAAATTGATTCCATGCCACAGGAATTGGATGCGGTAACGCGCCGTATTATGCAGCTCGAAATTGAGGAGCAAGCATTGCGTAAAGAAAAAGACGAGGCAAGTAAAAAGCGTCTAGAGCAACTCAGCGATGAATTAACAAAGCTTAAAGAATCCTCTGAGGGCATGCGTAAACAATGGGAAACCGAAAAAGAAGCGTTACATGGCATTCAGAAAAAGCGTGAAAAACTTGATAAATACCGCCGTGACTTAGATGAAGCAGAAAGTAAATATGATTTAAATAAAGCAGCTGAACTACGTCATGGGAAAATTCCTACACTTGAAAAGGAAATTCAAGAGATGGAAAAACAATTAGAGAATGGTACGGAATCACGTATTTTACGTGAAGAGGTAACAGCAGATGAAATCGCATCAATCGTTTCGCGCTGGACAGGAATACCAGTGACGAAATTAGTAGAAGGTGAGCGTGAAAAATTATTGCGCTTAAAAGATACCTTGCATGAGCGTGTAATTGGACAAGATAATGCTGTACAGCTTGTGACAGAAGCGGTATGGCGTGCTCGAGCAGGTATCAAAGATCCGCATCGACCAATTGGTAGCTTTTTATTCCTTGGTCCAACAGGTGTTGGTAAAACAGAGCTTGCGAAGGCACTAGCTGCACAGTTGTTTGATTCTGAGGATCATTTTATTCGCATTGATATGAGTGAATATATGGAGAAACATAGCGTATCACGTCTTGTAGGGGCACCTCCAGGCTATATTGGCTATGAGGAAGGTGGGCAATTAACGGAAGCTGTTCGCCGAAATCCATATTCAGTTGTATTATTAGATGAAATTGAAAAGGCCCATCCTGATGTCGCGAATATTTTACTACAAATTTTAGATGATGGGCGCATTACTGATAGCCAAGGACGTATGGTCAACTTTACGAACGCAGTGGTCATTTTAACTTCTAATATTGGCTCAAGCTATTTAATGGAAGCAAAAGAAGACGATGCTGCTGTTGAAGATTTAGTGATGGCTGCACTACGTCAACATTTTAAACCAGAGTTATTAAATCGTATGGATGATATTATTATGTTCCATGCACTATCAGATGAGCATTTTACAGCCATTGCATGGAAATATATCGAACAGCTTGTCAAACGAGTTGCAGAGCAAGACATTACTTTACAAGTAGAACAAAATGTAGTTGATTGGGTTGTAGAACAAGGAGCAGATGCTCAGTTCGGCGCAAGACCATTAAAACGCTTCGTGCAACGTTATATTGAAACTGCGGTTGCAAAAGAATTGCTTCGAGGTGAAGTATTACCAGGAGAAACATTACGCATTAGAATACATGATGGCCAATGTGTCGTTGAAAAATAACAAAAAAAACCTGTTCCGCATTGAGCGAAACAGGTTTTTTAGTTGAATTAATGATTGTCTGCAGCTTCTGGAGTTGACTCGTTTGGAATAACTGCACCGATAATGAAAACAAGAATTGCAAATACAACCGATGTGACAATAGCAGTTTGGAAATCAAACGCTGTACCAAGTACAGAGCTTACTACGTAGTTTAACATTGTAACTAGTAGGAATGACCATATGAATGTTACGATATATTGCATTAATTTCACCTCAACCGAACTTTTTTATATCATAAAGTTTTACTACATATTCATTATCATATCATAACATAAATCGAAAAAAAAAGAACCTTTTCTGTGAAACATGGCGAATTTGTCACAACGATAACGTTACTTTTTTTATTTAAGGAAATTTCAATACGATCACTGACATTCGAATACGTCACAAATGCCTTCTAGGAATGGTTTCAAAGCCTCGCCAAATTCTATAGAATCGCTATCAGTCGCCCGATTCAAGCAATACAAATAGCAAGATTAATTCGTGATGGAATCGATAGGAAAAAACGCATTAATTTTAATTCATCTTGCACCTGTTCTTCATTATGAGTTATAATTATGACCAGTTACTAATAATTGATAGTAAGAAAGCAGAGGGGTTGCTAAATGAACGCTGGTATTATAGGAATTGGCAAATACGTTCCGGAGAAGGTCGTTACGAATTTTGATTTAGAAAAAATGATGGATACTTCGGATGAATGGATTCGAACTCGCACAGGGATAGAAGAACGTCACTTTGCCGCAGATAATCAGGAAACGTCAGATTTAGCAGTAGCTGCTGCAAAAGAGGCTATTGCAAAAGCGGGTATTACACCTGAGGAAATAGGCTTAATCCTTGTAGCAACAGTATCACAAGATCAAAATTTTCCAAGCGTAGCATGTATGGTTCAGGAGCAAATCGGAGCAGTTAATGCAGCTGCGATGGATCAAGCGGCTGCTTGTGCAGGGTTTATATATAGTTTAGTGACAGCAAAGCAATTTGTAGAAACAAATGCTTATAAATATGTCTTAGTAGTAGGTGTTGAAAAGCTGTCGAAATTACTTGATTGGGAAGATCGCAATACTGCTGTGTTATTCGGTGACGGTGCAAGTGCAGCGATTGTTGGTCCAGTATCAGAAGGTAGAGGTATTTTATCATTTGAGCTTGGAGCTGACGGCACAGGTGGTAAGAATTTGTATTTAACACAGCAAGACACAATCGCTATGAATGGCCGTGAAGTATTTAAATTTGCCGTTCGTCAAATGGGTGAATCTGCAATAAACGTTTTAGGAAAAGCAGGTTTAACAAAAGAAGACGTAGATTTTTTAGTGCCACATCAGGCGAATATTCGAATTATGGAATCAGCTCGTGAACGTCTAGAGCTACCACCAGAAAAAATGTCAAAAACGATTCACAAATATGGGAATACGTCGGCAGCATCTATTGGTATTTCCTTGGTAGATGAGCTTGAAGCAGGTAAGATAAAAGATGATGATATAGTAGTACTTGTTGGATTTGGCGGTGGCTTAACATGGGGCGCCGTTACAATAAGATGGGGAAAATAAAAACGAAAAATGCTTGAGGGGAGTAATACAATGAGTAAAAGACGAGTAGTAATTACAGGAATTGGCGCAGTTACACCACTAGGAAATAGCATCGAAGAAACATGGACTAACATTAAAGCTGGAAAATCTGGCGTTGGCGAATTAACGCGTTTAAATAAAGATCTTTTCGCAGCAAAAATTGCTGCTGAAGTGAAAGATTTTAATATAGAAAAGTATATCGAACGTAAAGAAGCTCGTAAAATGGATCGCTTTACACAGTATGCTTTAGCAGCATCCATCATGGCGATGGAAGATGCACAATTAACAATCGATGAAGAGCTAGCACCACGTGCAGGTGTTTGGATTGGCTCTGGAATCGGTGGGATGGAAACATATGAACAACAATTTTTAACTTTCCAAGAGCGTGGAGCAAGAAGAGTAAGTCCATTCTTTATTCCAATGATGATTCCGGATATGGCTTCAGGCCAAGTATCGATTCACTTTGGTGCTAAAGGCATTAACTCTTGTTCAGTAACTGCTTGTGCTTCAGGTACAAACTCTATTGGGGATGCTTTCAAAGTAATTGAACGTGGCGATGCAGATGTGATGATTTCTGGTGGTGCTGAGTCACCAATCGTTACGATGGCAGTAGCAGGTTTCTGCGCAAATACTGCTTTATCTTTAAATACAGATCCAGAAACAGCTTGCCGTCCATTCGATAAAAATCGCGATGGTTTCATTATCGGTGAAGGTGCGGGTATTGTTATTTTGGAAGAGTATGAGCACGCAAAAGCACGCGGTGCAAAAATTTACGCAGAAGTTCTTGGCTATGGTGCAACAGGAGATGCACATCATATTACAGCTCCAGCTCCAGAAGGAGAAGGTGCTTCTCGTGCAATGATGCAAGCTTTAACTGATGGCGATGTAGAAGCTTCACAAGTTGACTATATTAACGCACATGGAACAAGTACTCCATATAACGATTTATTTGAAACACAGGCAGTAAAAACAGTCTTTGGTGAACATGCCTATAAGCTTGCAATGAGTTCTACAAAATCAATGACAGGTCACTTATTAGGTGCAGCTGGTGGTGTTGAAGCTATTTTCACAGCGCTAGCACTTAAAGAAGGCATTTTACCACCGACAATGAATTTAACAGATCCAGATCCAGATTGCGATTTAGATTATGTACCGAATGAAGCTCGAAAAGCAGATATTCAATATGCAATGAGTAACTCACTAGGGTTTGGTGGACACAACGCTAGTCTACTATTCAAAAGAATCGAGGAATAATTAATAAAGTAAAACTTTAATCAGTGGGGGCTTCATCGTCCCCACTTTTTGTTTTACCACTAAAAATTAGAGTGACATGGCAGAAGATATACGCTATGTAAAGTGGTTGATTGGAGTGGAGGCTAGGCGACTCCTTGGGGATCAGCAATAGAGGAACGAAGGCTAAAAGCATCACATCCTGTGATAACGCCTTCGTGACCAACATCGTGTTGGCCCGAGACCCTGCAGCGCAGCGAAGCGGCTCATCGGACGCCCCTAGGAAAGCGCCTAGCCGGAACGGAAATCAACCCCTCGTTTTGAAGAATAACCTCACTTTATTTAATATGAACAACATTAAAAAACGTCAGCCTAATTTACGTGGCTGACGTCTTTTTTTATAGTTTTAAGAATAGATGATAATTAAGAAGAAATAGAAAGGATGCCCTTATCTTGTTCCGACTCTTTTTATTTTTAATGAGCTACGGTTTATTAATTCTCTCCGTTGGGAATCTCATCTTGTATTTGAATTATCGGACACTCGGATATACCTGGATAGTTGTTTTTAAATTCATGGCACAAACAACGGCGTTTTATGTGGCAATTGGATCAGCCATTGTGTTATGTGCTGTTGTGTTTGATCTTGGCTATGATAAAACTATAAACAAAGAGAAGATGTAACACTTATATTCCTCTTTTTTTGGCCAAGCTTTTACAATAAATTTCAACAAAGGTACAGCATTTCTTCATTTCATGTCTTAGCGACGTGCACGACCAAGACCCATTGCTTCTTCCATGCGTTTTAATGTAGCGCTAGCAATAGCATTTGCCTTTTCAGCACCTTCATCTAAAATGATGTCTAATTCTGATGATTCAACTAAGTTATAGAATTTCTCTTGAATTGGTGTCAGGTGATCAATAACTGTTGCTGCAACACCTTGTTTGAAACCACCATAGCCAACGCCTTCGTATTTTTTTACAAGATCGTCAATAGATACGCCTGAAATGGCAGATTCGATTGTTAGTAAATTAGAAACACCAGGTTTATTTTCCACATCAAATGCCACAATACCATCAGAGTCAGTAACAGCGGACTTAATTTTTTTCTCAATATCTTTCGCTGAATCTAAAAGCTTGATAGTTGCTTTCGTATTTGGATCAGATTTACTCATTTTCTTTGTAGGCTCTTGTAGTGATTTGATACGAGCTCCTGCTTTAGGTAATTGAATTTCAGGAATTGTTAAAACATCACCATAACGTTTGTTAAAACGTTCTGCTAGATCACGAGTAAGCTCAATGTGCTGCTTCTGATCATCACCGACAGGAACAATGTTTGTGTTATACAAAAGGATATCTGCTGCCATTAATGGTGGATATGTTAAAAGAGCGGCAGATACGCTTTCCTTACCGTGCGATTTATCTTTAAATTGTGTCATACGTTCAAGCTCACCAATCGATGCAACACATTGTAACATCCAGCCTGCCTGAGCATGAGCTGGCACTTCTGATTGAATAAATAATGTAGATTTTTTAGGGTCGATGCCAGTAGCAATATACGTAGCTGCTAGGTTGCGAATATTTTGACGTAATTCTTTTGGATCTTGAGCCACTGTTATTGCATGCTGATCGACGATACAATAAACAGCATCTCCTTCATCTTGTAATGCAGGGAATTGTTTAAATGCACCTAAATAGTTCCCTAAAGTTACAATACCCGTTGGCTGTACGCCTGAAAAAATAGTTGTCATTGTCATTTCCTCCTTGAATTTCGTCCCTTAGACGTCGTTTTTACATAAGTACCAAAATAAAAAACATCATGCGTCCTCATTAGTTTTCTAATGAAGGGACGAATGATGTTTGAATCCGCGGTACCACCCAGCTTGCCTATAACGGCCACTCTTCTTCGTAACGTGAAGGGACGAGCTTTGCTAATAGACTTAAGTAAGAAACTAAGACGTTCACAAAGCTAACTCGGAAGTCCATTCCAAATGCTTACACGATCTGTTTGCAGCAACCACAGACTCTCTAAACGTGTAAAAGCAAATGTACTACTCTTCGTCAGCGTTTTTTAGCTCAATAACTGTCTGCCATCTGTATGGATGACGAGGTGAATCCACCAAAGACATAATTGATTTGTTGCAAAAAATTATATTATAAAGGCTCGGTGAAAAGCAAGTGTGTAAAGTCAGACTTTTGGCGGTGTTCTTTCACCGAAAAAAATTATATGCTACTTTTGCTGCTTTCTATTTGGAAATGCAACCGATATTAGTAAATATACGTCTATATTGTACACACAGAATCAACAATATTCTCGTTTAAAATTTTTAAATGAGAACAAAAACAATCGAACAGTGGATGTTTAAAATGCTCTGCGAATGGGCATATTATTAGTAGTTCATTAGACCATCCCAAGAAGTAAATACTTTGAAGTTTGTGTGAAGAGAAAGAAAATTTCGTGTGAAATGGTCATTCTTTTTTATTGGAACTATATTCAAACATCTCAGAGTGCTGTATAATGGTATGTATATTTACATTACATTAATTCTAATTTAACACACTAGTTTATAGATAATGATTAAAAGGAAAGGATGTGTCAGTATGATAGTAACTTTATTTACATCACCAAGTTGTACGTCTTGCCGAAAAGCTAAAGCATGGTTAGAGGAGCATGAAATCCCATATACAGAACGTAATATATTTTCCGAACCATTAAGTATAAGTGAAATTAAAGAAATTTTACGTATGACAGAAGATGGTACGGATGAAATTATTTCAACTCGATCAAAAATTTTCCAGAAATTAAATGTTGATGTTGAAAGCTTGCCATTGCAACGTTTATACGAATTAATTCAAGAGTATCCAGGTTTATTACGTCGTCCCATTATTTTAGATGAAAAACGTTTACAGGTCGGCTACAACGAAGATGAAATTCGCCGTTTCCTACCTCGGAAGGTTCGTGCTTATCAACTGCAAGAAGCACAGCGTATGGTGAACTAACTTCGCCGTATTCTGCATAGAATAAGTATTAGATGTTACATATGCAACAAGCATATTGTAACATCTATTTTTCGTGTTTTATTTATGCAAAACCTTCTATATAAAGTATAATAAATAATAGGGAAAAGTCATATATATTCGGTAATGTATGTTAAACTTGATTTTAGCTTAATAGTTTACTACAATTTCAATAATTCAAATATCTTCTGTGAAACGGTGTATATCCTTTTCATTTTATGACAGAACAGCATACAATATAATTAGAGACAACTGTGGACATTAATTTTTTGATTTCGGTTGCTCGATGGGTTTACTGTAGTGTGGTCAAAGGTTGAAAAACAAAATGAAGTATGAGGTTAAAAACAATGAATAATAGCATACTAATGAAACAAAACTGTTTTTCGACAAATGACAGTGAAGGGAGATGAGGTCTAGTGGACATCGAACGTGTAAACGAAAATACACTCAAGCTCTTTATTACGTACAATGATATAGAGGATCGCGGCTATAGTCGTGAAGAAATTTGGTACAATCGAGCAAAGGGTGAACAACTTTTTTGGGATATGATTGATGAAGTAAACACGGAGGATTATTTTGATGTAGAAGGTCCAATTTGGATTCATATCAATGCTTCGGAAGTAGGCTTAGAGATCATTGTCACACGTGCACATATTTTAAAAGACGGTGAAACCTTAGATGGTTCTTCGCATTTTGATGAACACAAAGATATGTTTGCTCCATTCGAGGACGTTGGAGAGGATCTTCTTAGTCAACTAACTCAATTTGGTGACATTGATGAGTCAGAATTATTTATGGATACAGACATTTATGTTTATAAATTTAAAGATATTGATGAGTTAATCCCTGTAGCAAAACGCATAACAGATGAATTAGTGGATTCCTCATTATTTAAATATGAAGATTGGTATTACCTAGTAGTTGACTTCGTGAACGCAGATGAAGAACTAAATCATCACGATAGAAATGCGGTTATCAAAGAATTTTTAAGTCCATCGAATTTCACAATCCATCGTTTAGAGGAATATGGCGAAAAAATTATGGAATTTGATTGCTTTGAAACTGTACGAAAATACTTTATTTAAAGTAATGAGTACTTGATTCAGTGGCTTAGACTGTAAACAAACTTGGTGATTATCAAGTTAGTTTACAGTCTTTTTATTTAAATGTATCTATAGATTGGGGAAGTGCCGTTGTGCTTCACTACAACACTGGAAGTAGAAAATAGCAATTTTTAAATTTCAAGAAAAAGCCGCTCTTTATTTGTCGCTATAAAAGGACTCCTTTACAATTAGTTAAAAAGGAGATGATTTTATGCTTATGGCCTATGACGAGCGGCAGCAGATTTTTCTCCCTTACGAATATTCAAGGGAAGCTTTACAACGATATAGGCAGCAGATGAAATTTTATTGTCCCCAATGCCAGCAGCCTGTCCAATTAAAGATAGGTCAATATAATATTCCCCATTTCGCCCATATTGCTACTAATAGCTGTGTACAGTTATTTGCAGAGGGTGAATCAAAACTTCATTTACAAGGTAAAGTCCAATTATTTGAATGGCTAAGAAAACTCGGGCATACAGTGAAGCTGGAGCCTTATTTACGGAAGCTTTCACAGCGACCAGATATGCTTCTGATAAAAGGGCATAAGCAAATTGCCATTGAATTTCAATGTAGTACGATTTCTCATGAAAAGTGGTTATTGCGTACATCTGGATATGAGAAAAATGCTATACAGCCATTGTGGCTTTTTCAAACGCCTCAAAGACAAACTACACAAGGTATACAAAAGATTTCTATTTCTCCAATTATGCAAAAGGTGATAAATGCTACAGCACTAGGTTTGTCTTATTTAGTGACCTATGATGCAAACACATCGAGATTTATTTATTGGACGAATCTTCTTCATGTTCATGGGCATACTTTTATAGGTAAAGTACAAGAATTAACTATTCACAAGCAACATTTTCCTTTTTATGAGCCTAAGACAATTACGAAAGAGGAATTTCATCTTTATTGGCAGCTTTATAAAAAGTATTGTAAGCAATTCGTATATCAACGATTATTCCATAGTAAAAATGGGGTACAAGATTCATTTTTACGAAGTAGTTATGAGTTACGCTTTGCTTTAACGGGGATGCCTGATTATGTAGGTGTTCCGCTAAAAGGTGAAGAGGCGATACCGATGTTTTCTATAGAGTGGCAAACGATTTTACTTCATTTTTGTCGCCGAGTACAATTAGAACCTCATGAACTAGACGAGAGACATATTCGATCGTTTTTAAGCCAACAAAATATAGAGGTTACAACCCAAGCTGTACAAGCTATTAAAAATTACGGAATGGTGCTGGCGAAAAGTTATGAAAAAGATAATGATTTTCCGGATATTTGTGAGCAAGTGTACGCACATTTATTTGCAATTGCCGCAATATACTGAGAAAATATGAGAGTATAGGAAAAACTCACATATAAAGGGGGCTGGCACATGGCTAGTAATCAAGTTTTAATAAGAAATGAAGTTCCAGAAGAGTTAACTTGGCGCTTGGAGGATATATTTGCAACTGATGCCCTATGGGAAGAAGAGTATAAAGAAGTTGCGGAACTTGCAAAAAAGGCGCCTAGCTATGCAGGTACTGTAAAAAATGGAGCAGATGCATTAGTAGCAGTTCTAACTTATCACGATGAAATTTATGAACGTACAATGAAGCTTTACACGTATGCTCATATGCGCAATGACCAAGATACGACAAATAGCTTCTACCAAGATATGAATAGTCGTATTCAAACATTAGCGACTAGTATCTCAGCAGCCCTATCGTTCTTAACACCTGAGATTTTATCATTGAGTGAAGAAACAATAGAACGTTACTTAGCAGAAAACAAAGACTTACAATTGTATAAGCAATCTTTAAAAGAAATTACGATGGCACGTCCGCACGTATTACCAGCAGAGCAGGAAGCATTACTTGCACAAATGTCTGAGGTTACAGGCACGGCTTCAAATACATTTAGTATGTTAAACAACGCTGATATTGTCTTCCCTAAAGTGAAGAATGAAGAAGGGGAAGAAGTACAGCTAACTCACGGTAACTATATTAAGTTTTTAGAAAGTAAAGATCGCACCGTTCGTGAAAATGCTTTTAAAGCAATGTACGAAACTTACGGTAACTTTAAAAATACGTTTTCTGCTACATTAACGGGCAATGTGAAAAAGCATAATGTAAGTGCACGTATTCGCAATTATGATTCTGCACGCCACGCAGCAATGTCTAACAACTTCATTCCAGAAAGTGTTTATGATCAATTAGTAGAAACAATCCATAAACATTTACCAGCTATGCAGCGCTATATTTCATTACGTAAGAAGCTTTTAGGTGTAGACGAACTGCATATGTGGGATTTATTTGCCCCACTCGTTAAGGAAGTCGATATGAAAGTCACTTACGACGAAGCGAAGGATATTTTAGTAAAAGCTTTAGCGCCATTAGGTGAGGAATATCAAGGTATTGTTCAAGGTGGTCTTGATCATCGCTGGGTGGATGTCTTAGAAAACAAAGGGAAACGCAGTGGTGCGTATTCCTCAGGTGCATATGGAACAAATCCATATATTTTAATGAACTGGCAAGACAATGTTAATAATCTGTTTACACTAGCTCATGAATTTGGTCATAGTGTACACAGTTATTATTCACGTAAAAATCAGCCGTTTGTTTATGGCGATTATTCTATTTTTGTTGCTGAAGTAGCTTCAACATGTAATGAAGAGCTGTTAAATGATTATTTACTGAAAACAATTGAAGATCCTCAACAAAAAATTTATTTATTAAATCATTGGCTAGACGGCTTCAGAAGTACTGTTTTCAGACAAACAATGTTTGCTGAATTTGAACACCTAATCCACCAAATGGATAAGAATGGTGAATCTTTAACAGCAGAGCGTCTAACAGAGGTTTATTATAATTTAAATAAACAATACTTCGGCGAGGATATTGTTGTAGATGAGGAAATCGGCTTAGAATGGGCTCGTATTCCACACTTCTACTATAATTACTATGTGTATCAATATGCTACAGGTAAATCAGCTGCAACAGCATTAAGTAAACAGATTTTAGAAGAGGGTACACCAGCTGTAGAACGTTATATTAATAACTTCTTAAAAGCAGGTTGCTCGGATTTCCCAATTGAGGTATTAAAGGCAGCAGGCGTTGATATGAACGTTGCAAAACCAATTGATGATGCATGTAAAGTATTTGAGGAACGTTTAAATGAGTTAGAAAAATTATTGTTGAATAATTAATTTGGAAGGCTGTAGGAATTTCCCTGCAGTCTTTTTTCTATGATTAATTAAATAATAAAAATTTAAAGAATAATGATTTTTTTTGATTTTTAAATGTTTAAAAGTGCGTATCTTGAAAAAATACTGTTTGTAATCGCTTTCTATTTGACAAATTTGTGAATCTATCATCGGACTTGTTGCTATATTTACTATTCCATGATAAATTGATTCATGTGAAATAAATCACAAAAACAAACATACACCCCTTTGTTTGAACGTGAACATTTCTCCCATCCCCTTTGTGAAAAAGAGGCGTCACTCTCTGTCGAGGATAGTGGCGCTTCTTTTATTTTTTGAGAAGTATTCCGATAAATCGCAGAAACGTTCCGATAAAATACTAATATGTTCCGATAAATCACTAGAACATTCCGATAAATAAAGTTGACATAATAATTTTTCAACAACAAGAACAGGGACACAACATTAAATGTGTTGTGTCCCTGTCTTTAGAATAATAGTATAATAGCATTATTTAATACGCCACAATGTAGCGTGATCTGTCTGAATTCGCTCAATCTTTTGCTGTAGCATACGCTTCTTTAATTCACGTTCAGCATTTTGTTCTGTTGATGAGTAGATGAAAGCTACTTCATTTGTTGAAAGGGTATGGAATTTTGCAAATAACTCTTCCATTGTTGGTAATGGTTGTCGCACAAGCTGTTCATCCATCATCTCTTGTAAAATATGTTCATAAACTTCATAGGAATAGCTACCACTAACTTTAAGACCCTCATCTTCAATACATTCATTGAAAAATACAATGCTAGGTACTTCATCAACTTCCATCTCACGTTTAATATATAAATCGCATTGGAAGGCACGCGCTGCTTCCTTTGAACCAAAGTCTGTGGAAAATTCATTCATGTCTAATTGAACATCTTCCGCAATTTTTAACAACGTAGCATGAGAATTGACATCTTGTTGGTTTAGTAATACATATTCTTGTAGTTTCGACAAATAGCGTGCTCCTGCACGTTTGCCCTGTAACTCTGCTGCTTTAATGGCGATCGATGGTAAAACAGGGTGATTAATGTCGAGTTCAATACCTGATACACAACCCTTTACACGCTTACTTAAACAATTCAAAGAGGCAAGCTCTGTGCTTAGTACAAAGCGCCATGTAAAGTAATGATTGTACTCTAGTTGTAACTTACGAAGAACGGCTTGCATATTATAAGCTTCTGGACAAAGTGGATCTACGAAAATATACAATTCAATAGGCTTATTAGCAGTAGAGATCTCAGGAGTTGGCTCTTGTAGCATTTGAATATTATTCACGTAACAATTCCCCCTCATCGTCATTTGGTGTATTAATCATGTGATGAGCTGTTAATACTAAACGTTGATAATAAATTTCACGGAACTTACCTTCCATCCCAACTTCATCCATCGCTTCGGACATACATTCAAGCCAAGCTTGAGCACGATCAGGTGTAATCGGAAAATTCATATGACGTGCACGCATCATTGGATGACCATGCTCCTCAGTAAAAAGATTTGGTCCACCTAAATACTGTGTTTGAAATTGAATTTGCTTGCGGGCTGTCTCTGTTAAATCTTTCGGAAAGATTGGAATAAGATCAGGATGCTGTGCAACTCTTCTATAGAACGCATGGATTAGCTCTGAAAGCTTTTCAGCCCCCAGCTCCTCATAAGGAACAGTGTATTTTCGACTCATAAGTTAAATGCCCCTTTAATTCTTTATAT
Organism: Lysinibacillus sp. NPDC093688; assembly: GCF_050280145.1. NCBI lineage: Bacteria > Bacillati > Bacillota > Bacilli > Caryophanales > Bacillaceae > Lysinibacillus > Lysinibacillus sp. NPDC093688. The sequence goes on from NZ_JBNNUX010000002.1 coordinate 100,467, forward strand.
CGTAAAGTATATTTTTATACTTAGTCATTTTTTAAAATGTGAATTTCTTGTGACTACCTTCATTCTATCAACGTCTTTTCGTTAACACAAACAAACCGCTCTTCCGAAATGTTTTTCGCTAAAAAAGCACAAATTTCACCACGCGGGTGAAATTTGCTGAAAAAGACTGTATTAACAATGATTATGCGCTTAAACTGTGTAGTAATTCATCACTTTTTTGACATAATTCTGCGTTTCTTTGAAAGGAGGAACACCACCATACTTTGTAACGCGTGAAGCTCCTGCGTTATAAGCAGCTAATGCTAATGTAGGATCATTATCAAATTTATCTAGCATTTGGCGTAAATATTTGGCTCCTGCCATAATATTTTGCTCTGGATCAAAGGCGTTTGTAACCCCTAAATGTTGCGCTGTTTGCGGCATTAATTGCATTAATCCTTGTGCTCCAGCATGACTAACCACATTTGCATTAAAATTAGACTCTTGCTTAATCACGGCAGCGATAAGTTTCTCAGGTACATTATATGTAGCGGCAGCCTTTTGAATAATCGAAGCGTACTGATTCGCACCTGCTAATGAATTGGCATAGGCAGTTGAACCAATTACGTCATCCGAAACATAGGAGTCTAGTTTTGTACTAGTTGTACTAGATTGTATGTTTGCTAAAGCGGCTTGTACAGATGAAGGGACAAAGACGCTATTAGAACCATTATAAAGTAATGATTGATACGCATTGTTTTGCATGGTTTCAGATAACCCATTTAAACTACTAAACTGATTCATCAATGACGAAGCGCTTGAAACACCTCCGAGCAAACTAGATAATTTTGCATTGTTAGAAGTAGTTGAGTCGCCGAGCATTTCGCTAATCATGTCTGAAAACAGAGAGTTGCTGTCTGTAAGATTGTTTGACGATGAATTTTCTGAAGATCCTAGTGTTTGTAATGCTTGAATGTCAAGTAAAGTTCTGAGTGATTGGATATCCAAGGAGTTGCCACCCTTTCTTGTTATACTAGCTAAGCTATTGTTATTGTTATTGTTTTTTATTCATTTGTAATGCTTTCATAAAACGCGCAATTTTTTTATCTGTGGCCTGTTTTTCAATACCATATTGCTGTAGAAATTCGTCGAAGATTGCATTTCCTTTTATTGCATCTTTTGATTCATATTCTACCTCATAATCATCGCACTGCAAATAGAAAGAATGATCGAATACTAGAAGGCCATCCTTATAAGGAATTTCGACACGATCTGTTGTCAGTGAACCGAATATCTCCAATTCTTCCAAAAGAATGTTAAAGAGAGCTAGTCTTTTTGCTACTTCTTGGGCATAGAAACCTTCACCAGCAAGCATTTTCTTAGCTTGCTCAGCAGTTATTTCGTCAGTCGTCTCTAAATGTGCATGCTCTGCATTTTTTTCTTTTAAAGTACATTCAAAATATTTGTCGATTTGTCTAATACGAAGCCCGCTTTGGAGTTTCCGAATAGCTTGAGAAGGTGTGTCGAAATAATGATTTGTTTGACGATGAATAGCATTTTCGGAAATGTTGAATTCTTGCAATAAATGTTCGTATTGTTGTTTTGTTAAGAGATTTTTAAACTCTATTTCAAGTTGTTGTGCCATTATGCTCACCTTTTTATTTTAATTTTTTTATGTGTGTTGATTAGGGGAAAGATTCATCATTCATCATCATAATGTGAGGTTGATTTCCGTTCCGACTGGGCGCTTTCCTGGGGGCGTCCGATGAGCCGCTTCACTCGCGTTGCTCGCTCCAGGGTCTCGGGCCAACAGGATGTTGGTCACGAAGGCGATATCACAGGATGTGATGCTTTTAGCCTTCGTTCCTCTATCGCTGATCCCTGAGGAGTCGCCCAGTCTCCACTCCAATCAACTAATATGCAGGGCATACGTTTTGACGAAATGTCATCCCTAATTTCCGATGATGAACAAAAATTTAGTATGTCTCATCACTATAGCGTCAGCAACAGCATGATGTTGGTCACGAAGGCGTTATCACAGGATGTGATGGTTTAAGCCTTCGTTCCTCTATTGCTAATCCCCAAGGAGTCGCCCAGTCGGAACGGAAATCAGCTACACGCTATGATAAAATGTTTCGTTCGTTATTTCATTGATTTAGTATTTACACACTGCAACTAATTACCCTCTATGCTAAAATAAGAAGAAGAGTACGACGAAAAGGGGAACCGCGTGTGCGTAAAATTTATACAATAGAAACATTGAATTTTGAAAACGAACAACTTCATTTTAGTTTAAACGACAATGAAGTAAATTTACAGTTAAAACCTGCTGCACAATTAATAGCAGATTCTGATGACTTTGCGTTTATTTATTTACTGGATGCAGGAGAGGATTATCATTACTTGCGTTTTCCGCCAAGTAGTTGGGATCAACTTGTACATATTTTACAAAAAGGGAAAAATCCAAAGCTACAACTAGGTGAAGAAGTTATTGAGCTTACAAATTTTTACGATGAATTGGAAATGCTCGTGTATAATATTGAAGGAAATTACAATTATGGGGCGGAATTTGTCCAAGCGGTGGAACAACACTTCAAGACAATTCTTGCTGAATAAAAAGACAAAACGAACAGACGGTGTTGGTTTTGTTCGATACCGAATGTCGGGAGGTTTTTGTGATGGGACAATGGGAAATATTTTTAAGTCCTTATAAACAAGCAGTAGATGAGTTAAAAGTAAAATTAAAAGGTATGCGTTCGCAGTTTGGTATTGTTAATGCAAATTCACCAATTGAGTTTGTGACAGGACGTGTAAAGCCTTTAGCAAGTATATATGATAAAACATTAGAAAAAGGACTTTCCTTTGAACCTTCTAAACAGCTAGGTGACGAGCTAGGGGATATCGCAGGCTTACGTATTATGTGTCAGTTTGTAGATGATATTTCAACAGTTACGGAGCTTATACGGCAACGTAAAGATATGCGTGTAGTAGAAGAGCGTGACTATATTACACATAATAAGCCAAGTGGCTACCGCTCATATCATATGATTGTGGAGTATCCTGTAGAGACGATACAGGGGAAAAAAGTGGTATTAGCTGAAATTCAAATAAGAACACTAGCCATGAATTTCTGGGCATCTATTGAGCATTCTTTAAATTATAAATATAAAGGCATGTTCCCGGAGGAAATTAAAAATCGCCTTCAAAGTGCAGCAGAGGCCGCTTTCCGATTGGATGAGGAAATGTCGTCCATTCGTAGTGAGATACAAGAAGCGCAGGCCTATTTCAGTGAATATAAAGAAGCATCGAATCCTAATTTACTATCGGAGAAGGAGCGTGACTCAAAATGAAATTTTCCATTCAATCACGTAGAGATGCACAGTCGAACGAATTAATGGAGCTAGCTAGAACGTATTTGCAGGATTTTGGGTTAACTTATGATGAAGAGGCTCCTGAAATCGTAATCTCTATTGGAGGAGATGGCACTTTACTACATGCCTTTCATCGATATGCTCATTTGCTAGATCAAGTTGCCTTCGTAGGTATTCATACGGGACATTTAGGATTTTATGCGGATTGGAAGCCATCTGAATTAGAAAAGCTTGTTTTATCCATTGCCAAAAAGGAATTTAACGTTGTGGAGTATCCACTACTAGAGGTAAAGGTGGAGCACCATAATGCGGAATCCAATACGTATTTAGCGCTAAATGAAGCAACTGTGAAATCACCTGATGTCACACTTGTTATGGATGTGGAGTTAAATGGTAATCAGTTTGAACGTTTCCGTGGAGACGGTCTTTGTGTATCAACGCCTTCTGGTAGTACAGCTTATAATAAAGCACTCGGTGGAGCAATTATTCATCCGACTTTAGCGGCACTCCAAATTACTGAGATAGCATCTATCAATAACCGTGTCTTCCGTACAGTTGGTTCACCACTCATTTTACCAGCACACCATCACTGTGTTTTACGTCCAGTAAATGAACAAAACTTTAATATGACAGTCGATCATTTACAAGTCACGCAAGGTGATGTGAAGTCGATTGCATTTAATGTAGCAAATGAAAGAGTGCGTTTTGCACGTTTCCGTCCATTCCCGTTCTGGGAACGAGTACATGAATCATTCGTTGCCAATGAGTAAAATGGATACAAGGTTTACACTGCATTTTATAGCGGAAAAGGAAGGCCAACTACTCAGGGAAGCCTTAGCTGAATGGCGCATCTCCAAGCGCGCTTTAACGGCTATTAAATTTGATGGAGGCTTTCTGACAGTAAATGATGTTGAACGCAATGTTCGACATCCTCTTCACTTTGGGGATCGAGTTGAAGTTACATTCCCTCCAGAAGAAAAAAGTGAAGGGCTCGCTGTTGAACACGGTGAACTTTCTATTATTTACGAAGATGAAGCAATTTTAGTGCTTAATAAGCCAGCACATCAAAGTACGATTCCCTCGCGTGAGCATCCAACACATAGTGTAGCGAATCTAGTATGTGGTCATTTTCAGCAGCAAGGTCTAGCATCAACGGCTCATATCGTCACGAGACTTGATCGTGATACTTCTGGCTTGCTATGCATTGCCAAACATGCTCATATTCATCATTTAACAGGACTTGCACAGCGCAGCGGAGAGATTTCTCGACAATATGAAGCCATTGTACATGGACATGTGGCACAAGATGTACAATCCATCATAGCTCCTATTGGACGCAAGGAGACGAGTATTATTGAGCGAGAGGTGTGTGAGGACGGTCAATTTGCGCATACAGATGTGACCATTTTAAGGCACTTTTATTTACAGGATGAACCGATGACGCATATACAACTAAAGTTGCACACTGGGCGAACACACCAAATTCGTGTGCATATGGCCTATGTGGGACATCCACTTGTTGGAGATGAGCTTTATGGTGGAAGTCGTGATCATATAAATAGACAAGCCTTACATTGTGTATCCTTAAAGATGCTTCATCCTTTGACAGGTGAGAAGTTACAATTTACAAGTAACGTAAACGAAGATATGCAGTTATTATTGAATGACTCCTTAGTTTGAAGTTTTTTCCTTCAAAATCTATAACGGAAGACTATCTAAACAGTCATTAGTTCACAAAGCGTGAAAACTATTACTGAATCATGTTATATATTTAAGGAGATGTTCGCACAAACGGGCATCTCTTTATCATTTTATATGTGTTCTTAAAAACATGTTAACAGAAATCAACCCTACGTTATGGTGGTAGGTGAAAATGGAAACATTTACCTAAAAATTTATCCAATTAGATTGTGGAGATGTTGTAGGTTGCTATGTAGTAAAAAAAGGGTTTGCAGAAAAGGTACCTTACCCTCTATTATATAAAAGGTAGATTTACGGCATTGCCCGTACCAATGATTTAATGCTCGGAAGGAGGGGACAAGCATGATAGAGGAAAGAAATGAAAAGAATGATGTGCAATTCGACGAGGCGCGTTTGCGAGAAATGCTCGAAGCACATGATATAAACGCATTCCGCGATGAGTTTTTAGAGCTTCATCCATATGATCAGGCAACGTTTTATGAGAAGGTGGAGCCTGATATACGAAAGATCATCTATTCGTTCTTGTCTCCGACGGAAATGGCTGATATTTTTGAGGCAATCGAAATAGATGATGATGAATACACAGCGTATCTAGCTGAGATGGATCAGTCATATGGTGCAGAAATGCTTTCTCATATGTATGCAGATGATGCAGCTGACGTATTAAATGAGTTAGATTACAAACAACGCGAAAGCTATTTAGGCATGATGGATGAGGAAACTGCTGAAGAGATTAATGAGTTATTAAGTTATGACGAAGGTACAGCTGGTTCTATCATGACGACTGAATATGTAGCGATACCAGAAAATTCCACTGTTCGTTCGGCAATGGCGATTTTACGGAAAGAAGCGCCAGATGCCGAAACCATTTATTATATATTTGTCGTGGATGAAGCACATCGATTAACAGGTGTTATTACGCTTCGCGATTTAATTATTGCTGATGAAGATACCCGTATACGTTCGATTATGAATGAACGTGTTGTAATGGTGCACGCAGGGGATGACCAAGAAGAGGTTGCTCAAATTATGAAGGACTATAACTTCTTAGCGACACCAGTTATTGACGATAAGGGTGAATTACTAGGGATTATTACAGTCGACGATATTATCGACGTTATTGATGAGGAAGCCTCGGAGGATTACTCTAAATTAGCGGGTATTTCCGATATGGATAAATTTGATACAACTTCGTTCCAAGCGGCTAAAAAACGTTTACCATGGCTTGTCATATTATTATTTTTAGGGATGTTGACAGCTAATTTGATGGGACAGTTTGAGGCAACGTTAGAACAGGTTGCGTTACTCGCGGTGTTTATCCCTCTTATTTCAGGTACTTCTGGAAATAGTGGAACACAGGCACTAGCGGTAGCTATTCGAGGAATTGCGACAGGAGATGTCGAAGAACATAGTAAGCTAAAATTACTCCTACGTGAAGCAGGCACGGGCTTAATGTCTGGAATTGTTTGTGGACTGATTGTGATCGGCATCGTCTATATTTGGAAACAAGAGCTTATTCTTGGAATGCTGGTAGGAGCGGCGCTTTGTGGTTCAATTTTAGTAGCAACGCTTGCAGGTTCTTTTATTCCACTGCTGATGCATCGCCTGAAAATTGATCCAGCCGTTGCATCAGGACCATTTATTACAACATTAAATGATATTACAAGTATTTTAATTTACTTAGGTTTGGCGACAACATTCATAAGCAAATTAGGCTGAGAACCAATTTTCTTCCTTTCGCATATTGTATGAAAAAAGGGAAGTGAGTAATGTGGATCATAAGCCACGCTTGTTTATAAAGTCACCATCATATTTTTTAAATATTTCTAAGGTGCTACATGAACTTGATTTGGATGAAAGTACGTCAGTGTATAGTAAGGACGGCAATTTCAATGAGCAAATGATTGAAGAAAAAGAAGAAGTGGTTGAAGAAGTACAAATAGATCCGTATTTACTAAAGCAACTTCAATTTTTAGAAAAGCCGTTTCGGCAAAAAGCCTATCAACCATTAGCCATAAGTTTAAAGGATGGTAGAAATTTACGAGGTAGTGCATCGAATGTACAGACGGATTCATTGATGCTTACTTCTTTTGAATTAAAGACACAAGAGATTATCTATTTTGAGGACATAGAACAAGTATTATGGCGGGGTAAACAATTACCTACTTTATGAAAAAAGTGTACAGCAGAGGATGCTGTACACTTTTTTTTATGTGTAGTGTGTCAAAGGAGAAACTATTATTCACAAATCCCTAAGTCAACATCAGCAATACATTGTACAGCGCAGAAGCATGATAAATCTACAGTGATACAGCTCTCAGTTGAATTCCAATCATCTACTTTACATATTTTTTTCATGTTGACACAGCAGCCATCTCGACTTAATAGATCGACTGTACTTTCACTGGAGTCAAATGAACATAAAGGCTCTAAAACACGCAAGGTAGCGCAGCACTCATCAAACATATCTTCTACACGGAAAAATACTGATGTACATATACATGGATCTGCTGTTGGAGAACTGAAAAATGCTTTAAAAGGAGTACCGTCTTTTGTAATTAACATAAATACTCGTGTATCTGCATGAGAGCGTGCTGGACTTACAATGCCTCCTAGTGGTTCTAGGAAACAGTTAGCTGTACATGGTTGACATTCTTCTCTCACCGCTTGATTCTGAATGTCTAAAATAGCGCGTACTACGTCACAAACGCAGCCTGCTGAATGGATTGGTCCAATAGGATTTGTTGGCTTGCCACAACCCATATTGTCACCTCCTTTCCTTGTTACTACTTCTACAATATGTATTTATGAAAAATGGACTCGGGCCTTTGTATATATAGTCAAATGAATAGTTTTTTTATGTATGGAGAAACTTTAAAGAAAAGGAGGGTAAAACTTGAAGCTATTAGGAATGATGTTACCTCTATTAGTCAGTTTATCGCTTTTAAGTGGTTGCGGTGAAAAAGAAAAATTTATTGTCTACGGTTCACCGGAAAATGAAAAAGAAGTTGAAGCCATTTTAAAAGAGCAGAAATATGTAGACAAAACAACGGTTATCCAATACGACAATAGTATGCTTGTAGCAGTTCAAATTAAACCATGGGATAAGTGGAAAAAGGCTAAATTAGAAAAAAAGTTGCAAAAGAAATTTAATGAAAAATATCCAAACAAAGACGTTTTTGTCTCAGCTGATTATAAAATATTTTATGAAGCCAATAAAATAAAAAGGGATCAAGTTGAAGATAATAAATTGAAAGAAAAAATAAATAAATTAAAAAAGCTGGCGAAGGAGGAAACATAGTGGAAAAAGAACAATACCAACAATTAGAACAAAATGTCACGCCGAAACCGCCCTATTTTAAAAATGTTGCAAAGGCATTTTTAGTTGGTGGCCTTATTTGTACAATCGGACAGGCCGTCTCTCTTTTTTATATCATTTTCTTTGATTTTACCGAAGCGACAGCCGGAAATCCAACAGTTTCAACAATGATATTTTTCGCCATGATATTAACGGGCTTTGGCTTATATAAGAAAATTGGTCAATTTGCTGGAGCTGGATCAGCTGTGCCCGTTACAGGGTTTGGTAATGCTGTTATTTCTGCTGCCATTGAGCATAGATCTGAAGGATTAGTACTTGGTGTTGGTGGGAATTTATTCAAACTAGCTGGGTCAGTTGTATTATTTGGTGTTGTCTCCGCCTTTTTTGTTGCACTTATTAAATACATTCTTGTAACGATAGGAGTGGTTTCATGGTAATTGTCTTCCAATCGAAGCCATCCTTACTAGCAGCAGGTGTAGTAGCAGGTCCACTAGAGAAACGCAGTATATTTAGTCAACATTTTGATGCGACTTATGATGATGAACGATGGCAAATGAAAACAAATGAACAAGGTCATCGCAAAATGGTTGAAGAGGCCTGTGAATTTGCGATGAAAAAGGCGGGCGTGAAAAATACGGACATTGATTACTTTATGGGCGGCGATTTAGTGAATCAAATGACACCGACCAATTTTGCGGCCAGAGACTTAGACATTCCTTTTATCGGATTATTCTCGGCATGTGCCACCTCTATATCTTCAGTAATCGTTGCGAGCCTTTTAACCGAAATAGGTGCCGCCAATTTTTCGCTCGCTGGTGCATCTAGTCAACATAATGCGGTTGAGCGACAATTTCGCTATCCAATCAATTATGGCTCGCAAAAGCCCCAAACTGCTCAATGGACTGTAACGGCTGCTGGTTATGCTCTTATTGGTAAGCATCATGAAGAGTATCCTTCTATTGAAGCAGCAACTGTTGGAAAATCAGTTGATTATGGTATGGATGACCCCTTTCACATGGGTGCAGCGATGGCACCAGCCGCTTTTCAGACGATTCAATCACATTTAGAGCAGCGTAATCAAAAAATTTACCACTATGATTTAATTTTAACGGGTGATTTAGGTCAACTTGGCTTAAAACTTTTAAAGGGCATGTTTGTTGAAAGTGGCATAAAGAGTGAGGAGTTAAAACCTTTACGTGATGCAGGTGCCGAGTTTTATGGACAGGATGAGACATTCCAATCCGGTGCAAGTGGTGCAGGTTGTTCAGCAGCTGTTTTTTTTAGTTATGTGATCCAACAGATGCGAGCAGGTACGTATAAACGAGTTCTTCTTGTGGCGACAGGAGCATTACTGTCTCCGCTTACTTTTCAACAGGGCGAGACGATTCCATGTACAGCACATGCGATTGAAATTACAATGAAATGAGGTGAAAGCTATGGTTATGACATTTGTGTTTGCATTTTTTGTAGGAGGCATTATTTGCGCCATAGGTCAATTATTAATGGATTTTGGAAAATTAACACCTGGGCATACATTGAGTACTCTAGTCGTAATTGGTGCAATTCTAGACGGAATGGGCTTGTATGAACCTCTAATTAATTTTGCGGGTGCTGGTGCAACAGTTCCTATTACGTCCTTTGGGAATTCTTTAACGCATGGTGCGCTTGCTGAGGCAGAAAGGCATGGGCTTGTAGGCGTGTTGACTGGAATGTTTGAAGTAACAAGCTCAGGAATCAGTGCTGCCATTATCTTTGCCTTTATCGGAGCATTAATATTTAAACCAAAAGGAAATATTGACTAGACGAATACCCCACCCATTTTTACAACGAAGACATATTATAGGTTGTAGAAGGGAGGGGTATTTTTATGGGATATCAAGGCTGGGGCGCTCATTCGTATGGAGGGCATGCTGACGGTTGTTACGGAGGAGATTACGGCGGATATTATGGCTATGGACATGGTCATGGTCATAGTTCAACTTTTGTTCTAATCGTTGTTCTATTCATTCTTTTAATCATTGTTGGTGCTACGATCATCTAATTTGACTAATGTGACAGTCGATAAGAGGCTTTAGCTTTTCTTCAGAGTGCACCATTATCTGAATAAAGTTTAAAGCCTTCACTAATTTTTAAATGTTTTCATAAATTAATAATGGAAATAAATTTAAATTTTAACTAGATAGGAGGGGGAACATGAATCGCGGGTTTTTTAATTCAATTGAACAAAAAACTGGGGTATCGATGGATGAAATCTTCGCATTAGCAAATGCAATTCAACATGCTGATTTTAAAAATGAAAAACAAGTAAGAAAAATCGTACGACGCGTAAGTAAGGTGTCCAATAGACAAATTACGCAAGAGCTTGAAGATAAGTTAGTCCAATCTATTATCCAAGATGGTGCTTCACTAGATTTAGATAAAATTACTAAAATGATGAAATAACATGATATGTTTAAAAGGTTGGTTAAATGATAAATCAACCTTTAAAGCTTTGTAGAAAAATAAAAAAGGTGTTACGAGATGCCGTAGCATTTTCGTAACACCTTTTTGAGCTGAAAGAAGTTAAATCGTTTTTTCCATAGCACGATGTGGGATACCAGCATCCATAAATTCTGGAGATGTTACCGCATAGCCAAGCTTTTCATAAAAAGGAATAGCATAGCTTTGTGCATTGAGTTTTAGCTTTTTCTTATTCATTGAAATGGCGTACTTTTCCATTTCCTTCATAATTAAAGCACCTAGTTTTTTGCCTCGCTGATCTTGTAAAATACAGACACGTTCAATTTTTGCAGCATCGTCCACGATATTGCGTAAACGTGCAGCACCTACAGGGTCATTGTCTTCGTACATAATAAAATGCGTTGCGGATGCATCCTCAGCATCACATTCTAAATGCAGCGGCACACCTTGCTCTTCAACAAAAACCTGTTTGCGAACTGCAAACGCATCTTCATGCTCTTTTGCTGTTTCCACAATCTTAACGTTGTACAAGGATTACTCATCTCCTGACAATCGGAAGGTTTCATATGTTGTCCACGAGCCATCTTCCAATTGGTATAAAAGATGAATACGATCAATCGTATCTTTTTCATCAACACCAGTCATACGTAATTGCCCAAAGATGTCATCATGCTCAGAGTCTGTCATTTTTTGAGCAATCGTGATATGTGGTACAAATACGTGTTTTGAATCACCAAAAGGTACTTTTTCTTCTAGAGCTTGGTGAAATGCTGTTAATTGTTCAGTTTGTTCAATGCGGAAATAAATCGCATTTGTTATTGGGAAAAATGAACTTATGCGTAATGCATGGATGTTTAAAGGTGCATATTTGGCACCAAGTTCATCTAATTGCTTTATAATAGATTGAATATCCTCTTCCGTCGCATCGAAGCTGTCTTTTAATGTTAGATGCGGAGTAATTTTCGCATAATGAGGATCGTAACGTTTGCGATACGTATTCGCTAAATCTTGCAATTTTTTTGATGGAAATGCCACAATACCGTACTTCATAGGCCATTACCTCCCGAGAGTAAACAATTTTTTATTTAAGTATAACAGAAATTTCCGATTTCGTAATTTGATTCGTCTATATTAATTGAAATTTTCAATTAATGCACGACGTAAATCAGGTTTCCAATATTTCCATGTATGATTGCCATTAAATTCTTCATAGAATATAGAAAATCCTTTGTTTAACATGAGATTATGCAGCTGACGATTTGGTGTTAAAAAATCTTTAATGGATTTATCCATTGTGACAACTTTATTCTCTTCTTTTCCAACAATATGGTAAATGGAGATTGCGCCTGGATCTTTAAAATTTTCTACAGCTTGCAAAACATTTTCATCAACATACGGTGATTGTAAAATTACCTTACCAAAAATACTTGGATATTTTAATGCGGCCATTAAGGAAGCGGTTGCAGCCATCGAGTCACCAATGACCCCACGACTCATTCCCATTTGATAGGTTGCATATTCAGCGTCTAAATAGGGCACAAGCTCATGTGCTAAAAAACGAAGGTATGCTTCATGTTGCTCTCCACTAGGAATATATTTATGACGTCGATCCTTAATGTCCTTATAAGGAACGAATGCAATGATTAAATTTTCGATTTCATAGTCATCGATAAGTTCATCAGCAAGTTTTGTAATTCCTCCAAGCTGGAAATAATCTTTGCCGTCTGATGCAATTAAAATATTATATTTATATAGTGGGGAATAATTTGCAGGAACATAAATATAGAGCAGTAATTCCTCCTGTAATGCTTCACTATAGAACTTTAAATCTTGTACAGTTCCCTTATCCAATGATGACACTCCTTCTCATGTTTGTAACGAAATTGTACCATATAGCTAAAGTAAAGGTATAATAGGTTGGGCTAGCACTATTCTAGCAATCAAATCGAAGTGAGGGATAGTTATGCATGATAAAAGAACTCGCATACACTCTGATGAAGTAGCGAAGGCGGCCCAAGCTGCACTCATTCGTCGTGGTGTATCGCTAGAGGATATTGCTGAAATCGTTTATGAAATGCAAAAATCCTATAATGAAGGTTTAACATTAGACCACTGTGTTCATTCTGTCGAGCGTGTATTACGTAAGCGTGAAGTTCAACATGCTTTATTAGTAGGGATTGAATTAGATGAACTTGCAGAGAAAAAGTTATTATCGGCACCGTTACAGCAAATTATAGAATCCGATGAAGGTTTATTTGGTGTGGATGAAACAATCGCACTTGGATCTGTTTTTACATACGGTAGCATAGCGGTAACAACTTTTGGTCACTTAGATAAGCAAAAAATCGGTATTATTAAGAAGTTAGATACAGAACCAGGACATCATGTAAATACGTTTTTAGATGATTTAGTTGGCAGTATCGCTGCTTCTGCCGCATCACGTATTGCCCATCGTATGCGTGATTTGGAAGAAGAGGGCGAGACATTTGCAGATATTGAGCCCGAAGATCTAGGGCCAAAACCAAAATCACACAATGAGATTTAACAGAGTATAAAATAGATAACAGAGCTTCCTCAATAATATGAGGAGGCTCTGTTTATGTTGTAAATAAAATAGGTCTTTTTGGCAATGCTAGGGGTTGATTTCCGTTCCGGCTGGGCGCTTTCCTGGGGGCGTCCGATGAGCCGCTTCACTCGCGTTCCTCTATTGCTGATCCCCGAGGAGTCGCCCAGCCTCCACTCCAATCAACCACTTCACTCAGCATGCACCTTATGACACATCTCTCAATTTTATAGTGATAAGTGATGGAATGGAACTTCCAACACAACATTCACAAAAATATTCTTGACCATTTTGGTTTTCAACATTATGAGCAAAACCTCCTCAAATAATATGAGGAGGTTCTGCTTTTTAGTATGCTTAGCCGATTGTTTTGTATACTCACACGCTTAATTTAAAAAATTAATCATTATAGGCCTTTAAATATTCTTTTACTTTTTTACTGTCTGCTTCAAGCTTTAACCCTGTATTAATGAGTGGTGAAACAGTGGATACAGAAGGTTTTTTATTGCCTTGATAGTAGCTAATAAATTCATTTTGATTAATAGAGTAAAGAATTGCTTTACGTAGGTCTACTGAATCTGATACAGTGCGACCAGATGTATTCATTTGTAGATATGATACTGCATTACTATCAGCAGTATTTAACGTTAGTTTAGTATCAGATTTTACAATGTCTAGCTTTGTTTCTGGTACTGACTGGAGAACATGAATCTCACCATTACGTAATGCTGATAATGCACTATCGTTATCAGCGATAAAACGAACATTAATTTTTGCGATCTTCGGTTCATATTCACTACCTACACGGTAGGCAGGATTTTTCACAAATTGTGCTTCATAATCATTTTTCTTTATAAGAATGTAAGGGCCACTAGCATAAAGATGGTTGTTGTATGTTGCTGTGCCTTCCGTCACCGTAGCTTGATCACCATAGGCGATATCCTTGTCTGGATTATAGCTTGCTACATCATATGTGTTAATGCTTGTTACTTGCTTTTCAGATACGATACCACCAGATTGGTGTGCTAAATAATTTAACACTTGTGGGAATGGTGTTGGTGTTGTAATTTTAACAACTTGGTATGCTCCCGCTGCGTTATTAACAGTCCCTTTATCTTTTGCTAACTGCGTTACAGAGGCAGGGAGGTTTTGAGATAATGCATCTAAAACAGACTGATCAGAGCCTGCAACTTTTTTCTTTTGTAATTCAGCTAAATCAGAAACGATTTCGACTGTTTCGATATTTTCATGAAGACTATATGTGCGATGGTCTGGAACTGACTTTGGATTTTTTGCACGATTTAATGAGAATACAACGTCTTCTGCTGAAACCAATTCACCTGTATCAACGGCAGCACCATCTTTTACGGCAGCGAAGTTAAGATCATCACGTAAAATGAAATAATACTCTTGGTTACCTTCAGCACTAGCATGATTATAAGATAATGAACCATCAGAAACGACTTCATCTGTATCTGTTAAGTTTACAAGTCGTACATACATATTCGTATTTAATGTATTAATAGAACCGTCATTCCCTTTAATAGGATCAAGAGATGTTAATGAATTTATTGTTTGATGTAAAATCAACGGTTCAGTTGCATTTTTGGATGAATCAATGAATTCAATATTTTCCCATACTTGCGCACGGGATTTTGGTAGATGTACAGTTTTTGGGTTTACTAATTCAGAGTAAATTCCTTGATATTTATTTGAAATATATAACGGCGCAATATAAGCTTGATCGAATACTAGGTGCTGTTCTAATTCTTTATATTTTGCTGTGGCTTCATCACCTGATAAAGTACTTGCTTCTTCGATGAGAGCATCTAATTTTGAATCAGATACAATACTATAGTCACCGCCCGTTTTAAATAAACCACGCACAGCATAATCAGGGTTTCCTGTTACTGTTGTCCAGCTCGAAAGCGCTAAATCATAATTACCAGCATCTTTTTGTGCTGAAAATGAACCATAATCAGGTTGAATATTTAGTTTAACATCAAAGCCATTTTTAACTAGTTGATCTCGAACAATATTCATATCTTCCTCAGAAGCGGCCATTCCTAATACTTCAATTGTTTTTTTACCCTTCTCTTTTGAATCTTTACTACCTTCTACTTCAGTTTTTGTCTGTACACAGCCTGCTAATGCTAATACGGCAATGAATAAGAATACAAGTAATCTTTTCATGTAAGAACCTCCATTATTAATTTGATTTTGGATCTAAAGCATCTCGTAACCCATCTCCTAAGAAGTTAAAGGAGAGTACGAGAAGCATAATACAAAGACCTGGAAAAATAGCAACATAGGAATGTGTTTCCAGGTACGTACTACCGACTTTTAGAATATTGCCCCATTCAGGAATGTGTGGCTCAATGCCAAGCCCTAAAAAACTTAAACTACTTGTTGAAATCACAGCACCACCAATGGTTAATGTTGCTTTGACAATCATCGGTGCTAACGAGTTAGGGACAATATGTTTAAAAATGATTGCAGCATCAGATGCTCCTAATGCTCTGGCTGATTCCACGAATTCGAAATTAGAGAGCTGCATGACATTAGCGCGCATAGTACGAGCATAAGTTGGAATTGCTCCAACACTTAGTGCGATGATTAAATTCATAGTATTGGCACCAAACGCTGCGATAATGGCAATAGCTAGTAGAATTCCAGGAATGGCATATAAAATATCAAGACTTCGCATGATCATGTTGTCAGTCGCTTTCCCGTAATAACCGGATAATGCTCCAAGGGCTCCGCCGATTAATGCAGGTATAATTGTTGAGAAAAGTCCGACAATAAGCGATATTTGTGCACCGAAAACAATGCGAGAAAACAAATCACGTCCATAATTATCGGTGCCTAGTGGATATTCTAACGAAGGTGTTTGTAATAATGCCCCATAGTTATTTTCAATAGCGAAGTCATAGTCAAATGTCCAAGAGCTTGTTACAGACAAAGAAAACATAAATACGATGAAAAATAATCCGAAGACGGCCATCGTATTGCGTAAAATCTTTTCCCAAATTCTTTGCCATTTTTCAATTGTAGATGGATTTGCCTTTCGAGCTTTTTGAATAAGGCTATACCCTAGCAATGTTGCAAATAGATTGCCAGTCAGAGAGGCAATAAGCAGTATAATACCAGGTAACAGCATCCATTTTGGCGCAGCCTCGGAAGTCACAAATTTTGTACATAGCATTAACATCACGATATAAAAGATTGCAAGGAGTAAGAAAAGACCCATTGCAAGTAAAAACGTATCTGTGACGTACGGTTTAAATAAGTTCAGTGTTGAAATACCGATAATAAAAAGCTGAGTGATCAATGCATAAGCAGCAAAAATATATTCAACTGTCTTACTTTTTGAAATAAGTAAAAAAGCAAAAGATGTAGCAAAAATATTGCCTGAAACGATTGTCAATAACAGTGGATAACCAAGTAATCGAGTGCTTTTTTGTATGTCACTAGAGCTTGCTAAATCCTGTTTAATTCGTAAAGTCAGGA
The DNA here is from genome assembly GCF_050280145.1 of Lysinibacillus sp. NPDC093688. Classification (NCBI taxonomy): domain Bacteria; kingdom Bacillati; phylum Bacillota; class Bacilli; order Caryophanales; family Bacillaceae; genus Lysinibacillus; species Lysinibacillus sp. NPDC093688. Next base: position 117,370 of record NZ_JBNNUX010000002.1, read on the forward strand.
AACCAATATAAGCTGTAGTAATTGCATAAATGACAAAAAAGATTAAGACGATTGGTCGCCAGCTTTGAGTAGAAAAATTATAGCTATAAGCTAGAAATAATAAAGAGAATAGCAAGGAAAAGACAAATGTAAAATGTGAATTGACATATTCCTGTGTAATCTTCAAAAGTAGTTTGACATGTAAGCTGTTTTTCACGGGTGATCCCCCTTTAAGACTTCTTCATTTTTGAGCGAATGCGTGGATCGAAAAAGGCATACAAAATATCGATGATTAAATTAACGATCGAAATTGTAATAGCAATATAGACGACCCCACCAAGGATAGCTGGAATGTCCGGAATAAACTGCTTGTCAACAATATAGCTACCAATACCACTAATATTGAAAACCTTTTCTGTAACAGATGCCCCACCTAACATTCCACCAAAGAGAAGCCCAATCACTGTAATAATAGGAATCATGGCATTGCGGATAGCATGCTTTGAAATCACTTTAAATTCATTCAAGCCTTTAGCTCTCGCTGTAATAATGTAATCCTCATGTATCACCTCAAGCATACTAGATCTGGTCATACGGGCTATGGAAGCCGTAATGGATGTTCCTAAGACAATAATTGGCATTATTAAAGAAAGCCAGTTTTGAGGATTATAGGTAGCTGGGAACCATTGTAGCTTTAAAGAAAACGTTAAAATAAATATCAATCCTTGCCAAAAGCTTGGAATGGATAATCCAATCAAGGCGATGAACATAAATGTATAATCCAAATATGAATTTGGACGAACGGCGGATATAATACCGACTGGAATAGCAATAGCGATAGCCATTAATAGTGATAGGATTGCTATTTCAAGTGTGACAGGAAATTTGTTTACAATGCTATGTGTAATATTTTCTTTCCCTGCAAAGGAAGTACCTAAATCAAATGTGAATAGACCAGATAATGAATGCCATAACTGAGATAAATAGGACTGATCCAAGCCATGAATATGATTAAAGTTAGCGATTTGCTCAGGCGTTGCCGTAACACCAAGTAGGTTTCTCGCTGGATCGAATGGCGACAAATACAAAATTGTAAACACCAATGTCGCGACACCTACAATAACAATGAAACTTTGTAGTATTCGTTCAATGACAAATTGTAGAAATGGATTCGCAAACAATAATAGGACTACATAAAATAAAACAGCCGGTAAAAAAGTTAGGGCCACAAAGTTTTTGTTTTTTAGTTGCTGACTAAAAAAATGTAAATAGGATGGATCTTCTAAACCATCCTTCAATAAATCTTGTTCTACTAACTGCTGAATTTTTGTTTCTGCTAATTTCGAAGCAGTTTCCTGTAATTGTTCTTCTGACACATATTCATGAAAGAATTTAGCTTTGGCTAATTCTTGCTCAGCAAATATAACTTGCCATTGTGTGAACAAACCCTTTTCTTTGTAGTACTGACTTCGTTGCTCAAAAGCTTGGCGGTATTGGTGTGAATATTTTCTTATCCGATAAAATAAGTATGTAAATGGGTGTACTAAAATACTGAAAAGAAAGAGTAGCACATTGTATGCCTTATGGTGCATGAGCTTTTGATAAACTGAAAAAAAGAATACATGTTCCTTAGTAGTAGAACGAGCTTTTGAAATAACCATGCATTTCCTCCAGACGTAAGTAAAATAATAGATTCTAAAGTGTGGACAAAACAACATCAACACACGCTTAGCCAACTCATTTTTGTAAGGCCCTATTGAAGATGAAAGATTCAATATTATTATATTGTATAATTCCTATCAGTATTGTAAAGTATGGATTATACTAATAATTAAGTCAATCACAAAATTAACAAAAGGATGGATTGAATGAGTGAAAAGCTTCTAGAAATAAGCGATCTTCGTGTATCTTTTATTACGGGAGAGACAGAATTTGAAGCCGTTAAAGGCGTTAATTTTCATGTAAATAAAGGTGAAACACTCGGAATTGTAGGAGAGTCAGGTAGTGGGAAAAGTGTAACGGCTCGTTCGATTATGCGCCTATTGCCATCACCGCCATCATATCTAAAGTCAGGAAATATTTTGTTTAAAGGACAAGAGATTACTTCATTGAGCGAAAAACAAATGGAGACAATCCGTGGACAAGATATTAGTATGATTTTTCAAGATCCAATGACATCCACAAATCCAACTATTCGTATTGGGGAACAAGTAGCTGAAAGTTTAATAAAGCATCAGTCAATGTCCAAAGTTGAGGCCTATAAGCAAACAATAGAGTTATTAAAGCTTGTAGGTATTCGAGATGCAGAAGAACGATATAAACAATATCCGCATGAGTTTTCAGGAGGAATGCGCCAACGTGTGATGATTGCCATGGCACTTGCCTGTCAACCATCTTTACTAATTGCAGATGAACCGACTACAGCCCTTGATGTAACCATTCAAGCGCAAATTTTAAAATTAATGCGAGATATGCAAAAAAAGATGGGCACCTCAATCATATTAATTACTCATGATTTAGGTGTTGTTGCTGGTATGTGCGATCGAATTATTGTGATGAAGGAAGGAGAAATTGTTGAGCAGGGTACCACAGAGGAAATCTTTGGAAACGCTCAACATCCTTATACAAAAAAACTATTGAATGCTTTACCGAAACTCCATGAGAAAAAACAGCCTAAGCCAATTGCGAATGTACAGCTTGAAATAGATAAAAATAAACCATTAATCGAAGTGACACATCTTTCAAAGGAATTCGCATTAGGTCATGGGCAAACGGTAAAGGCTGTCAATGATTTATCATTCCATATATACCCAGGGGAAACATTAGGTTTAGTAGGTGAATCAGGCTCAGGAAAATCTACGACAGGTCGAACGATTTTACAGCTTCATCAGCCTACGAATGGAGAAGTCTTATATCAAGGTGTACCAATGACAAGACTAACGAAAAAGCAGCTTAAAGCAATGCGGCGTCATATGCAAATTATTTTCCAAGATCCATATTCCTCGTTGAATCCTCGAAAAAAAATAATAGATATTATTGGGGAAGCTCTAGATATTCATAAACTCGTTAAAACGAATGAAGAGCGTCATCAGCGTGTGGAGGAATTACTTGAACTTGTAGGCTTAAACAAAGAACATGCAATGCGTTATCCACATGAATTTTCAGGTGGACAACGACAACGTATTGGCATCGCAAGAGCTTTAGCTGTGGAGCCAAATTTTATCGTTTGTGATGAACCACTTTCAGCACTTGATGTTTCTATTCAAAAGCAGATTGTAGACTTATTAAAGGATTTACAGCAGCGCCTTGGATTGACATACTTATTTATAGCTCATGATTTGTCTATGGTTAAACATATTAGCGATCGAGTAGCTGTCATGTATGGTGGGAAGATTGTAGAGCTTGCAGAAAGTGAGGAGCTGTATGCCAATCCACAGCATCCGTATACACAAGCTCTATTACACGCAATACCAATTCCAGATCCTGTGATAGAAAAGCAAAAATATATAGATACCGAAAATAAGGACATACAAACAGATTATAAGGTAGAAAATAGTCAACTTGTTGAAGTTTCTCCAAACCATTGGGTAGCCATTGCAGCTACATAACTTGAATGTAGTAGCCTGATATTTTACAATAGAAACATCGTGAAACTTTTAAGGATTCTTTTAGAAGCCTCCTTAAAATGTAATAAAGATGAAGTTGTGAGGGACCTACTACATGAAAATGCAAGATATAAAAACGTTAATTACGAGTGGTACAATCATTCTTTCTTGCTGTTGCATTGTATATGATTTTTGGCAGATCACAAGCCCAAGAAAAGGATACAACATCGACTAACCAAGATAGTACTATTTCAATTGAACAGGTTGAAGAAAAGACAGGAAATAAACGCTTTGATGTAGATTATTTTAAAGCATATGATGGTTTATCACTATAAAACTGTACATTAAAATTTTGTACACATTAAAATCGTAAAGTGTTGATATAACTATGGTTTCATGTGAGTCTCCAAAATATACGTGTACACATTATAATTTAGTTAAATATAGATTTTAGCCATATCTTGATTAATTATATTTGTACGAAGTGTACATATTAACTGATGTAGAATAATGATGTACCAAGTGTGATTTGTAAATATTGCTTAATTATATAGTTATTATGATCTTCGGTTATTGCAACTGAAGATTTTTTAATGAGTAGGGTAATACTCTAATCACTATTGAAAAATTCTTCAGCTGAAAACAAATTAAATTTATTTTGATATTAGTGGACTATAATAGATTTAAATAAAGTATTAATAAATGTTAGAAAAGAGGTATAAAAATGAGTGACAAAGATATTAAGACGTTAATCACTAGCGGAACAATTATTTTGGCTGTTGTGTTGTATTTAATTTTCAGATAATTTTTCTGGTCTTCAGTTAATAATTTTACTGGGGATTTTTAGTTTTATGAATAGGTAGGATCAGAAATTATATTATTAATAGGAAGACAATGTTGAAACTTATAAAGTAGCTGGAAGAAATTCGTGGCAAACTAAAATGTTTGAAGTACTAAAGGTATTAGATTGGTTTATTACGGAGGCATTTTCTAACTTGGAATTATATTATTTAAATTTTTTATCTTTAAGAAAGTAGGATACTGATTTGAAAAAAATTTTTTTAGCTTTGTTCTTTTCTACATTGCTTTTAAGTGCATGTACGGAAGAAACTAACACAGATATTATCAAAACTGAAGATATACAAGGAATTGTAGCTTCAACGAAGGAAACTGCTGAAAAGCACGATGTGAGTAAATTTGAAGAATACGAACTACAAGATATAATTGACGGCGACACAATAAGAATAAAATATAAGGGTAGCTCAGAAAAAGTACGTTTTCTTCTTGTGGATACCCCTGAAACTAATCACGAAACGTTAGGAGAGCAACCTTATGGGCCAGAAGCTAAAGAATTTACAAAGCAGCTACTAGCTGGTCAAGATAAGGTTTATTTAGAATTTGACGTTTCATATCGTGATAAATATAAAAGGTTACTAGCATATGTTTATACTAAAGATGGTATTAGTGTTCAAGAGCAACTATTGAAAAATGGATTAGCTCGCGTGGCATATATTTATAATCCAAATACGAAGCATGTAGATTGGTTTAAATCTATTCAAAAAACTGCGCAAAAATCTGCTATTGGTATTTGGTCAGTTGAAGACTATGTAACGAATCGTGGATACGATAAAGATGTATATTATGCTGCAATAAAAGAAGGAAAGCAGTCTAACATAAATGAAGATAAATCGAATACTAATAACAACAAGGGCAGTTGCGAAATCAAAGGAAATATTAACTCCAAAGGTAACAAAATTTTTCATATGCCAGGGCAACGTGACTATGAGAATACAGTAGCAGAGGAGATGTTTTGTACTAAAGAAGAAGCAGAAGCTGCTGGGTTTATTCCAGCGAAACAATAAATTAGTTTAATTATTTATAGTTATTTTTCAAAAATTAATTATAGAAAGAAATACCCGTTTGCCACAAAAAAGTGGTTGTATAATTGTATATTTAAAAATAAGGAACCACCAATCATATTGATTGGTGGTTATATTTTTACTTAAATTTATAATACCTATATTTTCCTTTGCCGAAAGGAAGTCACAGGATTTTCACAAAAGATATAGCTATACTTCTCCATAGAGCATTCAAACTGATATTGAAACTGGTACAAAGACAAATATTGAAAAGATGTCGTTCAGAAAAATACAGCTAATAATATATATTACTTAGCTCTAGATGCTTGGTATCAAGCAGATGGTGGTACCAAATTTGAGAAAATGAAAATCGCAAATATATTAGAAGCGTTTAATTAATTCAACTTCACTTAAGTAGAAAATCTATGGGGTATTAACTCGTGGATTTTTTTCCAAAAATATTGATTTTATGAAGGCTCAATATTATTTTTTTACTCAAGTGTATGTAAATGAGAGCATACTTTCAATCAATCTTTATTTGAAGGTTTTGTATAGTTAAAAGTCAAATAAGTTATTTATATTTTGAACTTTTTACTGCTGTTAATTATAATTCAGAAGAGAACTAATGTTCTTATTGTTTTGGGAGGATTGATTATGGGTGGTGTAAAATGGTTGTATATTTCTAAAGATAATAAAATTTATAAGATTCCTAATCCTAAAGATGGGAGATTTAAAGAAATAAAGGAGCTTTCAGAGCAGGATGTTTTAAAGGTTATGCTGTACTACAGAACAAAAAATAGAAAGCCAGACAAACTAGTAATGGTTGAATTTGACCGAATTACTCTTGACTCACAAGGGGTGTATGAGGTGAATGATGAAAGGAAAAAAAGGATGCTACAAAATGCCTTTCAGTTTATATATAATACTCCTCAACAATTGGCAGATAACAAATCACCATTCGAGTTGCCTCTAGCACCTAGCGTTCCATCCAATATTGAAAAAAAGGCTTTATATGAATATTTAAATCAGAATTTCCCTAACTTAGGAAACGATGCTCCGACAATCGTAGAAAATGCAATAAGCTCACTAAAAAAAATACATCAAAAAAAAGTTGACTTAATTAAAGAAGCCAATAAATTAAGAAAAAGTAATTTAAAATTGTACTTTGAATCAAAAAAGGTTTAATGAAATTACGGATGATTTAGAAGTGGTTGATTTGGATTGCAAAATATTTTAGAAGAGATATTCGGGAAACCTTTAAAGGAAATTATGTATGAAGCTTGTGTAGAAAAAGAGTTGGAGAAGTGAAATGGTGCTGAGTTACTAGCCATAGAATGTACTTTATTGATTGAGTCTAATCTTTCTGTCATGGTATTAAGCTATATTGAAGGATACCCTGCTGATGAATTCATTTCGAATCTTTCTGATGTGGAGCAATTTAATATAGGTCTTGCTGCTGGGAAAGAATTAAGAAAAATTCATCAACTACATGCCCATGCCCCACAAACGATACACTGAGAAGAAGCTCAAAGAAAGAAATTCAGCTTTTATTTAAATGAATATAAAAAAGGTAGCTATCAACTGCCAAAAGAGCATAAAATACTAAACTTTATTGAAAAAAATTTCCACATTCTTGAAGATCGACCTATAACCTTACTCCATGATGATTTTCATCTGGGCCATATCATCGTTCTAAATACCACGTACAATGGCGTAATTGATTTTAATGGCTATGATTTTGGTGACCCCTATCATGATTTTTATAATCTTTCTTTATTTAGCAGAAGACATAGTATCCCATTTTGTATTGGACAAATAAATGGTTATTTTACAGAATCTCCAGACTATACATTTTGGCGAATATATGCCCTTTATGCAGCGATGAATATCATCTCTACGATTGTGTGGACGAAAAGATATGATGAACAATCTTTTGATGATGCATTGCAAAGAATCCATCTCATTTTAGCAGATCATGACTATTTTAATTTGGATCAACCATTATGGTATAAGTCCATACCTATTGATAATGTTACAGGGTTATAAACGGTGATATGTTTGCAATTGTGTATTTTTAAACTGAACTAATATTTATAAAATTTAGTTCAGTTTTTATTTATGAGCAAATCTACTCTTAAATTATTCAACTAACGATGCAGTTTAATGCAAGAAGGGACGTGTTTTATGAAAGAAATTAAATCGACAACTATTCAACCTAATGTAAGAGAACTTTTATCCTTCGCAACCTCTGAAAAGAATATCGAGAAAGAATATGAATTATATATGCAATCTCCAGTAAGAGAGTTATATGGTTATGATCTTGAATCTGAGGTTGCTGGTTGTATCGGAATAGAATTTTTAAGTCCAAAGCGTTGTGAAATAAAACATATCGCAGTATCTCCAAATCATAGAGGAATAGGTATTGGGAGTAAAATGATTTGCTTTATTTCGGAGAAATATTCTTTATCTTTTATGTTTGCTGAAACCGATAAAGATGCTGTGGATTTTTATAAAAATTATGGATTTAAGATAACGAGTTTAGGTGAAAAATATCCAGGTGTGGAACGATTTCAATGTATTTTAAAAAGTTAATAGGACTATGTCTTCTTCAACTATCGGGAGCTTTACCTCAATAGGGGGTAGAGCCTTTTTCTCTTAAACTAAAGACGCAGTTTAGTTAAATAAGAAGGATATATATATGAAGATATGGAAGGAATTATGAGTAATTCTATTAATTGTAATATATGGACTGTTTGTATGATTCAAAGTGAAGAGAAGGTTTTACTTCTGGATAGACAGCACGACAATTTCAAAGGATTTATTCCACCGGGTGGTAAAGTTGAGTTTCCTGAAAGTATTGTAGAGAGTGCTATCAGAGAAGTAAAAGAAGAAACTGGGTTAGAAGTTAGCAACCTTATTTATAAAGGGCTTTATGAATATGTTAATCCAGTCGCTAAAGATAGGTATATGATATTTAATTACATAACAAAGGATTTCGAGGGTGAACTCTTAGAAGATGCTCCAGAGGGGAAAGCTATTTGGGTAGATATAGAGAACGCATATAAACTTCCTATGCAGACATCGATACGGAGAAGATTTCCTTTATTTTTTAAAGATGGAACATTTGAGATTCAAGTTGAATGGAACCACGAAGAAAATAAAGAAGGGAAAGTTACAATGCGTAACACATAAAACTTCTTATTAGACTAACGGGGGCAATTGTTCAATAGGGCAGTCGCTTTTCAATAACGTCGAGGTCAGTTCAATACATATATTAGTGAAAAAATAAATAAAGGAGGGGTAAGATGACACATTCTGGTATAGAAACAAGGGTGAAAAAGGATTCCTAATCCTGTTTTCTCCTTGTTTTCATTTGAGTAATTAGAAAAAATCGCTTAGTTATTTAATGAAATTGGATAATAATGCTTTAAAGAGAGGCAAAAATATCACGGGTTATAGCGTGTGTGCATTCGTGAATTTTTGAGCACTCTATGCTTTCGCAACATTGACCCTTATCTAGAACATACACCTTATCAGCAAGCTGTTTTACTGCAAATACGTCATGAGTAATAAATAAATAAGACAACTTGTAGGTTTCCTTTAACTCTAGTAAATATTGAATGATCTGTTCTTGATTAATACGATCTAAATTACTAATTGGTTCGTCTAATATAATTAATTTCGGTCGAACAATCACGGCACGTGCAATATTAATACGTTGTTGCTGTCCGCCGCTGAGCTGATGTGGTCGTTTATTGAGGAGGTTACTTGGATGGATGCTAAAATAGCAGAAAAGTATGCATATATACCAACTGAAGTAAAAGATTTAATAAACAGTAAATCCATTATTCCATACATTCTTCGTGGGAAGGTAGTTCATAAAACTTAAATCTTATAGAAATATGTTTGAGGCTGGCTGGGACTTAGATCTCGAAAACAAGCGAAGCTATAACACTACTTGGGGGTTACTGGTGATACGTTGTAGGAGGTGAAAAAATGAACCCAGTAGTTGGTATTGATGTAACTAAAGATGAAATGAATTATAAGCTTTTAAGAGAATGGAAAGTCATGTGTGAAAATTTTCTAATTAAGCATAATCGTGAAGAGTTAGACAAGTTTATAGGATTTTTAGGAGAGATTAGGCCGATAACGGGGAGTACGCCAGTTGTTAGGTTTAGTTGAATATGGCTCTTTTAATTGATCAATCTTTTTTATAAAAATTTCATACTTAGTTAGAACGATTGACACTATTTTAGTCATCGAATACTTCTTGAAGTGGGAGACTGCAACTGAATAAAAATAATATCTATTGGATTACTGTTGACAATTTAATTGATAATGATTATCATTATCGCATAAAGGATATTCCTTGACTACAATACAATGTAGAGAGGATGAACTTTAGCTACTTTTCTCCAGAGATTTGCTAGTTCATGATTACGAACCTGAAACCCCCCTTATATTTCGGGAACGTGAAAATTTCAGACGACTCACCTATGATAGGTAAGTCGTTTTTTTATGTACTTGAGCGCTCGAAATCTAACAAATTTAAAAGAAATAGATTGGTTATCGACTGAAGATTTAAGATACTTAAAAGGAGCAGCTGGCTCAAAGGTTTTAGCTAATGAAATTTTAAATTGTTTAAAAATCTAAAAAAATGTATCTGCTGGAATGTCAATTATTATAAGTATTCCAGTACTAAAAATTTGCCAGATTCGTAATAAAATATATCTTTCTATATTAGAAATGCCCTTCTTAAAAATAGAAGGGTATTTTATATATTAACTTATTTCTTATTGGAATAATGATGTTTAATTTTTACCCCAAGTAACTCCTAAAATAGTAATAGACAATATTACTTTTTTTGTACATAACTTAAATAATCATTGAGATTTTTAACTATCTTTGATAACATAATTGATATTGAAAATCATTATCAATTAAACGGAGGAACATTAATTATGAAAAAATGGCTTACTGTCAGTACTTTGGCATTATCACTAGCTTTAGTTGGCTGTGCAGATAAGGAAGAGAAAAGTGCTGACAAAGAAATTAAGGAAGAAAAAACAACACAACAACAAAAAACAGCAGATGCATCTGCTGTACAAAAAGATGAGTTTCAGGATGGGGTAGATGAAGAGGCCTTTCAAAAAGCATTAGCAAGTTTCCCTCCGACAGTACCAGAAAAAATTGTTACAACATCGGTTCCTTTAACAGAAATGTTACATCTTATTGGGATAACACCGGTTGGGGTACCCACATCAACAAATCCAATACCAACAGACTTTGATTCAATTACTAAAATCGGCTCACCAATGTCGCCTGATTTAGAGGTTATTTCAAGCTTGCAAACAGACCTAATACTTGGAGCTTCTTCTCTAAAAAGCTCGCTTGATCAAGCACTTCAGGGAATGAATCTACCAACAGCTTATTTACCAACAGATTCATATGATGACTTGAAGTTAAGCTTTAAAGTGCTAGGTACGTACTTTGGTAAAGAAGAAAAAACGAATGAGATTTTACAAAATCTTGTAGCAAAAGAAAAAGAGCTAGAAGCGAAAGCAGAAGGAAAGGAATTACCATCTGTGATGCTCGTCATCGGTACATCTGATTCCTTTATGGTAATGAACGACAAATCGTACTTAGGAAGCTTAGTGGAACGATTAGGCGCAGATAATATTGCGAAATCGGTATTAAAAGCGGAATCAACGTATTCACCGATGAATTTAGAAGATATTGTTGTAGCTGATCCAGATATTATTTTTGTATTAGCATCAGGTGATCATGGGGCTAATGAAGATAAATTCAAGCAAGAAATTGAAAAAAACAGTGCATGGCAACAATTATCAGCTTATAAAAATGACAAAATCTATATGCTTGATTACAGTACATTCGGTGTTACATCGATTACAAATGCTGAGACAGCATTGACAACAATTTCAGATTATTTCTATAAATAAATTCGTGAGGTAGAGGTATGATTCATACAGCAAGAAGTCGCATGATTATTATCACGACCTTTGTGGTGACCGTATTAGCTGCAATTATAGCGATTGGGTTAGGCAGTGTTCATATTTCCATTCCTGATATTTTATCCACCCTAATCAATGGTCGTGATAAAGAGGGGGTTTATACAACCATTATATGGGATATACGCCTTCCTCGCGTGTTGTTGGCATTAATCATTGGTGCTAGTATTGCCATTTCGGGTGCTTTATTACAGGCAGTCATGGGTAATCCATTAGCCGATCCAGGCTTAACAGGGGTAACGAGTGGTGCAGCTGCCTTCGTTTTGCTAATCCTTTTAGCGAACCCTGAATTAACACATTTGATTCCATTTGCTGCCTTTATTGGTGGTTTGATTGCGGCTACAATAGTGTATGCCCTAGCTTGGAGGCGTACAGGCATTACGCCAATCACCATTATTTTATCAGGGGTTGCTGTGAATGCATTGTGTGGTGGTGTCATTGGATTCTTGTCGATCCTTTATAGTGACCGTCTACCATCAGCGGTGCAATGGATGAATGGTAGTCTCGCCGCAAAAGGGAATGCATCTCTGCATATGATTTATGTGTATGCCATCATAGGTTGGATACTCTCTATTTTTGCGATCCGCAAAGCCAATATTATTCGTTTAGGCGATCAGGTCGCAACTAATCTAGGGGAAAGTGTGACCCGTATTCGTATTATGTTATCGATTTTAGCTGTCTTTCTTGCAGCGATTTCAGTTGCAGCAGTGGGCATGATTAGCTTTGTTGGATTAATCGTCCCGCATATGGCTAGGTTACTAGTTGGCTCAGATTATAAGTACATGCTACCCATGAGTATGGCTATGGGGGCGATTGTCTTATTGATTGCCGATACTGGTGGACGGACATTATTTGCACCGCTTGATATTCCAGCAGGTATTTTAATGGCGGTCATCGGTGGACCTTACTTCTTATATCTAATGAGAAAGAGGGCGTTCTAATGTTAAAAATTGATCAGCTATCCATCAGCTATGAACAAAAGGAAGTTGTCCATAATTTTTCATTTGAAGTTAAACAAGGCGAGATTCTATCGATTATTGGACCGAATGGCTCTGGTAAATCGACGATATTAAAGGCGGTTGCACGAATGCTACCGTACAGTGCAGGAGATATCCTGTTTGAGGGAGAAAATATGCGTCGACTATCCTCAAAGGAGATCGCACGCAAAATGTGTATGCTGAGTCAACAAAACCAAGCACCAAGCGATATATCTGTTAAAAATTTAGTGGCATATGGTCGTTATCCACATAAAAAGTGGTTTGAACGTCTAAATGCAGAGGATGAGGCCATTATTGATTGGGCATTAGAAAAAACCTATCTTTCACATTATAAAGAAAAGCCAATTGCCGCTTTGTCTGGCGGGGAGGCACAACGGGCATGGATTGCCATGGCTTTAGCACAACGGCCCCGAGTTCTATTGCTGGATGAGCCTACGACCTTTTTAGATATTGCTCATCAGCATGAAGTGCTTGAATTAGTGCGAGAGCTTAATCGTGATATGGGTATGACAGTTGTGATGGTGCTTCATGATTTGAACCAAGCCTCTAGTTATAGCGATAAAATCGTGGTTGTAAAGGATGGTAACCGAGCACAAATAGGGACACCCGATGAAGTAATGACTGAACAGATGATCCAACAAATATATCGCATGGAAGCTGAAATTCAATATGTATCTTGGGATAAAGCTCCGAGAATTCAATTAAAAAATACTGTTAGAGTATAGGGGGAATTAATATGCCAAAAGCAATCGATGTTGAACAAGTAAAACAGGATTATGAAGCCTTTATACAAAGTAAAAAAAATTGTGTGTTAAGCTTCGTGAATGGGGAAGGTAAGCCTTTTAGTAGTACCACACCATTTGTGCGCCTTAACGGAAAGTTTTATGTTTATATTAGTCGAGTTGCGGAGCATTACCAACTAATGGATCATTCAGAAGTAGTTGATTTAATTTGTGTTGCGGATGAGGCCATAACAGCTAATCCATTTGCCCCAGAGCGAGCACGTTGGCAATGTTTGCCTAAAAATTTAGGAAATGAAGGTAATGAGGAGATATTTGCCACATTCGATCAGCTGTTTAGTGCCAAAATGATGGAATTATTACGCTCACTTGATTTTTCTTTATTCGAATTAACGCCATTAGAGGGACGTTATGTTGTTGGATTTGGGAAAGCCTTTACAATTGATATTGAAAATGACACACTAATTCATGTAGTTATTGAGAAAAAATAGTTTAACTATTTGTAAGTGTTATTGATATACTACTGATTCTATTCTATAAAGGTATTATTAAACTGAACTAAATTATTAGTTCAGTTTTTATTTTACAAAGATATTGTTTTTGTGCTTTTACCCATGTTATTTGAGTATGCTAAAAGAAAAATGTAAATAAAAGACGATGGCTTAGCATTTGGATATTTTTGTTTTGAAGTTTATAGTGGATAAAATTTAAACCTTGATCGGTTATTAGAACCGAACTTTAAATAGTGGACACTTTAAAAAAAGTACCTCTATGCGGGTGAAGGGACCTCTGTCAAGTAGACAGTAAAAAAGCACATTTAAGCAGCCTGAGTCCTATATTGATAGGGACTCAGGCTGTTTAATTTCTTTTGGAAACGTTGATTACATCCTCTTGCACAGAGACTAGGGCAGGAGTAAATGTGATTAATTATATTTGATTCGTTTATTCCTGATAAAATCATTTGATTATAAAAATTCTCTAGCTGTTTTTTATTTTTTTTTGTATCGTCCAAAGATTTCATTTGAAATATTTAATACCATTCGTATATCATCCTCATCTTTATCTTCAAGAGTATTGAATAAGATTTTCTGGGAACCCACTCCGTAGTGTGGGCTGGCATCTTATTCCTAGCACTCAGTCTTATCACGATCGCATTACGGGCTTTGATATACAGTCCGAAAAAAGCAATCTATCAGCCAAAACAAGTGTCCTAATAGCTCAGGAGTTGGAATTTCGATATCATTCTACTGAAAAAAAGATCTTAAGTATCTTGCAAAAAGCAGATCGTCACGATTTATATGCATACTGGTATGAAGATTTTTTGAATAGAAGTAAATATGATAAGAGATTTAAAAAATTACAACGAAAAATAAAATAATGCTTTTTGTATTTTTTACTTTTAAAAAGAAAATACAGTGAAAATTCGACTTTTTGAGTTTTACGAATTGGGGAAACATGAGATTTGTGATTGAACAATCTCATGTTTTTTCTTTTCAAAAATAATTTAGCTTGCAAAATACATATATATTTGTATATATTGTATATAGAGTATATATACAAAAAAGAGGTGCGGAATTTATAGGCAACTTTAAGCAATGTAAATAAATCAATTAAAATGCTCTAAGGGGGAATTTAATATATGAAATGGATACTTTATGTACTCGCCGGCTGGTCAACGTTAGTCACTGGTCTGTTCCTAGCTTCTCTTTCCAGTGACCATTTGATTCAAGGTCTTGTGATGAGTGGATTAGTTATTCCTATTATTTTATATTTATATCAGCATGTTTATCGGATGACTGGAGTTAAACCAAAGACGCCGGTATATTCCTGGAAAAGGCTACATCATTTTATTTCTGGGGTTATCTTGGCGATTGCACTGGCTACATTTGGCTTCTTTATAGGCAATTTTCTAGGGTGGATAGACTTTGAAAAATGGCAACATCCCTCCGAACAGTGGTTTATTGCTCTAACCATGAATATTTTATTTGCTTTTTTTTATGAAGCTTTACCAGAGGAATTTGGATTACGAGGTATGTTATATGATGTCTTACGCTATCGATTCACCGCTTGGTTATCCGTATTACTTCAAACCTTACTTTTTGTAGCATTCACTATAGCAGTTGCTCAGATTCAAGTGCTAGTTGGACTTGCTCCAGGCGTATCTATTAACCTCTTTTATATCATACTAATTTTTTGCTTTGGAATATGTTTGCAGTTGCTCCGATTATGGACTGGAAGTCTCTGGACATCAATCGGTTTTCACCTTGCCTACTTAGAAATCCTGAGGTTTGCCGTCTCTCCACATCAATATGGCGTACCTCCAATCATAACCTACCACGAATCAGTGCCTGGAATCGGCCTCTTAATCTCTATTTGTATGATGATTATTGGAGGCATCATTGTATCACTCGTTATATTAGGTGCGAAGCGTTTTATACGGAAAAGTACATGATTTGAACTGAATCGCTTTCATAAAATATGTGCTCCATGCTCAACTTCTCACGCAATTGCGGTATAAAACAAAAAAGTCTATTTCCATATTATGCTGGAAATAGACTTTTTTAGGCAAAATCTGCATAGGGTATGTTTTTGGCGTTTTGTCTGGTTTGACCTAATTCTAAAGATAGAATCTTTACGTTCTAATGACAATCAACTAAAGTGCAGAAGATATTGTTGTTTTTAATTCTATTTTTAATATGTAAAATCGCTAGACGAGTTTATAAAACTTGCCATTTATACTATTTTACATCTTTTGTCCATTCTGAAACTTTATCTTCATTGTCTTTGATCCATTTTTTTGCTGCCTCTTTAGGATCATCGCCTTTCATAATATCAAACATAACACGTTCAATATCTTCTGGAGTCCAGTGGAAGTTTTTAAGAACACTATATGCTCCCGGATTATCTTCTTTCAATCCGTTACGTGCAAATGTACCAATATATTCTTCAGCTCCGTATATCCCTTTAGGATCGTCTAAATATTTTAAATCAAAAGCGTTAAACTTCCAGTGGGGAGACCAACCTGTCACGATGATTTCTTCATTTTTCGCAATAGCTTGAGTAAGAGCTGCTGTCATTGCGCCTGAAGATGAGGTAACTACATTCCAGCCTTCTAGGTTTTTATATTCTTTATAAGCATTTTCCGTAGTTGCTGTCATATTTGCTCCTGGATCAATGCCAGTGATCGTTTTACCAGCTTCATCTGTTAAATCTTCGATAGAATTTACATCCATATAACTAGGGACAACTAAGCCGATTTTAGCACCTGCAAGGTTTTCACCCAAATCGTCTATTTTATCCTTGTACTTCTTAACTTGTGGGGCATGCGTTTGTGGTAGCCAAGCTGACACCATGCCATCGACCTCTCCTTTAGCAAGAGCCTCCCACATAATTCCGTTATCTAGTGGTGTTAGTGTTACATCATATCCTAAATCTTCTAGAACTTGTCCTACTACGTTTGTAGAGGCAATTTCAGTATCCCATTCAACATAGGCTAAGTTCACTTCGTTTTTGTCTTTATTTTTCGTGTCTTCATCATCTGAGCCACAAGCAGTTAATACTAACAAGGCTGCTAAAGCCAATCCTATCTTCAATAATTTACTGAATTTCATAAGATCTCCCTTTCTTCATTGTAGGATGAGATATACCTAAAAATTAACAAGTAACAACTTAAAGTTATCAAAAGGTTGTTACTTTTGTCAAATCGACTTTTTTTAACATGTGTAAATTTAAAAGGGAGGTTCGAGATAGAACAAGTAAAAAGTTCATGTTTTAGAGCTATTATATCCTTATTCTTTCACAATCATTTCATATACGACCTTTTGGTTGCTATTTTATAAGCATTAATTCCATTTGTAAGTGCGAATTTTGGTGAAAGTCAAAATTGCAATAAAAACGATTATCAAAATTTGTTCGAAAACTAACAAATATTGATTTTAGTAAATTTATAAATACTGCTATAGTTTCAGTGTCGACTATCAATTATAGGTATACGTACATTTATGAAGGGATGTGCAATAAATGAAAAAAATTTTTTTACTATTAATTGCAATACTTTTGATTTTCTCTCAATTATCGCTAAGTACTTTGTCTGCTTACGCAAATAGCGATAGTGAAGACGATTATGACATTGAAATAATCGATTTGAACGATGGCAGCAAGGCTGTTGCTATTAAAGAATATAAAGGTGACTCAACAAATATTATTATCCCTAGTGAGATTAAAGGAAAACCAGTTGTTGAAATAAGGGATTACGCTTTTCTAGATAAGAAGCTAACAAGTGTAGAAATTCCGTCGAGTGTTAGAGCGATTGGAGAAGCTGCTTTTGCTAAGAATCAATTAACAAGTATAAAGATTCCATCAACTATTACAACGTTTGGTGCATTTGTATTTGCAGCTAATCAATTAACAAGTGTAGAGATCTCATCAAACGTAACAGTGATTGGAGAAGCTATGTTTTATAAGAATCAATTAACTAGCATAGATATTCCATCAAGCGTTACAACGATTAAGGATAGTGCATTTTATGATAATCAATTAACGAGCGTAAAAATTCCATCAAGTGTTACAACGATTGAGAGTGATGCATTTTATAATAATCAATTAACAAGCATAGAAATTCCATCAGGCGTTACAACGATTGGAAGTAATGCATTTTCTATGAATCACTTAAGAAGCGTAGAGATCTCATCAAGTGTTATAGAGTTAGGTGACTCTGTATTTAGTTTTAACAAACTACAGTTTGTCATATTCCATGGGAAAGTTGAACAAACTGACTCTGACATTGGGCCAATCGGCGTTCAATTCGAGGAGGGTAAAACATTCCAAGGGTGGTTTGAAGAGCAAGATTATACAACAGAGTGGAATGAATCCTTATCAGATCCAATCACAATTTATGCGAAATGGAGCCATTATACTGTCACTTTTGATTCCAACGGAGGGAGTGTAGTTGTACCTCAAGCAGTGGAATATGAAAAATTAGTGAAAGTGCCGTCTAATCCAGAGAAGGAAGGCTACCTATTTTTAAGTTGGCATAAAGATGAAGAACTTACAGAACCCTGGAATTTTGAGCAGGATATCGTAAAAAAAGATATAACGCTATATGCCAAATGGAAGAAGTTAAACTATAACTTCGTCACTTTTGATTCCAACGGAGGAAGTGAAATTTCAGCTAAAAAAGTTTATGAAGGTAAATTGCTACAAGCCCCAGCTACTCCTGTGAAGGGCGGATATTCGTTTACCGGCTGGTATAAGGATAAAGAACTGACAACATCATGGGATTTCAAGAAAGATATAGTAACAAAAAACCTAACGTTGTATGCTAAATGGGCAAAGAACATTACTCCAGAGGGGGGAACAGGTGGCACAGGAGGGTCTGGTGGAAGTTCGCCAAACTATAATGTCACGTTTGACTCAAATGGAGGAAGCACAGTCTCATCCCAAACAGTAGCATATAAAAAATTACTGCAGGCACCATCTAGTCCGGAGAAGGAAGGCTTTATATTTGCCGGCTGGTATAGGGATAAGGAGCTGACAACAGCATGGGATTTTGCAAAAGACGAAGTAACATCAAACACAATCTTGTATGCGAAATGGACGAAGGATAACTATATCGTCACTTTTAACACGAACGGTGGAAGTAAAGTATCGTCACAAACAGTTGGATACAAAGAATTAGTGAAGACCCCATCCATATCAGTAACAGAAGGCTATACATTTGCTGGTTGGTATAATGATAAAGAGCTCACAAAAGCATGGAATTTTGCAAAAGATGTAGTAACAGAAAACCTAACATTGTACGCTCGGTGGGTGAAGGATAGTAATGGCTGTAACATTACGATCAAGGATATTGATAATAACTGGGCAAAAGATATGATTGAACAAATTGCCAATCAATGTATTATTAAAGGCTATCCAGATGGCACTTTCCGACCAGATGACATGATTCAGCGTCAACACGCGGTGCTTATAATTGACCGCACATTACCATTAACACCAATACGAGAAGCTTTACCATTTTTGGATGTCCCACATAACCATCCGTACTACGAACAAATCGCACTACTCCAACAAGCAGGCATTGTAGATGGTTCAAAAGGGGCATTTCATCCGAATACTTATATAACACGTGCACAAATGGCGAAAATGTTAGTTCTTGCATTTGGCCTAACGCCAGAAGGTAGTAGCACATTCAAAGATGTCAAACCAACACATTGGGCGAGTTCATATATTTCAGCTCTAGAAGATCATAACATTGCATTGGGTGATAAAGAAGGCAATTTTAGACCAGATGAAAACTTAACACGTGCACAATTTTCAGCGTTTATGTACCGGGCACTTGGTTTATAAGGTATTACTTAAGAGAGATGTATCGTATTTTGATACATCTCTTTTTCTATTTGACAATTTATGAAATCGTTACTGAAAGAAAGACTTGTAGCAATCTCTATCGTCATAAATCAGCCTTTGAAATTAAAAATTCCTTCAGTGTTCCCTGTAAAAGCTTGTAGAGTTTTTAGCAGCTAAAGTCCAGGAATAAGTGTTAAGATGCATCCCTCTCTATTTGTCATCTACTCTCACAATATAAATTTCTCAATCTAATTTAATCTTTGTTCTAAAGGATGTGAACACAAAAGGCCCCCTGCTGTTTTATAAAAGGATGAAGGTTATGAAAAGGTGAAGTAATAAGAAAATGGAGCATTATCAATAAAAAACACATAGGAAAATAGTATTATCTTCTAGCGAAATAGACTTTAATAGCATTAAAAATCCCTTAAAATGAGAGGCATTCTGAAAGGATTTTAGGATTATCAAGTTTTGCACGAAAACGAACAAAAAGTGATTTTGTTTGTTTTGAAATGCTTGGTATAGTGTAAGTATCCTTGAAAACAAGAGGCTTTGTTCATGGTTTCTCGAAATGAGTGAATTTCATGAAAATAAGCTACATTTATTGTTTTAAAGAGTATTTAATGGAGATGAAAATTCAATAACAACTGTTTTATTGGCAGCTTTTATTAACTTGAGTAGTTATAAAGTATTGAATAATGTTTAGTGTCGTAAAAAGCGGGAATAGAATGTATTGGTAAGAGTTAAATAAGCTTATCTAATTTCGAATAAATGCTTAATTGATATGACACAGCTAGGGTTTACTGGTGGAAGACATTGAGGTGTTTTTATGTATAATTTTTTGGATCGTTCATCTTTGCAAAAATTGAATATTCTACATCATATTTACAATGAACAGAGGCTATTTTCAATTATAGAGTTATCTCAAATGACGGATTTGTCTGAAAGAACAATTTTGAAAACAATAGATGAGATAGCAATTGATTTAGAGTTTGTTACTAAATCTGCTGTTATCCAAAAAGAAGAGAATAAGTATTATCAATTAAATTATAAAGATAATTTTTCTATGAAGGCTGTAGAAAGATATTATTTAAAAAAATCATTAACCTATAAAGCTTTTGATGAGATTTTTTACAATAAATTTTATGATGTTAACATGTTTATTTTGGATAATTTTACAAGTGTCGCGTCTATGTATCGACGAATAAAAAAAGTTAAGCCTTTGTTAGATCAGTTTCAATTGAAGTATACATCTTATGAAAAAGTCAGTCTTGAAGGGACAGAAAAGCAATTTCGTTATTTTTACTTCTTATTCTACTGGAATTCGTGTTGGGGAGAAGAGTGGCCATTTACTCTAGTTTCAAGAGAAGAAATACTAGAATTAATGAAGGAAGTAGACATAGCCTATTCCGAACAACTTTTATATTGGCTGGCCATTTGCTTATCACGTGCAAAATTAGGCTGCCTAATCGAATATCATCCAATGTATGCAAACTTTACGAAGCATCATCATAACTATGAGCGATTATCGGGAAAATTAAAGCATATATTTAGAGAATTTACTGCTTTATCAGATGAAGAAATTGAATTAGAAACAATGTTTTTATTTTCTATCATTAGCTGTATGCGTCGTTATCATAAAACGGATAATGCGGTAAGTTTCTTGATGAATTTTGCACAGCACCATAATCAGGAATTATTTGTACAAGCAACTCTATATTGGATAGAAGTGTTCATCGAGCATTTTTCAGTTACTTTAGATGTAGAAGAATATGGGGCACTCTTTATCAATTTACTGCACCTTCATTATTATATTTTAACCTTTTCTGGTCCAGCTACTTTATTTAAAGAAGATCTTTATCAAAAGAGATTAGAAATGCATGAAACGGCTCAAATAGAAATTATGAATCAGTTTTATGATCGTCTAATGGAAAATAAGGCTTTCGCCATCGTATTTGAACGCAGAGAAATATTGATTGGGCGATATCATAAACTACTAAAACAAACTATTGATTTTGCTAATAGAGATACTATTAAAATAAAAATATTTTCAATGATAAATGATGTTCCTTATCTATTTAGTCAAATAAAACGTGTTTTTATCCATGTTGAGTTGTGTTCTAAAGATGAAGAGGCGGAGTTAATTATAACGGATCGCTTATACTTAAATATTAAAAAAGACATCGGAAATATATTTGTATGGAATTCGGTTCCTTCGAAAAGCGATTATGATAGGTTATCAAAAAGACTACAGGAACTCTATTTTACTAAGTATCAACAGCAAAATAAGTTATTATTGAAAACTTTACTAAGTGAAGTGTAAAGAAGATTAATGAAGGTTGATTCATGTTTTGGGAAAATAAAAAGAGAAACGTCATTATATTATTTGTCAATGAATTAGGTAAAGCATTTGAAGAAGTTACATTGTCGGCTGACCGACTTGCTAGTTTTGCTAATGAATTAAACAATGGATAAGGGGTCTTCTAAATGTGTAAAAAAATACTAAAGGAATTAACATATTATTTAAAATTAGGTGATGCTGTTGTAATCGTTGATAAAAATCAATTAATTATCGATGTTAATCAACAATACGAAACGATCACAGGCTATAAAAGAGAATTTCTTATTGGATTACCAGTAGAGAGTTTAAAATCAAGTGTAACGCCGTTTGTTATGTATAAATCGGTAAAAAGTACATTAAAAAAAGGACAGCCGTGGTCTGGGACAATGGTTCATGTCAACAAAACATTAGAGTTAAGATACTCATTTATAACGATTACGCCAATTGAAATTAAAGGAAATATTTATTATATAGGAGTCATGCGCTTAGCAGAACAACTATTGATAGATGAAGTGAATCAGAAGAAAGTAGAGCAAAAGGAGCTATTTCAGTTGTTAGCTCTATCAAGTGAAATGCGCGATGTAAATATAGCAGAACATCTTTTGAATGTGCAAAATTTAGCAGAGGAATTGTTGTTAAGCCTCGTTGAAGATAAAACTTATAATTTATCGTTAGAGTATGTTAGTAAAATTATAGAATACAGTGTTTTACATGACATTGGAAAATCAGGAATACCAGAATCAATCCTGTATAAAACTGGGCCACTAACAGTCTATGAGAAAAAAATTGTGAAGATGCATCCTCTTATGGGTGTAGATGTATTGAATAAACTATCTAATGAAATGAACAATAAAGTTTTCGATGACAAAAAAATTGCTGAAAATATTATTAAATATCATCATGAGAATTGGGATGGAACTGGATATCCAATGGGGTTAAAAGGAGAAGAAATTCCTTTTGAGGCGAGAGTAATATCTATAGTAGATGTTTACGACGCTTTAGTTAGTGATAGAGCTTATAAAAAAGCTTGGACAAAGGAAGAAGCTCTTTCTTATTTAAAAGAACAGAAGGGTATTAAGTTTGACCCTAATCTAGTAGAAGTGTTTGTCGAAAAAGTTATTCAGAAAGATAGTATTTTTCTATAATCTAACTCTGAGTTATAGGGTAATTGCAACGTTTTATTTCCATAATTAATCATATTTGTTAAATATAATTAGGGTAACAACGATTGTAGATGCCATTTATATAAGTTGATCTTCGTTACAACTAGGCGACTCTTTGGGACATAGATAAGACCCCCTGCATCGAGGCGAGCGGGGGAACGATGGCTAAAAGCATCAAGTCCTGTGATGGCCCTCGTGACCAATCGTGTTGTCGCTTTCGCACAGTCGGAACGGAAATCAACCCTAGGTTATGGTGATGAGCCAATTTTATTATCAATATAAATTAAAGCAATTAAGGTGGAGAGATAAATGAAGTTTTATAAAAACACATCTTTAGTCGGGAAGTTCGGAATATTCAATTTCATTATGTTGATTGCACTTGTCGTTATAGGATTTACTGGGATAATGGGTGTTAAAAAAATGAATGATAATGCGACATCTTTATATGATGAAAGTTTAACTTCTGTATATTTATTAAGTAATATTTCAACTAATCAGCTAAAAATAACGAATCTAAAGTTCAAAATCTTCTTTCATTCACAAGATATAGATGAAAAAATTCAATATTTTGAAGAAATAGCAGCTATTGAAGAAGAAATTAGTCATGCCTTTAAAGATTTAAAGAAAGTAAAAATGGATAGTGAAGAGAAAAAATTACTTAATTATTTGGAAGAAGTAAATCAAAGTTACGAAGATATATTAGAATCTAGTTTTCAACAAGTTACCTCTAGTGCGACGGAAGTGGATGCCAATGTGTTACTAAAACCACTATTTGAAAAAGAAAAGCAAAGAGATGATCTGATGGAGCAATTAGAAACAACAAATATCAAAAATGCCGAATTGAGCAATGAAAAAAATAATGCAACATATAAGAGAACGTTGTATCAAAACGGTATTATTATGGTTATTGCTCTTATGTTTAGTATAAGTATACTGATCTACTTAAGTAGGTACGTCAAAAAAGCAATCTCCAATATTCAGGATGTTGTATCTGGGGTTGAAGATGGTGATTTAACACGACATGCTGAGGTAATATATCCAGATGATCTTGGGAGAATTACGCAAGGTTTGAACAATTCTGTTACACATATTCAGGAACTTGTTTCTAATGTTAATAGTACCTCAACACAAATGGGAAGTTTAAGTGAAGATTTAAGTGCAACTATTGAGGAAATTACTGCTTCAATGAATGAAATTGATACAACTTCAAAGGATGT
Source organism: Lysinibacillus sp. NPDC093688 (assembly GCF_050280145.1). Lineage (NCBI taxonomy): Bacteria > Bacillati > Bacillota > Bacilli > Caryophanales > Bacillaceae > Lysinibacillus > Lysinibacillus sp. NPDC093688. The sequence goes on from NZ_JBNNUX010000002.1 coordinate 141,646, forward strand.
TGCTATGGGAAGTACTACACTAAGTGCAACAACTGAGCAATTAAACGCGACTGCAATTGAAGTGCTTGATAGTACGGAAAAATTAAATGAGAAAACTAAATATAGTCTTAATTTCTCACAAGAAGTAAAAGAGAGAGCCATTGATATTAAAGAAACAGCTGTTCAAGCATTTAGTACAGCTCGTCATCTATATGATGACAAACAAAAGTCAGTTTTAGAAGCGATTGAAGCCGGACAAATCGTCTCTGAAGTAAAAGTAATGTCTGACACAATTGCAGATATTGCAGATCAAACGAATTTGTTAGCATTAAATGCAGCTATCGAGGCTGCCAGAGCAGGAGAGCAAGGTAAAGGTTTTGCGGTTGTTGCTGACGAAGTCCGAAAATTAGCCGAACAATCATCTGAAACCGTTCAAAAAATACAAATTGTTACAAGTGACGTAGAAAGAGCATTTAAGAATGTGTCTACTAATGCTCAGGAGCTATTACACTTTATAGACGATAAAGTAACACCTGATTATGAGCTTTTCCAAAACAGTGGAATTCAATATGAAGAAGATGCTATGTACTTTAATACATTAATAACTGAAGTGACAACATTTGTTGGCACGATGAAGTATTCTATGCTAGAAATACAAAAAGCAATTGAAAATGTATCTACTGTCGCGATAGAATCGTCTGATCAGTCAAATGGAATAGCGAATAGTATTTCAGAAACATTAAAAGCAATTCAGCATGTAGCAGAGTCATCCGTTCAAACTGCAAATATTGCCGAAGAAATTTCTCAACAATTAAATAATTTCAAGCTATAGAATAGGAAATAGTACCCACTTGGAAAGACGTTGAATACGGTTATTCTTATGTCTCCCGCGGGTAATCCCATTTCCTCCGTAAGCAATTCCATTCAAAGTATGAATGAACAAAAATTTTTTCCCTTCATATCATATGTGAGAATGGATTTTACGTTATTGAGGAGGAAAGGAATGCATTGGATAGCCATCATTCTTATTGGGATAGCTGCCAACTTAGATAATTTAGGAATTGGTCTCGCTTATGGTATTAAGCGAGTAAAAATACCCATATTATCCAATGCGGTTATTGCCCTTATTTCAATGATCGTCACGTACGTTGCAGTTACAGCTGGGAGCGTAGTTATTAAATTTGTCTCTCCAGATTTTGCGAATTTAATAGGAAGTCTTTTGCTTTGTGTTATAGGGATATGGACTTTATTATCTAGTCGCTTTTCTAAACAAGGAATATTAGAAAACCCTGAAGTATTTGATGAAGATAAAAATTATATCATTTCATTTCGCGAAGCAATGACGCTCGGCTTTGTCTTATCAGCCAACTGTTTAGCAGGCGGAATAGCACTTGGAGCCAATGGTATTTCTGCAATATGGACAGTTATTTCTATCGGTGTCTTTTCGTTCATAACAGTAGGTGCTGGTGTTCACTTTGGCGCTTTGCTGACAAAGACTTTCATAGGAAAATACTCAACCGCTATTTCAGGATGGTTACTTATTCTTATAGGGATCATTGAAATAATTTCTTAAACATTACGGAATTTCAGAGCGTGGGAGTCCTGCATCTATCGTACACAATCTTCGAATGGCATCATCGATTTAAAAAGTTTAAAAATAACTTGACGTAAGTAAATTATTAATATATAGTAGGTTACATAAAGTAATCAATTACTTTTCGTAACTATTTATAACTAGAAGTACGAAAGAAGTAACTACAAATGTTTATCCCTTAAATTTTGGGGGAACATAATGAATGTAGTTACTTCATATTTTAACATATATCTCGAAATCGAGATAAAAATAATTTAATTGGAGGAATTTAAAATGGCAAAATGGAATATTGATTTAGGACACTCAGCAATTAACTTTCAAGTAAAGCATATGATGGTATCAAAAGTAAAAGGTGTATTCGATACTTATTCAGCAAATATTGAAGCGGCAGATCTTGCAGATTTAACAACAGCAAACATTAGCTTTACAATTGATGCAGCTAGCATTAACACACGTAGTGAAGATCGTGATAATCACTTAAAAGCAGCAGATTTCTTCGATGCTGAAAAATATCCAACAATCACATTCAAATCAACAAACATTACAAAAAAATCGGATGATGAATATGCGATTACAGGTGATTTAACAATTAAAGACGTAACGAAATCAGTAACATTTGATACTGAATTTAATGGAAAAGGTACAAATCCATGGGGCCAAGAAGTTTATGGCTTTGAATCTGCAACAACAATCAATCGTGAGGAATTTGGATTAACTTGGAATGCGGCATTAGAAACTGGCGGTGTTCTAGTTGGTAAAGACATCAAAATTACAGTTGAACTGGAAGTAAACCCAGCTTAATGTTGTAAAATGTGCTCGATACATATCGGGCACATTTTTTTATATCTACATGAAAAATTCTTCCAAAAAATAACACAATGAATAGGTTGCTTGCATAATTTTAGTAATTACTGCATATAAAACATCATATTGTTTTTGGGGGCGATGGGATGAATGTATTAGTGACAGGTGGATATGGTTTTATTGGTAGTGCAGTGGCAAGGCGTTTTTTTAAAGAAGGTGCAAATGTTTATATTATTGATAATTTAAGTACAGGCCATTTACGTAATGTCGACTTTGAGCATAAATCTTATCTTTTGAATGTGGAAGATGAAGTTTGTGAGCATCTCTTTAAAGAAGCGTCATTTGATGTGGTCATCCATTGTGCAGCGCAAACGAGTGTCCAAAAATCGATCCAAGAGCCAGTGAAGGATGTTTTATCGAATATTGTAGGGCTTAGTCAGATGCTCTTCTTATCGTCAAAATATAAGGTAAAGCATTTCGTTTTTGCCTCGTCGGCAGCTGTTTATGGAGATAGTCACTATCCTCCAATAGAAGAAACAGATGTTAGTGAACCGATTTCGATGTATGGATTAAACAAAAGTATTGGTGAGACATATTGCGAGAAATGGCAAAAAGATTACCGTTTACCAACATTAATTTATAGATTTGCTAATGTATTCGGTCCAAGACAACGAATGCAGGGCGAAGCAGCGGTTATTCCTTGCATGCTAAGAAGCAGTATAGAAGGAAAGGCATTTACAATTTATGGAGATGGAGAGCAAACTCGAGATTTCATATATGTAGAGGACATTGCGGATGCTATTTATGCCGGTGTACAGGCTAGACTACAAGGCACTTATAATGTATCAACGAATGAGGCATGGTCGATTCATCAAGTCATTTTATTATTGCAGCATTTAAATCATCCTTTAGAAATTCAATATGCTCCTGCGAGAGAGGGAGATATTGAGCATTCGTTTTTAAATAATGAAAAGTTAGCGAAGGCAATTGGATGGAGGCCAAAAATTTCTTTTGCGGAAGGTATAGAGCGTACATTGCAAGCGTTACAAGATGAAAAGATAGTAGAAATTTAATTAGAAGAGTCATTTTTATTCATTCAACGCCAAGGAAGCTAGGAACCTTGGCGTTGAGTTTTTATTTACATAACGGAAACTGTATTTAAAATTTCTTGAAGCGCTTGTTTTACCTGTTCGACTAATAGTTACAGGATAGAGAGCGCTAAGTAATACTAACACACAGTAATAATTCAAAGGTTAAGACTATGAATTTTCCGAATAAACTAATAACATTAAGCTGCGTTTACAAATCTATAAAAATAGATATAATGAATTTTATGGAACCTTCACAAATCTATAAAGCATTATCAAACGATACAAGACGTCAAATATTATTATGGTTAAAGAATCCAGAGGAATTTTTTGATGAAAAACTTTATTTACAACAAGGGATTAGTTTTCAAGTTGGAGTATGTGTAAGAGATATTCAATTAAAAGCAGGTCTGGCTCAATCGGTTATTTCTAATTATTTATTAACTATGCAACAGGCTGGATTATTACAATCCGAGCGTATTGGAAAGTGGACTTATTATCGTAGGAATGAGAAAACTATACAAGAATTTCGAGAGTACGTTCAAAAAGAATTATAAAGTGAAGCTTTAATCAGTTGGGGGTTTTCTTTATCCTCACTGATTATTAGTCTTCATCAATTGGGCTCTTACGGGTAGTTAATCTTCAACCTAACTTCCTTTGCTTTCGTTACAGATAAATTCTGCCAGTTAATGCGGGATAAATAGAAAGGAGGATCTATTTTTTTGGTTCAACATATCTAATTATACGTATATATAGAATTATGTATTTGAAGAAATGTGATTTCTCACCTATCAATTTTTGTAACAATGCTCAACTATTTTTTATTAAATCTATTTAAGATTGGAGATTTTTATTAATGCGAAAAGTAAACCCTTTACTTATTTTTATACTAGCAATTGGTGTATTTGGAATTATTACAACTGAAATGAGTATTGTCGGAGTATTACCACAAATAGCTCAAAAATTTGAGGTTTCAACCGCACAAGCAGGTTTTTTAGTGAGTATATTTGCTCTAGTTGTTGCCATCTCTGGGCCATTTTTAATATTACTTGTGTCTGGGATTAATCGTAAGCTACTTTTATTAACAACAATATTTATATTTGCTATTTCTAATGTTTTTTATGCTTATACGACACATTTTGAAGTTATGCTTATTTTTCGTATCATACCAGCGGCACTTCACCCTCTATTCTTTTCAATAGCTCTTGTAACTGCAGCTAATCTTGTTCCTCCAGAAAAAAGCAGTCAAGCAGTTACCAAAGTTTTCATGGGAATTACGGTCGGCTTTGCTTTAGGTGTACCATTAACTTCTTATCTGGCAGAACAGTTTTCATTAGAAATTGCTTTCTTATTTGGAGCGATCGTAAATGCTGTAGCCTTTATAGGAATTTTAATTTTGCTACCTTCTATGCCAGTTAAAGAAAAAATGTCTTTTGGCAAGCAAGTCGGCATATTACGAAAAATAGAATTATGGTTAAATATAGGAACTGTTGTATTTATTTTTGCAGCCATGTTTTCGGTATACAGTTATTTTGCTGAATACCTTTCAAAAGTCACTCACATGAATGGATCCTTGATTAGTATTATGTTGCTAATATTTGGTGTAATTATGATTTTAGGTAATTCTTTATTTGGAGTTCTTTTACAAAGAAATATGTTGAAAACTGTAATATCATTTCCGGTACTATATTTATTTGTTTACTTATTCGTTTATTATTTAGGTTCTTATTTCGTTCCAATGATTTTTATAGTATTCATTTGGGGAATGGTACATTCCGGCGGTTTAATCGTTAGTCAGGCATGGTTAATAAGTGAAGCTAAAGAAGCCCCTGAATTTGGTAATAGTCTATTTGTTTCATTTTCAAATCTTGGAATTACTTTTGGAACATCTTTTGGAGGTTGGTTTATTTCTCAATTAGGAATTCATCAACTTATTTGGAGCGGCATTATTTTTTCACTACTTTCTTTTGTATTGATATTAATAAAAATAAAACTCTTCAACTCTAGTATTTCATCGCCATCAAATTAAAATAACTGTGAGACCCATTACAGAGCGAATAGAGGGACTGCTAAGAACTTCACATAAACGCCTGAGTGATCAACATCGTGCTGTTGTTGTTGCTGACGCTTCGCTTTCGCACAGATAAAACCGTGTTGCTGACGCTTCGCTTTCGCACGGACAAAACCGTTTGCTACTACGTTTCACTACGCTTTCGCACAAAAAAACATTTGTTGGCCTAAAGCCTCCGGACGATTACGCCAAGGCGAAATGGATGCTGCATTTAATTAGTATTATTCTGAGTAATATGTCTTTTTTCGCGACTATAGTATAATAATTGTTTAAAGTAATGTTGTGGAATTGAACGGGGGCTTACAAATATGCTAGTAGATTTTAGAGTGAAAAATTGCCTGAGTTATAAAGATGAAACACTATTTTCAATGGTAGCGGGAAGCCGTATTCGTAAATTAAAGGACACACATACGATGAAATTTGACTCGTTTCGCCTTGTAAAAAGTGCCTTTATTTTCGGACCAAATGGAAGCGGAAAATCGAACTTATTCACGGCTATTAAAATTTTACGTTCTTTATTGTTTAACTTTGAAAATCTTAATAATGTTAAACAACTACGCTTGCCCTACCAGCCGTTTAAGCTAGGAGGTCAGCAAGAGAAACCGACAGAATTTATGATTTCATTATTCCTAGATGGGGTACTGTACGATTATGAGGTACAATATAATGCCTCACAGGTACTATATGAATGCCTAACTAAAACGACAAAATCCTTGAAAGAGCAGCTCTTTAATAGACAATGGGATGGAACAGAATATTTGTATGAATCTGCTGAAAGCACAGCGTTAGAACTGACAAAATATACGCGTAATAATACAGCGTTCTTATCAGTATTAAATGTCTTTAATGACCCAGATGCTACGAAAATATTTGATTGGTTTTTACATAAAATACTGTTTTTAGATGAAGCAAATCGGTTATCAAGTCATCCACTTATTCGTAAACTTGAAGAGGAGTCCTTTAAAAAAGAAGTGATGAAGTTACTAAAGATTGCAGATTTTTCTATTCAAGATGTGACGGCAAGACGCGTTGAGCGTAGAGAGAAAAATACGATTGGCTATGATTTTGACACGCCAGAGGTTATTCAAGAAGTGGATATCGATTTGCACTATTTATCGTTCGATGAAGCAGGTGCGCCGATTGGGACAAAGACAATTAATTGGACGATGGATTCAAAGGGAACAGTCCGTATGCTGCATTTAGCATGTGTCATTGTAGATGCATACAATAAGGGGAAGACTATTTTTATAGATGAATTTGATACTGCATTTCATGTATCCATCTGCGAATTTTTAATGGCCATTATGAACAGTAAGCGTAACGTTACGAATCAATTTGTTGTCACAAGTCATGAAATAGATTTATTAGATCAGCCACTACGTTCCGATCAAATATGGTTTGTGAATAAAAGCTTTAAAAATGAATCCGAGTTATACTCCTTATTTGATTTTGCAGATTTGCAGAAGAAACGTGGAGATATTTCCTATGCCAAGCGTTACTTAAAGGGAGAATTTGGGGCTACACCGGTTATTAATGAATATTTATCCGATCAATACTTAAAAGAAGTGGAGGTATTCAAGCAGTGAGAGTACGTCAACAAGGGAATCGAACACTGCGTAAAACTATTTTAATTTATTGTGAAGGTGAAACCGAACGCATTTATTTTGAGCAACTGCGTATTTTAAAGCGCTCCAAAATGGTAAGTGTCAAAATAAAAAACGTTAAGCGTTCGGCTATTAAGCTTGCCCAGCATGCCTATCGAGATTCAAGCTATCAATATTTTGATGAGGTTTGGATTGTTTTTGATAAGGATGATTTAACCGAAAAGCAATTAGAGGAAGTGAATGACTTTTGTGAGGAGAATAATATTCATATTGCCTATTCAAATGAAGCGTTCGAATTATGGCTACTGTTGCATTTTGAAGAGGTCGATATGTCTGAAAAGTATCCTCGTGCAGTATTAAATGACAAGATGGAGCAGCATCTTGGAATAACACGTTATTTTCGTCATAAAGCGGATGAGTCAGTCATTGCACCTATCGCACTTCGACATGAGGTTGCTATAAAAAATTGCACTGATATGATGGCACTTCGCAAGACAGAAAGCCGTGATAATCCTTATTGCAACATACATGAAATGATACAATACATATTTTAATGCCGATCAGCGGATTTTCTGTCATTTGATGGATAATCCGCTATTTTTATATCTCATCACAAAAAGTGAGAATAACAATTATTAAAAGTATGACATATATTATGTTGATTGGAGTGTAGACTGGACGCCCCCAGGAAAGCGCCCAGTCGGAACGGAAATCAACCCCACGTTTTGATGAATAATCTAATAGTCTATTTTATAGTTTTTTATGGAAAATGGATGTGAATCTTTTCAATGCGACGATTACAACTAAGATTTATTTATCCTCCACTCAAAAATGAAGATAAATAAATTTTTCGTATTTGGGAATAATATCTGAAGCCATGACAATTGAACAGTACATATGACACGTCCTTAAACCTATAAATGACTGAAAAGTGTACGTTGTATTCGTAATTTTTTAGACTATCTAACTTGCCTTTTCATTCTAGACACATTACAATGAAATTAAGTTAATATATCAGGTTTGAGCGATTGAGAGACCATTAAAAACATATGTACATTTTGTACATGTGCTTTTAATGGTCTCTTTTTTTCGCTCTAAATAAGGAGGAATTTTTATTATGAGCACAGCTTCAGCTATACAACGTCAACAAACGATAGAAGAATTACAAAGTAAAGAATACGATTTATTGGTGATCGGTGGCGGTATTACAGGTTGTGGTATTGCACTTGATGCAATTGCTCGTGGACTATCTGTAGCGTTAGTTGAAATGCAAGACTTCGCCGCTGGGACTTCTAGTCGTTCGACAAAGTTAGTGCACGGTGGACTTCGTTATTTAAAACAATTTGAAATAAAAGAGGTTGCAGAATTAGGGAAAGAGCGTGCGATCGTTTATGAAAATGGACCACATGTAACAACGCCGGTTTGGATGTTACTTCCATTCCATAAAGGAGGCACATTCGGTAAATTCTCAACGAATGTTGGCTTACGTGTCTATGATTTTTTAGCAGGGGTTAAACGTTCTGAGCGTCGATATATGTTAAATCCTGCAAAAACAATGGAAAAAGAACCTTTGGTCAAAGCTGAGGAATTACGTGGCGGTGGTGTATATGTAGAATATCGTACAGATGATGCACGTCTGACAGTCGAAGTTGCCAAAGCTGCCATCGACAAAGGCGCTACACTCATTAACTATACAAAGGCAGAAAACTTTTTATACAGTGACCAAAAGAAAATTAATGGTATCGTAGCACAAGATTTAATTGCCCATAACGCATTTAATATTCGTGCCAAAAAAGTAGTAAATGCTGCAGGTCCATGGGTAGATGAAGTTCGTACTATCGAAGGAAAACAACATGGTAAGCACTTAATTTTATCAAAAGGTGTGCATATCGTTTTTGATGAATCTAAATTCCCACTACGTCAGGCTGTCTATTTTGATACACCTGATGGTCGTATGGTGTTTGCGATTCCTCGAAATGGGAAAACGTATGTTGGAACGACAGATACATTTTACGAAGGCGATGCGCGTGAAATGAATATCCATCAAGAAGATCGTGATTATATTATGAAGGCTATTCATTACATGTTCCCAAAAGTTAAAGTCATTGATGCAGATATCGAATCAAGCTGGGCAGGTGTTCGTCCATTAATTCATGAGGAAGGTAAAAATCCATCTGAAATTTCGCGTAAGGACGAAGTATGGGAATCAGCTTCAGGTCTTGTGACAATCGCTGGCGGTAAATTAACAGGGTATCGTAAAATGGCTGAAACAGTTTTAAATAAGATTGCACAAGATTTAGAGCAACGCTTTGGCATTACATCAAAACCATGTCATACAAAGAATATTCAAATATCTGGTGGAGATGTTGGGGGCTCCCAAAACTTAGATGCCTTCGTGTCAAAACGAACAAAAATAGGTGTCGAAATCGGATTATCGGAAGAGGAAGCAAAACATTTAGCCCATCATTACGGTTCTAATGTGGACACTGTTTTTGAATATGCTAAAGAAAAGCATCCTGTTTTACCGCAAGGGCTATATGCTCAGCTACTGTATGGTATTCATCATGAAATGGCTGTTCATCCAAATGACTTTATGATTCGTCGTACAGCATATATGTTCTTTAACATCGCCCTTGTCATACAGTATAAAGATGCGATATTAGATGAAATGGCAAAACAATTACAGTGGTCTCCTGAACAACGTACACAATATGAAAAAGATTTAAATTTAGAAATAACAAGAGCTACAACTGCATTATAATAAAAATGAAGGTCGTCTTAATGGCGACCTGATTCTTTTAAATAAAGGGGAAATCAAATGAATTTCAATAATCAACAAATTATTCCCGCTGCACGAACAGTAAAGCAATTTGATGAAATATTAAATAGTCGATTCGAATACATTGTTCTATTAGAAGTGCATATTAGTTTGCTCATGTCAATAAAACGAGAGGCGGATCGGAACGGTAAGAAATTAATTATTCATGCAGATTTAATTCATGGCTTAAAAACGGATAACTTTGCAGCTGATTTTTTATGCAATGATATCCGTCCGGCAGGAATAATTTCCACGCGTTCTAATATGTTAATAAAAGCAAAAGCTCGTGGGATTATTGCTATTCAGCGTGTCTTTTTAATTGATACGATCGCGCTTGAAAAAAGCTTTTCAATGATTGAATCAGCAAAGCCAGATTATATTGAATTATTACCAGGTATCATTCCTTCTATGATTTCAGAAGTGCACCAGCGTACGAAAATCCCTGTTATTACAGGTGGGCTAGTCCGCACTGCTGAAAGTATAGAGGAAGCGTTATCAGCTGGAGCAGTAGCGATTACGACATCCAATAAGAAATTGTGGGAAAATTTCCAAAAATCTTGTTGACTATGTATATTATTTTCTCTACAATGTACATAAGTTAAAAAGCGCGTGGTTAGGAAAAGGAACCCACATTTATTCATCTGCATTGAAACGTGCAGTTTGTTTAAGTGTGGGTTTATTTTTTTGCTAAGTGTACTATTACAAAGGGGGGCTTTTTGTATGTCAACATTTACAGCTGAACTTGTCGGCACGATGATTCTTATTTTATTCGGTGGTGGCGTTGTTGCAGGCGTATCACTGCACAAATCGAAAGGTTTTGGCGGAGGATGGGTAGTGATTACATTCGCTTGGGGTCTAGCTGTGGCTATGGCTGCATATGCTGTTGGTGGTATTAGTGGGGCTCATTTAAATCCTGCTTTAACAATCGCGCTTGCTACAATCGGTAATTTCCCATGGGAAGACGTACCTACTTACATTGCCGCACAATTGATTGGTGCATTTTTAGGTGGGGTACTCGTTTATTTTATGTATCTACCACATTGGAAGGGTACGAAAGATCCGGAAGCGAAACTAGCTGTATTTTCTACAATGCCAGCTATTAAACATCCATTATCAAATTTAATTTCAGAAATGATTGGTACATTTATTCTTGTTTTAGGTATTCTAGCATTAGGAACAAATACAATTACGGATGGCTTAAATCCATTTCTAGTTGGTATGTTAATTGTAGTCATCGGGATGGCATTAGGAGGTCCTACTGGTTATGCAATTAACCCTGCGCGTGACTTAGGTCCACGTATTGCGCACTTTTTCTTACCAATACCAGGTAAACGTGACTCAGGGTGGTCATACGCATGGGTTCCAGTTGTAGGTCCAATTATCGGTGGTACATTTGGTGCTCTATTTTTCCAACAAGTTTTTGAGGGAGAAAATAGCATAGCCTTTTGGGTATTAGCTATTATCGTAGTTATTATTTTTATCAGTGCTCAAATGACAGTGAAAAATATTAAAAGTGAAGAGTAAATCAATTATGCCTCGGCATAATTAAGTCCGGAATCGGCATTGTGCCTATTTGGACACCGTTGAAAAGCCGCATTCATCTCACTACTTACCTGAGGTGGGAGACTTCGGCTGAAAGAAATTAAAAGAATATTTGGAGGTATGTCCGATGTCAGAAAAAAAATATATTTTAGCTTTAGACCAAGGTACAACAAGCTCACGCGCTATTTTGTTTGATGAAAAAGGGAGCATTCTCCACGTTGCACAACAAGAATTTCCGCAATATTTCCCACAATCCGGATGGGTTGAACATCATGCAGAAGAAATTTGGTCATCTATTCTTTCTTGTATCGCCACAGTGCTTTCTGCAAAAAATATTGAATCAAACCAAATTGCTGGGATCGGTATTACAAACCAACGCGAAACAACTGTTGTTTGGGATAAACATTCAGGGAAACCAATTTATAATGCGATTGTCTGGCAATCACGCCAAACGAACGCTATTTGTGAGGAACTGAAAGAAAACGGTTACAATGACTTATTCCGTGATAAAACAGGTTTATTAATCGATGCCTACTTCTCAGGTACAAAAGTAAAATGGATTTTAGACAATGTTGAAGGTGCTCGTGAAAAAGCTGAAGCAGGCGATTTATTATTCGGTACAATTGATACTTGGTTAATTTGGAAATTAACAGGTGGTAAAGTCCATGTTACAGATTATTCAAATGCCTCTCGTACATTAATGTACAACATTTATGATTTAAAGTGGGATGAAGAAATTTTAGACATTTTAGGCGTTCCTGCTGCTATGCTTCCTGAGGTTCGTCCTTCTTCTGAAGTGTATGGCTATACGGAGGAAGCTCTGTTCTTCGGCTCTGCTGTTCCAATTGCAGGCGCTGCAGGTGATCAACAAGCTGCACTATTCGGTCAGGCTTGTTTCGAAGAAGGTATGGTTAAAAACACTTACGGTACGGGCTGCTTTATGTTGATGAATACTGGTGAAAAGGCAGTAAAATCAGAGAATGGCTTATTAACTACGCTTGCATGGGGCTTAGATGGCAAAGTAACTTACGCTTTAGAAGGAAGCATTTTCGTAGCTGGTTCTGCGATTCAGTGGTTACGTGATGGCTTACGAATGTTCCGCTCTGCTTCAGAATCTGAGCAATATGCTGCACGTGTGGAGTCGAGTGATGGTGTTTACGTCGTTCCTGCATTCGTTGGTCTAGGGACACCTTATTGGGATTCTGATGTACGAGGCGCAGTCTTCGGTTTAACGCGCGGTACTTCTAAAGAACATTTCGTACGTGCAACATTAGAATCATTAGCTTATCAAACAAAAGACGTACTCGGTGCAATGGAAGTGGATGCCAATATTCCACTAACGAAATTACGTGTAGATGGTGGTGCTGTTGCCAACAACTTCTTAATGCAATTCCAATCAGATTTATTAAATGTTCCTGTTGATCGTCCGGTCATTAACGAAACAACAGCTTTAGGTGCTGCGTATTTAGCAGGTTTAGCAGTTGGCTTCTGGAACTCAACAGATGAAATTAGTAAGTATTGGAATTTAAATCGTCAATTCACACCTAATATGGATGATTCTCATCGTGAAGAAATCTATGCAGGGTGGAAAAAAGCTGTGGCAGCTGCTCAAGCGTTTAAATAATAAAGATAGCTGAATAGTGATAAAAAAACCTTGATAGGCTGATTTGAAGCGGATCCAAGTTGTTAGACAAAATCTAACTGTGGGCCACTTCATTGGCCAATCAAGGTTTTGTTTAGTTTGAAATTTAACGATTACGGTAATCTTTTAGAATCAGCAGTTAGAGCTCTTTCCATGTTGAAAATGATAGAAAGAAGATTACTACAAATAAGGGGCTGAAAATTTCATATTTTGTCGTAAATTAAGCGAAAATTGATAAAGTTCTTCCAAATCAACACCTTGAAGCATGTTTATTCCAGACAATCATATAGTATATATTGAGAATTATGAGTCTTGGAATGAAAGGGGATTGCGTGGATAAATCTAAGTCGAATCAGGGCAAAAATTTAGACGAGAATGCGAAGGATCAGCAGCTAGAGCCGTTTCGTGTCGATAATGAAGGAAAAAAGATGACGACGAATCAGGGGTTAAAAGTTTCGAATGATGAGAATTCGTTGAAGGCTGGCGTTCGTGGGCCAACCATTATGGAGGATTTTCACTTTCGAGAAAAAATGACGCATTTTGATCATGAACGTATTCCAGAGCGTGTTGTCCATGCGAGGGGCTTTGCAGCACATGGAGAATTTGAGCTGTATGAATCGATGGGGGAATATACTAAAGCAAGATTTTTACAGGACCCTAATAAGAAAACACCTGTATTTGTCAGATTCTCAACCGTAGTTGGAAGCTTAGGATCGATGGATACTGCACGTGATGTTCGTGGTTTTGCGACGAAGTTTTACACGGATGAAGGCAATTATGATTTAGTTGGAAATAATATACCTGTCTTTTTTATTCAGGATGCCATTAAGTTTCCTGATTTAATTCATGCGGTAAAGCCTGAGCCTCATAATGAAATGCCGCAAGCAGCCTCAGCACACGATACGTTTTGGGATTTTGTGGCGAACAATCAGGAAATTGCGCACATGATTATGTGGCATATGTCGGATCGAGCAATACCTAGAAGTTTTCGAATGATGGAAGGATTCGGTGTTCATACTTTCCGTTTCGTCAATGATAAAGGAAAGTCGAGATTTGTGAAATTTCATTGGAAGCCTGTGTTAGGTGTTCATTCACTCGTTTGGGATGAAGCGCAAATTATTGGTGGAAAGGATTCTGATTTCCAGCGGCGTGATTTGTGGGAATCAATTGAAATTGGTGATTTTCCTGAATATGAGCTTGGTATACAGATGCTTGAGCCAGAGGATGAATTTAAATTTGATTTTGATATTTTAGATGCAACAAAGCTTTGGCCAGAAGAGATAGTGCCAGTTAAAAAGATTGGAAAAATGACCTTGAATCGTAATGTAGATAATGTTTTCGCAGAAACAGAGCAAGTCGCCTTCCATCCAGGAAATGTTGTGCCAGGCATAGATTTTACAAACGATCCACTTTTGCAGGGTCGGCTGTTTTCTTATTTAGATACACAGCTAATACGTCTAGGGGGACCAAACTTTTCAGAAATACCGATTAACCGACCCGTTTGTCCAATTCATAATAATCAGCGCAATGGCTTTAGTCGACAAACTATTAATATAGGAAAAGTGAGTTATCATAAAAATTCCTTGGCCAATAATTCACCGTCAACATCAACGGCAAGAGAAGGTGGCTTTGTCCATTATGAAGAAAAGGTTGAAGGACGTATCACACGAGCACGTAGTAAATCGTTTGATGATCATTTCTCACAGGCAAGGCTGTTTTGGAATAGTATGTCACCTCCTGAAAAACAACATATCATTGATGCCTTTAGTTTTGAGGTAGGGAAGGTGAAAAGTAAGTCCGTTCGCCAACAAGTAGTTGATATGTTTGTCCGTGTTGATAAAGCAATGGCAACGACTGTGGCCGATAATATTGGTGTTAATCGTCCAAAAGGAGAGCAGGTAAATGTCACGCTATCTTCACCTGCACTTAGTCAGGCTAATACAATAAAAATGCCACAAACACTTAAAGTAGGCGTGCTACTAGGTGATGGGTTTGATGCAAATGAAGTTGGAGAAATACTGAAGTATTTAACAAGACAGGGTGTGCGATACAGTATTATTTCCGACAGATTAGGGGTTGTTACTAGTAGTGATGGTGTTCAGTTAACAGCAAGTGACACATTTATAACTACAGATGCGGTACTATTTGATTCGTTATATGTTGTCGGCGTAAGAGCAAAAAATCAGGCAAAGTTCAATTCTCATATTGTCAATTATATCAATGAAGCGTATAGACATTACAAACCAATTGGTATTGCTACATCTGGAACGACATTTTTTAATATGTCCAATGCCAATGTAGGGCCAGGTATTGTGTTGGCCACTGGCGACAAAGACTTCGCTAAAAAATTTGTCAACGCTATAGCTCAACAACGGTTTTGGGAACGGAATATTTATTAACTAACGTTATTTTGCTCGCGGGCATAGGGGAATACCCGCGGAAGCAGGGAAAATACCCGCGGAAGCAGGGAGAATACCCGCGGAAGCAGAGTGAATACCCGCGGAACAGGGAGAATACCCGCGGAAGCAGGGGAAATACCCGCGGAAGCAGGGGAAATACCCGCGGGCAGAGCGAATACCCGCGGAAGCAGGGCGAATACCCGCGGGCAGAGTGAATACCCGCGGAAGCAGGGGGAATACCCGCGGAAGCAGGGCGAATACCCGCGGAAGCAGGGAGAATACACGCGGAAGCAGGGAGAATACCCGCGGAAGCAGGGGGAATACCCGCGGAAGCAGGGGAAATACCCGCGGGCAGAGCGAATACCCGCGGAAGCAGGGGAAATACCCGCGGGCAGAGCGAATACCCGCGGAAGCAGGGCGAATACCCGCGGAAGCAGGGAGAATACCCGCGGAAGCAGGGGAAATACCCGCGGAAGCAGGGGAAATACCCGCGGGCAGAGCGAATACCCGCGGAAGCAGAGTGAATACCCGCGGAAGCAGGGAGAATACCCGCGGAAGTAGGGGGAATACCCGCGGAAGCAGGGGGAATACCCGCGGGCAGGGCGAATACCCGCGGAAGCGGAGTGAATACCCGCGGAAGCAGAGAGAATACCCGCGGAAGCAGGGGGAATACCCGCGGAAGCAGGGGGAATACCCGCGGAAGCAGAGTGAATACCCGCGGAACAGGGAGAATACCCGCGGAAGCAGGGGAAATACCCGCGGAAGCAGGGAGAATACCCGCGGGCAGAGTGAATACCCGCGGAAGCAGGGAGAATACCCGCGGAAGCGGAGTGAATACCCGCGGAAGCAGAGAGAATACCCGCGGAAGCAGAGAGAATACCCGCGGAAGCAGGGGGAATACCCGCGGAAGCAGGGGGAATACCCGCGGAAGCAGGGGGAATACCCGCGGGCAGAGTGAATACCCGCGGAAGCACATGGAATACCGTGATAAGAATACTTATAAATTAAAAATCTCTCATTGTTCTATTAAGAATAATGAGAGATTTTTTTGCTTTTTGTACGTTAAATTCAATTGTTGCGGATGGTTATACTCCGTTTTATGTTCATTCGGGTCTTCTGTGTAAAAGTCATCGCTCCCTTTTACAATAAAATGTCCTTTTATTTTACCGTAGCTGAAGTAGACGAAATGTTACTAAATTTACTGTAACATTTATGGCATTGCATTCAAATTTTGTAAATGCTATGGTGGTAAATGAGGTGATTTTTCGTGGAAAAATTTGATATTGCAATTATTGGTGCAGGCCCTGGGGGCTATGTAGCAGCTATTCATGCAGCAAAAAGTGGCAAGAAGGTCGCTTTAGTAGAGCGCGATAAAGTAGGGGGGGCCTGCTATAATGTTGGCTGTATTCCTTCGAAAATTTTGTTGGAGCATAGTAAGCTCATTCAAGAAATAAACCGTGGTAATGACTGGGGTATTGAAACCCCTACAATCAATGTGAATTTTCCACGATTGATGAAACGTAAGGATGCTATTATTGACGAGCTTTTAACGAATATTGAGGGTTATATTTTGAGCAATCACATTACCTTTTATCGAGGAGAAGCGGCAGTATCTAATGACTTGACTGTAACAGTTGATAATGAGGCGTTCACAGCAACGGATGTTATTTTAGCAACCGGAAGTAAACCATTTGTACCACCATTTGAAGGTTTAGAAACGTCTTCCTATTATACAACGGATACATTTTTTGATCTTGAAGAACTGCCAAAGCAATTAACAATTATCGGTGGTGGTGTTATTGCAGTCGAGATGGCATTTAGCTTAGCACCACTTGGAACAAAGGTGACGATGCTAAATCATAGTGAAGATATTTTACAGACGGAAGAGTCAGATGCGCGACCATTTATTCGTGAACAGATGAAAAAGCTTGGTATTGAGCTTGTGATGGATTTCCAATTTAAGCATTTTAATGGCAATGAGATTCATACCTCTAAAGGAATTTATACATATGAAAATCTTTTGTTTGCAACAGGTCGACGCCCAAATACAGAAATAGCTCAGCAGCTTGGTCTAGCATTCGATGGTCGATTGATTGCTGTCAATGAGCATCTTGAAACGAGTCAGCCACATATTTATGCGATAGGTGACTTAGTTGGAGGTTACCAGCTAGCTCATTCAGCGAGTGCAGAGGGAATTCATGTTGTGGACCATATTTTAGGGAATAAGCCGGCACTGATTGATCAAACTTCGATTCCGCGCTGTGTTTATACACATCCTGAAATTGCGACATTTGGTTTACTGGAAGAGCAGGTGGAAGAACCTTATACGGTTACTCAAATGCCTTTACATACAAACCCTAAGGCATTAATGGAAGGAAATACAGTGGGCTTTATAAAGCTTATTGCGACGAAAGAGGAAGGACGTATTTTAGGTGCTTGCGTTGTTGCTGATGGGGCAACAGAAATGTTAAATGCTATTTTAGCTACTAAAAATGCTGGTGGCACTGCCCAAACTCTCGCAAATATGATTTTCCCACATCCTACAGTATCAGAGCATATAGGGGATGCTGCCAAAGCTATTTTTGATAAAGCCATTCATCAATAAAGATTTCGAAAACTACATTCATCAGCGGAAGGCTATCCTTCTCGTTGGGGGAATGTAGTTTTTTCTTTTCATTAAAGTATCCATAACAAAACTGTTAAGCCTAATATAATTAACCCAAATAAAAAGGAGAGATTTTTAAAAATAACAATATGATACTTTTTCGGAAATTAATAATACAACAGCTAATACCAAATCAATTAAAAAGTATGTTTTAACCCCTCCCGAAAAATCGACATCTTCTTCGTACTTTTTAAAAGCAATATAAAAAGCGTTCCCAGCAAAAAATAATAAAATTAATGTGCATACAAACAGCATTAATTGATTCATACAATAACATCTCTCCTAATGAAATATCGTGTTCAGC
This sequence comes from Lysinibacillus sp. NPDC093688, assembly GCF_050280145.1. NCBI lineage: Bacteria > Bacillati > Bacillota > Bacilli > Caryophanales > Bacillaceae > Lysinibacillus > Lysinibacillus sp. NPDC093688. The sequence continues at coordinate 160,156 of NZ_JBNNUX010000002.1, forward strand.
TGCACAATAAGGGCTTCAAAGCCTTCTTTGAAGCGAGTTGCTCTCATGTCATTGCTCCAATAAAGGGTCGTCTGCCCAAATGTTTGTTCTTATGCTGACTATAATAAGTATTCGTACAGGCTTCAAATAACAAAATTTACCTTTAACAGAGTTATCTAAAAATTCTATTGACTTTGCGTTTTGTTATGGTATGTTAATTCTATAAGAATACTTGGTTTTAATTGAATGGCTTCTTTTTATCTAACGGATATCCCGCGACCTAAAACATAGAAGCTTTTTTTATCTTTATGCAGTGAAATTTCATAGGGACTTGAGGAGGATGGAATATGAGATTAGGATTTTGGTTACCGATTTTCGGAGGATGGTTACGTAATGTAGAAAATGAGAATATGCCTGCGACATTTGATTATGCAAAACAGGTTATTCAAACAGGAGAAAAACTGGGCTTTGATGCGACGCTTATTGCCGAGCTATATTTAAATGATATTAAGGGCGTGAATGCTGATGCGCTTGAGGCGTGGTCAACCGCAGCAGCTTTAGCAGCAGTTACTGAAAAGATTGAAATATTGGCTGCAGTTCGGCCTGGCTATCATAATCCAGCAGTGATGGCAAAAGTAGCCGCAAATATTGATCAAATCGCTAATGGTCGTTTTACTTTAAATGTAGTTTCAGCTTGGTGGGAAGAAGAAGCCAAGCAATATGGTGGTTATTTTACAGAGCATGGAGAACGTTATGACCGCTCAGAAGAATTTATTGAGGTTTTAAAAGGTTTATGGACAGAAGAAACGTTCAGTTATGATGGTAAATATTACAAAATAGAAAATGCGCATTTATCTCCTAAGCCAGTCCGAAAACCATACCCAAGACTATACGCAGGTGGGGAAAGTGAGCGCGGTAAAGAGGCAATTACAAAGTCATGCGACGCCTATGTGATGCATGGTGGAACAGTAGAGGAAGTTGGGGCTAAAATTCAGGAAATGCTTGCCCGTCGAAAAGCAATTGGAAAAGGACCTTTCGAAACTTTCGGGATGGCTGCATATGTCATTGTGCGTGACTCAGAAGAAGAAGCACTTGCTGAACTAGCCCGAATTACCAATGTGGAGGATACAGCAGGATATGCAGGCTTTAATGATTTCACGAGTAAATCAAAGTTAGAGCAACAAATTACATTACAGGATTACTCAGTTTCAAACAGAGGGCTAAGACCGAATTTAGTAGGTACACCTCAACAAGTGGCAGAGCGCATTTTAGCTTATGAAGAAGTGGGAGTAAATCTCTTGCTTCTACAATTCTCCCCACACCTAGAGGAAATGGAACGTTTTGCAAGAGATGTTATGCCTTTAGTGAAAATAAAATCAGCCATCATACAGTAAGGAGTGATACCATGACTGCAAAAATTTATATTATTCATGAAAATGATGAGTGGACAATTCATTTAACAAATCGTTTAGAGGAACAAAACCTACCCTATGAGGTTTGGCATTTGGCGAAAGGATTGATTGACCTATCAAAAGAGCCACCACAAGGAATTTTTTATAGTCGTATGAGTGCTTCATCACATACGAGGGGGCATGCATTTGCACCTGAACTAACGGAGGCAGTGCTCGCCTGGCTAGAGTATCATGGCCGTCCTGTTTTTAATGGAAGCCGTGCTCTAAGATTAGAAGTAAGTAAGGTCAATCAATATTGTGCACTTGAAGCTGTTGGCATTCAAACACCTAAAACGATAGCGACAGTTGGTAAATCGCAGCTAATAGAAGCGGCAAGAACAATTGGTACAACACCATTTATTACGAAGCATAATCGAGCAGGAAAAGGACTTGGGGTACAACTATTTCATTCAGTTGAAGCGCTAGAAGCATATGTAAATAGTGATACTTTTGAGTTACCTATAGATGGTATTACGCTTATTCAGCAATATATTAAATCTCCTGATTCTTATATAACTCGATGTGAATTTGTAGGTGGTAAATTTTTGTATGCAGTTCGTGTTGATACATCTGAGGGCTTTGAACTCTGTCCGGCTGATAGCTGTCAAATAGTGGATCAATTTTGCCCGGTAGGTGAAACAGCAACTAAGAAATCAAAATTTCAAATTATAGACAGTTTTTCAGAGGAGCTTATAAAGCGTTATGAAGAATTTTTAGAGCAAAATAAAGTAAGTGTCGCTGGGATTGAGTCGATTATCGATAAAGAAGGTACTATTTTTACATATGACGTGAATACCAACACAAACTATAATGCAGAAGCTGAAAAAGCAGTAGGGATATACGGCATGTTAGCTGTGGCGAATTATTTAGGTGCTACATTACGTCAATATGAAAAGACATTGAATTTTGCGTAGGGTATGGATTGTATTGTAATAACTATGTATAGGGGCGTGGTAAATTTGATAAAAGCAGTTATTATTAATGGCAGTAATTCGAGAAATTCACGTGTGACGGCTATTCATGATAAGGTGGAAAACCACTTAAAAGTACAAGGAATAGCGGTACACACAAATTATGTACATGAACTGCCAGCTGAGGACTTAATTACGGCTAATTTTGCAAGTGAGGCCATCATTTCAGAAAATAATCAAGTTGAAGAAGCAGATATTATCGTACTTTTGACGCCTATTTATAAAGCTTCGTATTCAGGAATTCTAAAAACTTATTTAGATTTGCTGCCGCAAAAAGCATTGCATGGAAAGATCATCTTACCAATTGCTGTAGGTGGCTCTATTGGACATTTACTCGCATTAGAATATGCATTAAAACCAATTTTAGCTGTATTAGGGGCTACGAATATTGCGCATTCTGTCTATATTGTTGATAAACAAATTATTCGACTTGAAGATGGAAGCTTTGCCATCGAGGAAGAAGCAATTAACCGACTTGATGTAGAATTAAAACAATTACAGCAAAATGTATTAGTAAACTGAAAAAACATTCTGAGGAGTCGCCCTTAGTTGATAAAAACTGAAATTATTTCGATAAAAGCTAAAGTTATTCTGATAAAACGAGAAATTATTCCGATAAAAGTTAAAATTGTTCCGATAAAATGAGATTTTGTTCCGATAAATCTTCAAAGAATTCATCACAATATGACATCCACAACTTTTGATGATGAGACGTGAAGTACAAAATAGCGCATTATAGGAAATAACCTCTCCTATAACGCGCTATTTTTAATTAGCTTCAGGTTCTTCTTTTTTCTCAATCGATGCTGTAGAGAGATATAAGAAAGCCTCGTCTTGCAATAGCAATATTTTATCTTCACAAATACCATGCGCTAATGGTCCAGAAAAAATAGACTCCCACCAAGTTCCTGTTGTTGTTGTCATTCATCTACGCCCCCGTTTCAATTTTCAATATGTAGTTGAAAATTTCCAAAAATCACAAGACCGTCTACAGTTCTAACTTATTCTTTACACATCCCCCAATTTAGAAAGAGGAATTTTGGTTGTCAATGTTGTATCGTATAGACAAAGATAGTTTGTTTCGAAATGAAAAAACTATGTATGCCATTTTAAAAAAAGGGGTGCTTTTATTATGAATTTTACGACACAAGATGTAGAAAATATGATTACAGAGCAACGTCAATTTTATTTTTCTCGAGCGACGAAGAGTACTAAATTTCGAAAAGAGCAGTTACTAAAACTGAAGAAAACGATTTTAAAATATGAAAAAGAGATTTTGAATGCTCTATATTTAGATTTACGAAAAAGTGAGTTTGAGGCATATGCAACAGAAATTGGCATTGTTTTAGATAGTATTTCTTATATGGTAAAGCATGTTGAAGAGTGGATGAAACCTGAATCTGTAAAAACACCGATTCAATACCAGATGGGAAAAAGCTTTATTGTAAGAGAGCCATATGGCGTAACATTAATCATTGGTCCGTTCAATTATCCATTCCAGCTTGTCATGGAGCCATTAATCGGTGCAATTGTTGGTGGTAATACGGCTATTGTAAAACCATCAGAAACATCTGTGCATACAGCAGCAATCGTTAAAAAAATAATTGAAGAAACATTTAGTCCTTCATACGTGCGTGTAGTGGAAGGAGAGAAAGAAGAAGTGACGGCACTTACTCATGCGTCCTTTGACTATATATTTTTTACAGGGAGCGTGGCAGTCGGAAAAGTTGTAGCAAAGGCAGCAGCGGAACGATTAACACCAATTGCCCTCGAGCTTGGCGGGAAAAGTCCTGCAATTGTCGATCAAACAGCCAATTTAGAAGTAGCGGCTAAAAGAATTGCATGGGGTAAATTCACAAATACTGGACAAACTTGTGTAGCACCAGATTATGTCCTTGTCCATAAAGACGTCTATGACCGATTTATGAAAATATTGAAAGCAACTATTCGTTCCTTCTATGGTAAAAGTGCGAAAAAAAGCCCTGACTACGGCCGTATTGTCAATCTAAGACAATTTGATCGCTTACAGCAAATTATTGTAGAAGAACGTGATGCCATTACATTTGGTGGTAGAACAGATCGTGATGATTTGTATATGGAGCCTACCATTATTGAATATGTGAAATGGTCAAGTCCTTCGATGCAGGATGAACTATTTGGTCCAATTTTACCTGTGATGATGTATGATGATTTACCGCTTGCCATTCACCAAATTCGTCAGTTGCCAAAACCTTTAGCGGCGTATTTTTTCTCCGAGCATGAGAAAGCTATCCAGTACTTTTTAGAGGAATTACCATTTGGTGGGGGCTGTGTAAATGATACGATTACACATGTTGGAAATTTACATTTGCCATTTGGCGGTGTCGGGTCATCAGGGGTAAAAGCATATCACGGGAAGGCAAGTTTTGAGAACTTTACACATCCCAAATCAATATTAAAAAAATCTTCTAAGCTAGAGACGAATGTTCTCTTTCCTCCTTATAAACAAAAGGTTAAGCTTGTGCGAACTATAATGAAATAGTAAAAGGAGGTGTCGAATCATTAAAGGTTCTTGACACCTCACTTTTTTAGGTATCGGAAGGAGTTTTTAGGCTAACTAACCTACATCGGTAAAAACGCCATGAACAGTGGCAATACCGAAATGACCGACATCGTGTCGGCTCTCACGCAGGCCTAAGAACCACGCCGATTCCTTACCAATTATGCCAAGGCATAATTAATTGATACAAGCTCTCCAAAATATATCTTCCAACATACATGAATCAATACTGATTGTCGATAAATGTTGATTTTTGATAAGCCAAGTTATTTTGAGCTCCCAGAGTCATGGTGAGGATCCAAATTTTGGTGAAATATTAAAGATATATTAAAATGATAGCGGTTTCATCGAAAAAACGTCCTAACAAGCATTTTCTTTATGGGCGAATAAGTAGTAAAATAAATTCAATAGATTGTGGGGGACTCATCTTGTCATTTCTTGTCGAATAAACAACAAATGATGAAATGAATGTAGAGATTGATTGGAGGACTATGAAATGTATGCAGAGGAATTGTTGAATGCATTACCTTTGAAAAAAATAATTGGAGTGTTACCTGATCAAGTGACTGATATTGTCATTGATTCACGCAGTGTGCAACCAAATAGTATGTTTGTTTGTATTAAAGGTTATACGGTAGATGGTCATGATTATGCACAGAAAGCTGTTGAAGGTGGCGCAACAATTGTTGTGACAGAGCGACAGTTACCATTAGGAGAAACGATTGCGCAAGTCATCGTGAAAGATTCAGATCGAGCAGTCGGCTTGTTAGCTGCAAAGTTTTTTGACTATCCATCAAAAGATATGGCAATGATTGGCGTAACAGGAACAAATGGAAAAACATCAGTAACAGGTATTATTCAAAACATCATGCATGGTATGGGCGAGAAATCTGCATTATCAGGGACAATCGGCTTTAATTTAAATGGTATTTTATATGAATCAGCCAATACGACAAGCGATGCATTATCGACTCAACAAATGATTTTCCGTGCAAAAATGGAAGGCTGCCGATTAATGACTATGGAGGTATCTTCACATGGTTTAGCACTTGGACGTCTAGCTGGCGTAGATTATGATGTAGCCATTTTTACAAATCTTACACATGATCATCTTGATTTCCATGGAACGATGGAGGAATATGGTCATGCGAAGGGCTTATTATTTTCTCAACTTGGACAAGACTTAGAAAAGAATAAATTTGTCGTGTTAAATGCCGATGATGCATGGTCAGAACGCTATGCAGCGATGACACCATTTCCAGTATGGACATATGGTTTGAACAATGAAACAGCTGATTTCCGAGCTATTAACTGTGAGTATCATGATTTCATGACTTCTTTTGACGTTGAAACGCCAGAGGGAATATACCGTGTGAAAATGCATTTACTTGGGGAATTTAATATATACAATGTGCTTGCTGCTATGGTTGCCTTTTATGGCCGTGGCTATTCCATAGAAACAATTATTGAGCAAATTGAGCAATTACCACCAGTAAAGGGACGTATGGAGAAAGTTTGCTCAGATTTACCAGTGCAGATTTTTATTGATTATGCTCATACACCTGATGCAATTGAAAAGGCGATTTCTTCAGCTCAACCATATAAAAAAGGCAAGCTTATTTTCTTAGTCGGCACAGGTGGCAATCGTGATAAATCGAAACGTCCAACAATGGCAGAAAAGGCATCAGCCGCTGATTACGTTATATTAACGACAGATGACCCGCGCTATGAAGACTACGATAGTATTACAGGTGATCTTGCCAAAGGGATGTTACATGAAAATTATGCATGTATAGGAGATCGTTCTGAGGCTGTGCGTCATGCGATTGAGATTGCTGAACCAGGAGATATAATTATTTTTGCTGGTAAAGGCCATGAAGATTATCAAATTATTGAGAATACTAAATATCCACATAGTGATGCAGATATTGCCATAGAAGCTGGCCATTTAAAGTTTGTATAATATATGCTCTCCATTTAGGATGTTAGAGCGTACGATAGTGTGAACGTAATGTATGCAATCATGCGATAAGTTCACCATACTTAGAGACCCCTTTTAGTACTAAGGGGTTTTCTTTTTGAGTTAACATGAAGGTGAATGTCTAACACTCACGAGGTTAACAAACGAGTGAGTCTATGGAAAGAAAATGATCATCATCGGATTGTTTGAGGGAGCTATTTACATTGGGCCTCGCCAAGTATTCAATCGAAACCTCTTTTTTGGGGAATTCATGTAAAAAGGTTGTAAGAAAGGCAAGTATTCTTTTATTATTAGTAAGTATGAAAAAAGGAGAATGACGAGATGAATTCAAATTTAGAAAAAGATATATTATCACGTCGAACTTTTGCCATTATCAGTCACCCTGATGCTGGGAAAACGACGATTACAGAAAAACTTTTACTATTTGGTGGTGCGATTCGTGATGCCGGTACGGTAAAAGGGAAGAAAACAGGTAAGTTTGCAACATCTGACTGGATGGAGATTGAAAAGCAACGTGGGATTTCTGTAACTTCTTCAGTTATGCAATTCGATTATAATGGGTCACGTGTCAATATTTTGGATACTCCAGGTCACCAAGATTTCTCGGAGGATACGTATCGTACATTAATGGCGGTGGACAGTGCTGTCATGGTCGTAGATGCTGCCAAAGGTATTGAAGCACAAACTTTAAAGCTGTTCAAAGTTTGTAAAATGCGTGGTATTCCAATTTTTACGTTTATTAATAAACTTGACCGTCAAGGGAAGGAGCCACTTGAGCTGATTGAAGAGCTTGAGGAGGTACTGGGCATTAACGCTTACCCAATGAACTGGCCAATCGGTATGGGTAAAGAGTTTCTAGGTATTTATGATCGTTATAATAAACGAATCGAGCAATTCCGTACTGAAGAAGAAGAACGTTTCTTGCCAATTGATGAAAATGGGGAACTTGCAGTCGAGCATCCGATGAAGGTGACTTCTTATTATTCACAAGCAATGGACGACATCATGTTACTTGACGAAGCGGGTAATGAGTATTCTGAAGAAAAAATTCGCCGTGGTGCATTAACACCTGTTTTCTTTGGTTCTGCTTTAACAAATTTCGGTGTACAAACATTCCTTGAAACATATTTACAATTTGCACCGACACCACAGCCTCGCATTACTGAGAATGAACTATTTATTGATCCAGTTGAGCATGGGGAGTTTTCAGGCTTCATTTTCAAAATTCAAGCGAATATGAACCCTGCACACCGTGACCGTATTGCCTTTGTGCGTATCGTATCGGGTAAATTTGAACGTGGCATGAACATGACTTTATCTCGTACAGGTAAATCATTCAAAGTGACACAATCTACACAATTCCTAGCTGATGATCGTGAAACAGTAGATGAAGCAGTTGCTGGTGATATTATCGGTTTATATGACACAGGAACTTATCAGATTGGCGACACAGTCGTAGGTGGTAAAAAGACATTCCAATTTGAAAAACTGCCACAGTTTACGCCAGAGCTATTTGTTCGCGTTACTGCGAAAAATGTTATGAAATCTAAGCAATTCCATAAAGGGATTTTACAATTAGTGCAAGAAGGCGCCATTCAATATTATAAAACATTGCATACAGAAGAAGTTATTCTAGGAGCAGTTGGTCAATTACAATTTGAGGTTTTTGAGCATCGTATGAAAAACGAATATAATGTTGAAGTGAAGATGGAGCCAATCGGTTCGAAAATTGCAAGATGGATAGAAAACGAAGAGGATGTTAAAGAATCAATGTCTTCAGGTCGTTCAATGCTTGTAAAAGACCGTTTTGATAATCTTGTTTTCTTATTTGAAAATGAATTTGCTATGCGTTGGTTTGCTGATAAAAACGAAAACATTAAATTGTATAGCCTACTATAATAAAAAACACGAATCGACATGTTGCGATTCGTGTTTTTTTGCAAGGAAAATTGGAGCTAAATGTAGAATATATACAGTATTAGGAAATATAAGATTCGGCACCATAACGTGTGGTTTATTTCCGTTCCGACTGGGCGCTTGCCTAATTTATTGATAAAACAACAAGGAAGAACGGTAAGACAGGGGGATGAGAGATGGGGGTTCATTTTTTTACAGGCTTTCCAGGTTTTATTTCAAGTCAATTAATACGAGAGTTATTTCGAAAAAATCAATCACAGGAAGTCATCGCTATTGTTTTAGCGGGTGAATTAGTTAAAGCAAATTTAGAAAGAGATCATATTTTAGCGGAGTTTCCTAACTATTCTATTCGTATTGTAGAGGGAGATATTACATTACCGAATCTCGGTCTAGAAGACCAAACTGTACAGGAAATTGTACCTCAAATAGAGGTGCTCTGGCATCTAGCTGCAATTTATGATTTAGCCGTACCACGAGATATCGCATGGAAGGTAAATGTGCATGGTACGACTCTGGTCAATGATTTTGTTCGAACACTTCCGAACTTAAGACGCTATATGTATTTTAGTACTGCGTATGTCGCAGGAATACGTGAAGGTATTTTGCGAGAAAATGAATTAATTCGCCCGCCTGCATTTAAAAACTATTATGAGGAAACAAAATATGAAGCTGAGCATCGAGTAGAGGATTTGAAATCAGAAATACCACTGACAATTATTCGACCTGGTATCGTACGTGGACATTCCGAAACAGGAGAAACGATTAAATTTGATGGGCCTTATTTCTTTTTAAATATGGTGGATAAATTAAAATGCCTACCTGTTATTCCGTATATTGGTCAATCGAAATCAACAATAAATGTCGTACCAGTGGATTACATTTTAAACGCTTCGACTTATCTAGCTGATGAAAAATGTGCTGAAGGGAAAACTTTACATCTAACGGACCCATATCCGCATCCGGTGCAGGAAGTGTATCGGACGATGGTAAAGTTATTAACGAACCATTATCCTAAGGGGCGATTTCCGTTAACACTAGCAAGACTTTCTTTACAAGTGCCACTTATTCGAAAAAATCTAGGTGTTGAGCAAGAAACTTTAGATTATTTAACTTGGGATGCTAAATTCGATACGTCGGAAGCAGTGACTATTTTGACAAAAGGTAATATTACATGCCCCGACTTTATACAGACTATGCCTAGAATGATTGATTTTTATTTAGCGCATAAAGAAGATAAAAGCTATCAAATTCAAATAAAGTGACTTCAAGTAGTAGTTCTCTGATTGAGAGTTGAAGCAATCGACGTTTACGACCGTTAATGGCTCATCTAGGCAAACAAGTTGTCTTGAGATAGACATCAGACTGAAGTTATTTTAGGCGAATAGTAGGGTAGAATAATTTTGCGACTCATATTATGATAGTGCTATAATGAGTTTACAGAAGAAGAACCTTCGACGTTTTGTCAAAGGGGAGTAGCTAACGGATACGAGCGATGTATCTGGATTACATCCGTCATGACGTGGTTTTTACCATCGGGTGTGATAAGTGAGTAACTCTATACTAGCGGTATTCAACTTCTTTCAGCAAATGTTTAGACATTTGTAGCTGACGCTTCGCTTTCGCTACAAAAAACACCTGCTGAAAGAAGTTAGCCTCCGGCCGATTCCGGCCGCAATTATGTCGAGGCATAATTGATCTACTAGAATAGAGAGAAACTGATAAATAAGTGTCAGGTATTTATTTGCTTAGCGAGACCTTTGCCTTTTTATAGGGCAGAGGTCTTTTCTTTTGTACTCAAAAATAAAAACTATTTGGAGTATACAGAGCTTTAGAGGAGGCACATGAATGGAATCAATTGTATTACAATACGGTTGGGTACTTATTGTACTTGTAGTATTAGAAGGGTTATTAGCAGCAGATAATGCGGTTGTAATGGCTGTGATGGTGAAGCATTTACCACGAGAGCTACAAAAAAAAGCACTATTTTATGGATTATTCGGCGCATTAATTTTCCGTTTCTCGGCACTCTTTGTCATTACAGTATTAGTGAATTATTGGCAAATTCAAGCGTTGGGAGCAGCTTATTTATTATTCATGTCCGCCAAAAATATATATGATTTGCGTAATAAAAAGGATTCAGAAGAAGAATCTAGCGAAGAAGCGGGGAAAAGGGGCTCTGGTTTTTGGATGACAGTGCTTAAGGTAGAGGCCGCGGATATTGCATTTGCTATTGATTCTATGCTTGCTGCAGTTGCCATTGCTGTCACTTTACCGAAGGTAGGAAACTTTGATATTGGTGGCATCAACGGTGGACAATTTATTGTCATGTTACTTGGAGGGTTTATCGGAGTGATCATGATGCGATTTGCGGCACAATGGTTTGTGAAAGTATTAAATGACTATCCTTCACTTGAAACAGCTGCGTTTTTAATTGTAGGCTGGGTAGGTGTGAAGCTTGTTGTGTTGACTTTGTCACATGAGAAGGTAGGCATTTTACCTGCAGAGTTTCCACATTCAACTGTGTGGGAGTTAACTTTCTGGATCGTACTAGTGGGCATCGCATTAGTAGGTTATTTAGTGGGAGTTCGTTTTAAAAATAAAGCTTAATAATCATTATGAGGAATAGTCGTAACTATTCCTCTTTCTTTTTTTAAGTATTTTTCCTATACTAATATCTATCGAGTTTGGCATCATATAGGAAGGGGTTGTCAAAGTGCCCTGGAAAAGATCAAAAAATAGACTTGTCACACCATTTCAGGTGCTTGTCTCTTATTATTTTATAGCTATAGCGATTTCCTTCCTGTTACTACGACTACCAGGCGTTCATCAAGAAGGTGTAAACGTTTCATTATTAGATAGCTTGTTTACGGCTGTAAGTGCGGTTAGTGTAACAGGTTTAACAACATTCAATATATCTGAAAGCTATACAACATTTGGCCTTGTGATGGTACTTGTCATTTTACAGCTTGGTGCAATTGGCATTATGTCACTTGGTACCTTTGTGTGGTTACTGGTTGGGAAAAAAATAGGTATGCGTGAGCGTCAGTTGATTATGATCGATCATAATCAATACAATTTGTCAGGGGTTGTCCAATTAATTCGGGAAATATTGAAAATCTTAATCGGTATTGAAGTGATGGGTGCGTTTATTTTAACGTTGCACTTTACAAACTATTTCGATACTTTTGAAGAAGCGTGGATTCATGGTGTTTTTGCCTCCGTTTCCGCTACTACAAATGGTGGTTTTGATATTACAGGCATGAGTTTATTACCGTTTCATGACGATTACTTTGTTCAAGTAATAACGATGTTATTAATCGTGCTTGGCGCGATAGGCTTCCCAGTATTAATTGAAGTGAAATCGTTTTTACTTCATCGCCATGCAAATTTCCGCTTTAGTTTATTTACAAAAATAACAACCTCCACATATGCAATTTTATTTGTGGTAGGGGCTCTCGTTATTTTATTGCTTGAATCATTCCATTCCTTTAAGGGAATGTCTTGGCATGAGGCTCTGTTTTCTGCAATGTTCCATTCCGTTTCAACACGATCAGCTGGACTGACGACGTATGATGTCACAACCTTTAGTGAAGCGACAGATATTTTCATGAGCTTTTTAATGTTTATTGGTTCTTCACCAAGTTCAGTTGGTGGAGGGATACGTACAACAACGTTTGCCATGGCCATTCTATTCCTAATTACCTTTGCACGAGGAAGAGAGGATATTCAAGTATTCGGACGTGAAATACATTTAATTGATGTATTCCGCTCGTTTGTTGTTATTTTATTGGCATTCTTTATGGTATTAGTTGCAACAATTATTTTACTCATTACTGAGCCACACGCATCACTGATTCAAATAATTTTTGAAATTACATCAGCGTTCGGAACGTGTGGAATGTCTTTAGGGATCACCTCGGATCTATCAGCAGTCGGTAAAATTATCATTATGATTTTAATGTTTGTTGGTCGTGTCGGTTTAATCTCCTTCCTTTACACTCTTGGTGGTGGTGGTAGAGGTAAAAAATCAAGTTATCACTATCCTAAGGAACGAGTAATTATTGGGTAAAGTACTAGCAGTGTTGGTATGAAAGGGTTTTATGGGGTTCAATATTTGAATGACCTCTTAAACTAAGACTGAAATAAATGTAAGTAAAAAAGAGCTAATTTAGTAACGGGTTCTGTTTTCGAGTACAAAACTAAAAAAACACTATAAAAAGGATATCAAATCGAAATGATTTAGATATCCTTTTTTATTGATATAAAGCAGCTTTTTAACAATTTTCATACGAATAATCGCATTAATAAAGTTACATGATAGAAAGTTCTATAACGATGCGAATACATAATCTTTTTTTCGCTCGAATTAGTTAACGTGTTAATTTAAATGGCAAGGAACTATATTCAACTCCCATGAAAGAACGTAGAAATCTTTCATTTTCTGTGGTGTAGTGTTGATTTTGCGCTACATGGATGGCTAACGGGGTAGGGTTGTTGAAGAAGGAATTGAATATTTATAATAGTGATTTATTGAAGAATAGGGAAGTGGAAGTAACAATGAACTACATAATAAGATTAGCGAATGAAAACGACTTATCGGGTTTATGTGATATTAGAAATAATAAAGATTTATTCACGAATTATTTAAAGCAATTTGCAAAAAGGGAAGTATATCTGGCAATCGCTGAACAAGACTCACTTATATTTGGTTTTGGAGTTCTTAAATTAAAAGGCACTTTGCTTCCTAAATTAAGTGACCTATATGTAAAAGCGGATTATCGGGGTAATGGTATAGGTTTAGATTTAATTAGGTATAGAGAAAATATTGCAAAGAGTTTAGGTTATTCTGAGATATTTGTGAGTGTTGACCCAATAGAAAATCCAAAAATGATAAAGTTAATTAGCAAACACGGTTACGAACCTATCTCCGACCCATATTTAAAAAAAGCCATATTTTATAATGATGATGGTACGACCTATAATAAAACCTACACAAGAATTGATTTAAAGAAGTTGTTGAACTCCCATGAAAGAACGTAATCATCTTTCATTTTCAGTGGCGTAGCGCTGGTTTTTGCGCTACATGGATGGCTAACGGGGGTGTAATTAAAGATCATTGAGTTGCATAGGCAGCTCTTTTTTTCTTTATTGAACTAACGAAGCATTTAGCTAAACAAGTTATAAAATGAAAAGAATAAAATAATTAAAAAAAGCATTCAGGGAACACTTCACACCCTTGAATGCTTTTTCACTTCTTTTATTTAGAGTGGATTTCCTGTACACGTCCAACTGTCCATCTGTTAGCCTGACTTATTAGACACCCATTTTTCTACGTGTATTGCTTGTTTTTTTCGTTTGCTGGCTTTTCATTTTTTTTGTTGAAAGGTCGGCATTCTTTTTTCCTTTATTAGGAGAGGACTGGTTCTTTTTGTTTTCAAGCTGCTTTTTCACTGCCTCTTGCAGGCTGATTTTTTTTTGGGGTACTTCGGATTGATTATTCTCGGTCATAGGTAATGCTCCTTTTTAAATATATAGTTAGTCCAGTATAATCTATTTTTTATCATTTGTGAAACTTTCCACTGTAACTTACAACAAGTGAAGACGCTTTTTTACTAACGGAGCAATTTAAGTAAAACAAATAGAGTTATTATGTTCCATAGACCAGGGCTAGGCGAAAGTGAAATTCGTAACGAAGTCCGTAATACACAAATAGTCGTAAACGAAGTAAAAGAGATGATACATTTACTTAAATTATCTGAACCCGTAGTATTAGTTGGTCATTCCTATGGTGGATTATGTGTACAACATTTTGTGAAAAAGCATCCTGAAAAGGTTGCTGGAATAGTATTAGTAGATTCAACTTCTGTTGATTTAAAGGTTTTAGATGACTTGAATTTACCTGTTCTAAATGAAGGAGCAACCGATGAATTTTGGATGGAAAAATGTCGTTCTTATTCTCAAATGAAAGGGGAAGAATTAAGAGAAGTTATTAACGCTACTCTAACAAAAGAACAAAAGCTACTCCCGAATGATATTCAAAAACGCTTAATAAATTTCCAGATAAATCCTTCTCTATACGAAGCAATGTATTCTGAAATTAGCAACTGGGAGAGAGACGGAGATATTATGAAGAATTTGGTGGTATATCCTGATATACCTTTAATTGTTATTAGCCGAGATAAAGAGCATAATATTAAGTTAGGTACTATGGAAGGTTTACCAGAGTGGGAGTTAAGGTTATTTGAAGAAAAGTGGCAAGAACTTATTATGAATCAAGTTAATCTTACTTCAAATAATAAATTTATTATCGCACAAGGAGCCAGTCATTCAATACATATTGATAGACCCGATATTATAGTTCAATTAATTAATAAAATAAACTCCTTCTTCAACTCCCATGAAAGAACTTAACCATCTTTCATTTACTGTGGTGTAGTGTTAATTTTACACGACATGGATGGCTAACGGGTGCTATATTCCAATAAGAATAGGACTAGTGTGTATGATTGATTTTCATATATACAAGTCCTTTTGTTATGTTTCCCTTAGCCACTCATGTAGCTTCATACATGGCTTTGTAGCTCTAATAAGACAACATGTGTGATTGCTCCCTATCAACACTCATAGGCTAATTAACTGGCTCTACAAGGCTTCTACGGTTGTTGTTGTAAAGCTAACCCTAAGTTGAACGCTACAGCTTAGAAAAATTTGTAGGAATGCTAATTTGTAATAGGGATAGCGTTTGTAATAACAACTTGGGGCGCAGGTGAAGGAAATATAATTGCCTTATTTTGAATATATGGAGCAACTATTTTTTTATGTACCAAAACGATAATAACCAAATAATGTTCAGTATAATATTAGCCTAATTTCCAATACTAAATTTGTTTTAAAAATAAGGAAGGAGGTTTTTATTAGTGAAATTTCTTATATGGGGTGTAATTGGTGCTGTTATTTTGGGTGTAGCTAAAGGATTACAAAATGGTACTCTTCAACAGCATACAAAAAATATTTCGAACAAATTAAATATACAGAATGATCAACAAATGATGCAGCCAATGCAAATGGCACAATCCTCGCAGCAAAAGTTTCAGTCTTTACAACAAATGAACCGATCTTCACAACAATCGAAGCAACCTCAACAACAGTCAAACCAATCATCACAGCAAATGAATCAATCATTACAAAATACAGCCATTAACTCTTCATCGAGTAATTCATCGAAATAATAATGTATACAAATAAACAACTGCTATGAATTAGAGGGATCTGGTGGAAAAAGCTTTTTTGAAATTAAAATAATTCCTCAAATTGACATTAAGTAGGGGAAAAGACATTCAATGGAACAAATAAAGAATTTAAAATCGTTGAAAGAACTATTTAAATTTTCCGCTGATGTGATTTTTCAAACATATAACTTTTTTCAACATAAAGTACATTTTATTACATGCGATTCAATGATTGACGAACAGTTTTTAAATGGTGTTGTTATTACTAGAGTTCAATCTTTATTAAATGGTTTATCTTCAGAATTATTAGAGATAAAAATAATGAACGATTTGCATATACCTAATCTGCAAAAAGTAAAAAAAAAATATGATGCTATTACGCTGGTTTATACAGGGAATGTACTGTTGTATTTCGAAGAAGAAAACATACTTTTCTCAAGTAATATTTCAAAAAAACCAAATCGAAATCCTGAAGAAACCCTAATAGAATCAGTTTTAAAAGGACCGAGAGACAATTTTATTGAAGATATTTTTATCAACATCGCTCTAATACGTAAAAGATTACCCACAAATTCATTTAGTGTAGAGAATTTTGAAATTGGAAGGCGTTCCAAAACAAAAGTATCGATGCTTTATATGAACGATATAACAGATAAAGAAATAGTGAATGTAATTAAGAAAGAGCTAAAACAAATAGACACAGATATTGTGTTTAGTGGTGATGTATTGATGGGGGAAATGGGAAAAGGAACGAAAATTATACCTAAACATGATTATACAGGCCGTCCTGACTATGCATTGCAAGCTTTAATGAGAGGACGAGTTATTATATTGGTTGATGGAGTATCGTATGCCATTATTGTACCCATTAACATAACATTACTTTTTAAAACAAGTGAGGATTATGAGTATCCCATTATTGTAAGTTCTGTAGCACGATTAATGCGTTTAGTAGGTATTTTTATTAGTATATTTTTACCGGGATTTTGGATTGCTATATCGACATTTCATCAAGAGCAACTACCTGTATATTTTTTAGCGTCGTTAGTAGAATCGAGAACAGGAAATGTATTACCAGTCGCTCTGGAAATGTTTTTAATGCTATTAATGTTTGAATTGTTTTATGAAGCAAATCTTCGTCTTCCAAATATTATCGTGGGGACACTAAGTATTGTAGGCGGATTAATAATTGGTAATGCAGCGGTTAAAGTTGGCTTAACATCTGCTCCAATGCTTGTAGTTTTTGCTATTTCAAGTATTGCAGGTTTTACATTAGTTAATCAATCCTTTATAGCAGGGGCAGGTATTTTAAGGTTTTTAATTATATTTGGATCTGCTATTTTTGGCCTGTTCGGTTTTTTTATATCAATGTTCTTCGTTTTTCTTTATTTAGCAAACGTACGGGTATACGGTGTTCCCTACTTAACTACTGTGGCAGATTTGGTTTGGGCTGATATAAAAACATCCTTGGTGCTTCTATCTCAAAAAGGATATAGTCAACGTCCAAAATTTTTAAAACCGCAAGATAAAACACGGACACATGAAAAGTGCTAGATGTAAAAAATCCGGAACTAAAAAAGTAAGCAGTCTTTCTTTATGATTTTCCCACTTTCGAAATAGAACTTTCGTACGGGTATATGATATTTTCTTTTAAAACTTAACTAAGAGTTATTATGAACCCCAATTTAGAGATACATTGGTTGTTCCAAGTTGATGTATATAGAATGAACTTAAAGATGTAGTAAATACAATTAAAACACGTATAGAGAAAGTTGGATTACTAAATGATCTTTCACAACACAATGCAACAGAAAATTTTTCGAACTGTAGTTTTGGATACAGATGGTGTAGAGATTATTACGCTATCGGAAAATAAGTCCTTGTATCAACTGTTTAAGCTTCTTATAGTAGTTGGGTTATTAAGGAAATGAAACGATTTCTTTTCTTAATCAGTTTACTATCGGTAATATTGTCTACTATTGCATATCCTATCAAGGCGGAATTAAATACTATTCCTATTATTAAAGAAGGTAATGAGAGCATGAAACAAGAAAGAGAAACAAGTTCATTAAGCCATATCAATGTACCGAATAGACCTCCGAAAAATCCCTTCTTAGTAGATGGACTATCTGGGCTCTCTCATTGGGATCCTGCCCAGACGGATTCAACTGTGGTTCCAGCTCCTTCTGGAATTAAGAAAATTCCTAAAAAAAAGATTCAGCGCATTCCTGGTGGTTTAATCAATATCTGCTATGTGAGTGGTCCGGTATATCCTACAGGGGAACAGACTATTTGGTTGGCAAACAATAATCGTATTGCCAAAGTTCTGATTGATGATGAGCAATTTAAATTAATTTCCGAGTTTAAGATTCCTGGTCAGTCTTATTTATCGCCCCAAGATGCTGATGCAGTAACGGATAAGTTAGATAGTTTCGAAAGTGAGAACGAGTTATTGGCTTACATCAATAAGAACTTCCCTAAATATGCGGAAGATATTGCTGTTCGTGCTGGAGTGTATCCGATGATGGATTATGAAGGGAATTTTTATACCGTTGTGAATGATAGCATTATGGTTTTTGGAGACAAACATTCGTATGATCCATTTTCGGAAATTGAATTAAAACGGAAATTTACACTGCCAAAGGAGTTATTAAATCCAAACATGAAATTGTCTGATGCATTGTTAGGATTGAATCTTACTTATGACGGCCAAGTGGTCTTTGTAACAGGAGGCGGTGTAGTTGGGGTTATTGATCGCTATTTCAAAGAGCAAGTACAGTATATTAAGCTGAGTGGGGAAACTATTTCAAACTCCTTTTCTCTTGATGAAAAAGGCGGTATTTACGTGGTATCCAGTAAATATATGCACAAATTTGTTTGGAATGGTAAGAAGCTCAGTGATAATCCAAAGGATGGGGCCTGGAAATCGGAGTATGAAGTGGGAGAAGCAGCAGGTGGTATAAAACTTGATGTAGGGTCAGGATCTACTCCGACTCTTATGGGGTTTGGTGATGACAAAGATAAACTTGTCGTCATCACGGATGGTTCCAAAGTTATGAACATTGTTGCTTTTTGGCGTGATGAAATTCCAACAGACTTTAAGCAGCAGTCTGGAACAAAGTCTCGTCGTATTGCCGGACAGATGAAAGTGAACTTCGGCCAGAATAATTTGAAAGAAGCACAGTCAGAACAATCGGTGGCTATATTGGGGTATGGTGCTTTTGTAGTCAATAACAGTCTTCCTGATAAACTTCCGACAAAGCTTGAAAATGTTGTTGTTTCTGGGGTGACACGACCAGGGCCAAAAGGTGTAGAAAAATTTGAGTGGGATTTTAAGACAAATGAGTGGAAAAGAGTATGGGCGAATCCAGATGTGAGTTCTCCATCGGTAGTACCTATGGTAAGTGCGGGTAGTAATCAAGCTTATTTCAATGGTTATGTTGATGGGGCTTGGGAGATTACTGGACTCGACTGGGATACAGGAAAGGTTAAAACGCGCCTAATTTTAGGGGACAGTCAAGCATATAATGGAGCTTATTCCTTGATTCAGGTTTTGCCAGATGGTGATATTGTTTACGGAGGTTTAACCGGATATCTGAGAATCGATACCAAATAAATAAAATAATAAATTTGTGGAGTCGTTTATTTAATAGTAAATAAAAGGCTTACTTCTTGTTATAAAAGGGGTAAGCCTTTTTGTTGCTACTGATAATGATGGATTATGTTAGTTTCTTATTGAACTCCCATGAAAGAACTTAACCATCTTTCATTTTCTGTGGTGTAGTGTTAGTTTTACACGACATGGATGGCTAACGGGGTGCTTTACTTCAAGATGGGATTCCACAGAAATCTCATCTTTTTCTTCTTCAACTAACGGTGCAGTTGATACATCAATGTTTATAGAGGGAGTTTAGTTCAATAAGGAATCGCAAGCTTACTTTAAAAAATATGTATTGATTTCTATTTATTGTAAACTTTTTTGTTAACATAAAATGTAAATATTTTCATTTAGGGGTGAAGGAATGAAAAAAAGAAGCAGAATTATCTTAGGTCTGATTTCAAGCTATATTTATTGTTGGTTTATATGGGTTATTGACTAATTCACCAGCAGCTTTATTTAGTAAATATATATTTATTATCAGTGGAGGAATTGGAGCTATTGGTAGTGCAATAGAATTGTTTAAATTAAAGGAAGAATAAATTTCAAAAGCAAGGTCTCAAGTTTAGTTTATGAATAAATTTGAGACTTTTATATTTATGTTTGTGATATTTAAAATCAAAATAAGATAACAAAATTGTGAAACTTTACACTTAAACAAACGGGGTGCTTTACTTCAATATGGTCCACTATTTTTCACCAATCCCTAAATCTAATATAGAAACGAAGCAAGATGTAAAATCAAAAAACTGCATCCATTTGGATGCAGTCTTATTTTTTTCTCAACAGTGTATCCCCAAGAGGGATTCCAATCACAACAACCAAAACCGTTAGAATTACCAACGCTTCAAAAATAAAATACGCAACTTGATCGAACATCGTATCTCTCCTTCTTTTCTTAATAATTCCTACCTTATATTATATAATTACCCAACTCCTATTGAAGAGTCAAACTATATTTTAAAATGCACAAAATCATTTGTGCTTTTGATAATATAGTTTACTTCATTACAACGTATGTATGCAGTCGTCACTTTTTATATTTTGCGATCTTCAACAATAGGGCGCGATTGTTTAATAAGCTTCGCTGTTCTTCTTAAATTACCGGGGGATTTAGTTAAATTTTGATTCACGAAATATCAAACCAAGTTGTACAACGCGATTTAGCTTTTTGTACTTTAAAACAGAACCCGTTACTAATTTAGCTCTTTTTAATTTCCGTACTATTTTCCCGATTACCCATAAGTTTATTGAAATACCATAAATGAAAATGAGGATTTTAACTTCTTTCAGCGGGTGTCACCGAATCGGAAAGGAGTTCTTTGTGACAAAGCCGATTCCGGACGCAATTATGTGAGGCATAATTGATAGGTTATCTTAGTAGAAAATCTATTCATAAAAATGGGTTTTGATTGCTTAATTGACGAAAAAATGCTGTTGACACAAAAATGTCGAAAGATTTTAAATTATTTTTTCCTGGTTATTATGACTTTTTAATAGGTAATATTTACAAGAAATAGGTGTCGGTGCTTTGAGATTTTCGAACTAAGCTTTTTTAGGATAATTGTATTACCTCAAAGAACATCTGTTAAGCGCAATAAAACTATGATTTTTTTGACTACGTATATTCGGTAAAAAATGTAATCACAAGATTGTGTTTGAAGATTATTGGAAAATTTAGGTATTTGTGATGTATAAAAAAACGCTAGTCCTAAATTTTATTATGGACTAGCGTTTCTTATTATATAGAGTTGATTGTTGCAAAATATGGTGCTTGACCGTGACGGAAGTAAGTTAAAAGATAGCCACTTTTTTGTACAATTTTGCCTTTTGAAAAATTCTGGTAATCAATGTGATGCGGAATAATGAGCGTATGTTTAAACAACTCTTTTTCTGATAGATTGAAGTTGGCAAATGGCTCACCTGCAATGTCAGGGTTTTCACGTAAAGCCGTATAAAGTTCTTTTTGTTGCTCCTCTGTAGGGCGCTCCTTCCACCATAATTTACGAGGCTGGAACTGTTGAATCATTAAATAATCTAGTTGCATTAGGCTTTGAATGATAGTTAAATCAGCACCCTCAACAGTTTCTAAAAACATTAATAAACGAAGGAATAAGTCCTCGAGCTGATGTCCGATACGCGACCAACCTTTTGTTTCCCAATAAGTACCGAAGTTTTGGAAGAAATCAAATGGTGTTTCAAACACTTCAGTTACTAAATATTCAATCGTATGATCCATACGGTGATCGTTCCAGTATTTCTCAAGCACATCCTCCGCATGTTTAATGCGTACGATATCATCAAATGTTAAGACATTGTTAGAGAAAATCTCGTAAGGAGATTGGTCCACATACGTATAGCCGAATTTTTCAGCTTCTAGACGAAGGCCTGTACCACGTAAAAGCTTAAGGAATCCAAGCTGTAATTCTTCTGGTCGCATTGCGAAAACGTCATTAAAGGTTTGACGGAAGCTTGCATAATCCTCCTCTGGTAAACCAGCGATTAAATCTAAATGCTGATCAATCTTTCCACCTTCTTTGACCATTGTCACTGTACGCGTTAGTTTTTCAAAGTTTTGACGGCGCTTCACAAGAGTATTTGTTAAATCGTTCGTTGATTGAACACCGATTTCAAAACGGAAAAGACCTTTTGGTGCGTTATCATTTAAAAACTGGATAACCTCAGGACGCATAATATCTGCGGTAATTTCAAATTGGAATACAACCCCTGGCTTATGTTCATCAATTAAAAATTGGAACATTTCCATTGCATAGCTGCGGCTTATATTAAACGTACGGTCAACAAATTTAATAGTACGTGCACCATTGTCCATCAAGAATCGAATATCTTCTTTTATTTTTTCTCGGTTAAAATATCGAACCCCTACTTCAATAGAAGATAAACAAAATTGACAGCTAAATGGACAGCCTCGACTTGTTTCAATATATTGAATTCGTTTGCTTAGATGAGGGCGGTCCTCCTCAAAACGAAATGGACTTGGCAATTCACGTAAATCAATTTTGGGTGCTTGTGCGTGAATCCGTACTTTACCATCCTCTAAGTAACAAATCCCTGGAACATCCTCCAATGCAATTTCTCCATGCAAATGGCGTAGTAACTGTTTAAAGGAAGTTTCTCCTTCACCCATAACAATGAAATCAACCTCTTCAATTCTACGTAACCAATGGTGGGAATCGTAAGAAACTTCAGGTCCGCCGAGCAAAATTTTAACATTTGGACAGACAGTTTTTAACATTTTGATGACGTGAATAGTTTCTTCAATATTCCAAATATAGCAACTGAATCCTACAATATCAGGTTTTTTTTGAAATAAATCTGATACAATATTAAAAGCAGGATCTTTAATTGTATATTCTGCAATGATTGGATTAAATTCTGGTAAAGCAGCACCTTTTAAATAACGCAGTGCTAAATTTGTGTGAATATACTTTGCATTTAAAGTAGTTAAAATAGTATTCATGAAATAATCTTCCTTTCAATTTCTAATTGTAACAGTCAAGTTGCTGTCAAACAATATAATCCTTTTTGCCTATTTATTTTGTGAACAGTTCGTGAAATAATTTTAAATACTTAAATTTACTAAATTTTGTAATAATAGAATCGTGCAGTCATAAAGTATAGTAAAGGCTCAAAATTCGATTAAGGGGTTTTTTACTCTATTGAAAGGTTCGGTGAGAAAGTTGAAGCAAAATGATATTAATCAATGTTTTGGAAATCTTATGACAAGTACTTCGTCACCAACACTTATTCTTAATAAAGTAGGTAAAATTTTGAACGTGAATGAGGCTGCTATGAAACTTTTTAACCTCGATTCAACGTATATTGGATATTTAACAATGGACGAGTCATCTAATTTAAATTGGGCAAAGTTCGTTAAGCAATTACAAAGTGAGTTGAGATCAGAAGAAATCTTCAATATTCAAACAGCTAGTAATGAGTTTGAAATGATGTCTTTTAAATGTTTTTATGATCCGAACACAGAAGAAATTGTTGCGCAAATTTCACCATTAAATAATGACATGGCTCATGAATTATATGTTAGTCAAGAGCAAGAGAGATCACAATTTTTCCATGCTTATGATCACTTACCGTACGCTGTTATTATAAGTGACGCTAGCGGGATTATTCTTGGGCTAAATAAGTATGCTGAGATGTATTTAAAAATAGAAAAATCGCAGCTACTTCATAAAGCACACCAGCACATCTTTGATACATTTACACTCAAGAAAGGCCAAATTACATCATACCTTTCTAAACTGATGGGTGAAAAGCATGCAAATATTCATGTAGTCGATGAAACGCCAGTTATAAACCCTTGCTATTATGAAATTTCAAGTATCTATGATGAATATAACAATATTATTGTCACAGTCATTAATGATGAAACAGAAAAGAAACAACTTCAACATAAAGTTGAACATCAGCAGGCTTTAAATGTTGTCGGTCAAATGGCCGCAAGTATCGCCCATGAAATTCGTAATCCATTAACTTCTTTAAAGGGCTTTACCGAATTATTAAAGCTAAATGCTGATGAAGAGTCCCGTATGTATTTATCTGTCATCGATAGTGAACTCCAACGGATGGAACAAATTTTATCCGAGCTTTTAGTATTGTCCAAGCCAACAAGTATGAAAGTAGAATTATTAGAGCTAAATAACATTGTGAAGCAAGTGATTGAGTTTATGCTTCCAGATGCTCTTATGAAAAATATTATGATTCAATACATTTCTCCTTCTACACAAGTATACATTGGTGGCAATGAGAATCGCTTAAAGCAAGTATTCATGAATCTTATTAAAAATGCGATGGAATCCATGAATAATGGTGGAACGATCACGGTAGAAATGAATGCTGACTGTGCGATTGTAGAATTACTGATTAAAGACGAAGGTGTCGGAATGGACAGCGCTACCCTTCAAAACTTATTCCAACCTTTTTACACGACGAAATCAGCAGGGACAGGACTAGGCCTTGCTTTCGTGAAAAAGGTGATTGAAGAGCATGAAGGTGTAATAGGTGTGAATAGTGAATTACAAAAGGGGACATGCTTCCACTTACAATTCCCAATTTACACATTTAATCAGGTGGATACGATGGATGTATCCACGAAAGATTCTGCTTATTTAGTAACATAAAAAGAGTCAATGTGCACCGTAAACGACGATTCAAGGCTTAAAATCAAATATAGCTTTTGACAATGCTTTTCTAATATCGCTATAATTGCATGTATAAAAGCGAAATGAAAGGAAAAGGATATGACGTCAGAAGATATAAAGCAATCTTTAAAATTATATATCGTATTATCACGTGCACATAAAGCAATTAATGAGACAACCCAACAATTTTTTCAAGAGAATGGACTAAACCCTACTGAATTTGCTGTCTTAGAGCTTCTTTATCATAAAGGAAGACAACCATTACAGCAAATTGGCAATAAAATTTTGCTTGCTAGTGGGTCTATTACGTATGTCATTGACAAACTTGAAAAAAGAGGATATTTATTACGTGTTTCCTGTCCGTCAGATCGCCGTGTTACTTATGCAGAAATTACGGACAAAGGTGAAGCATTTATGGGCGAACTATTTCCGAAACATGAACTGCATTTACATGAATTGATGAGTGTGCTATCTATTGAGGAAAAAGATCAAGCTATCACTTTATTAAAAAAATTAGGACTGTCTATTAAGGATTTGTCTTATTAAAAAGGGTTGTCTCAATGAATTTGAGGCAACTTTTTATTTTGAACAAATATTTTCTATAAAAGGCTTATACATGTTAGAGGGAGAACACGGTGAATCTTAAATTTGATTCTAGACCCCTTGGAGATTAGCGTCATAGATAAGGGAATGGAGCGAGTGACAAGCGTATCCCGCCCTGCGTCAACGCCCTTGTAACAGCTCCTAGCCACCCATCGCACCAATTGACCAATCGGAAGGGAAATGAGCCTCACGATATGGTAAAAACCTATTTAACAACGTCCTGTGGCAACTTATCTGTGCGAAAGCGAAGCGACAGCAACACGGCTTTAACCGTGCGAAAGCGAAGCGACAGCAACACGGCTTTAACTGTGCGAAAGCGAAGCGACAGCAACAACAACATACGACTGAGTGACCGACATCATGTTGGTCTAAGGCCTCAAGCCGATTTTGGACGCAATTATGCCGAGGCATAATTGATAATAATAAAAAGACTGTAGAGCAAACAAGTTTGTCTACAGTCTTTTTTGAATTATTATTTTTTAGAAATAGTTGCTGCCATTTTAAACATAGCATCTGTTAAATCTAATTCGTCGTTATCGTGAATTGTTAATTTTATAATTAAACCATCTTTTTCAAAAATAACGCCGATTACTTTTTCTTTGTCTTCCTCAAAATTCACAACATAACCTTCAATGTTTTTAACACCTTTAAATGCAGCTAAATCCTCAGAAGATAAAGATGATGTTTCACCAACAGCATTCATATAATCTTGCATAGATGTTTTTGCTTCATCATAGCTTGATTGTGACACATCTTCGATACGCATGAATACTTCAGCATTTTCTTTAGAAACTAACATGTCTTTACCTGGTTCTTCTTGAGTAAGTGTAAATCCAGGTAGTTGTTGCATCTTATAGCCTTGATCAGCACTTTTTGATTCGGTTGCTGTTTCAGTTTTGTCTTTGCCTTTTTGATTATAGATAACTTCTTGTTTTGGTGCAGTTGCACTATCAGTAGTTTCTGTAGTGCCTTTATCTGTTTCAGTTGATGTAGGAGTCTCTTTTGAGTCATCTACAATTTTATCCTCAGTTGTTGGTTTTTGCTGTTGTTCAGTATTTGATGGCTCATTTTTTTGAACATCAGAATCCTCTGTTTTATCAGAAGTATTACATCCTACGACTAAAATGGCTGTTAGAAATAATGCAGGTAGAGTAAATAATTTTTTTTGCATGAAAAGCCCTCCTTTTTTAATTAAACGTTGGTAAAGAGAAAATGTTTCCAAATTTTAATGTTATTATGTTAAAGGTAACACTAAAAACAAGAGTAGTACAAAAACTACATGGGATACAATAACAAGTGGCATACTCTTACGCCATTCATATAAGAAGCCCCAAATAAGACCAGTTACAAGTGCAGCAATCATACCAAGCATAAAGCCGCTTATTGCAATAGCGATTGCACATAAAATCGCTGTTACAATGACGGCAAAAGTAGGTCGCATAAAGCGTTTTAGCTGTTGTTGAACATAGCCACGCCAAAAGAGCTCTTCACCAATAGCAACAATGAATACGAGTAAAATATAGTGCCAAATAGTCTGTGGTCCGTAATTTGCTAAAAACTTTTGTACTGATTGTACCAATGAAGAATTAATATATGGTGCAAGCCAATAGCCCAAGCGTATAATACCGTATGTTATTGTACCGTATCCAATACCGAGAAGTAAAAATTTCCAGGTTGGTAACTGATCTTCAATTTTACCAGTCAAAATGGCAATGGCAATACATACAAGTAAAGTAAATGCATATAGGTGCCAAAATACAGCTTGGTTAGCAAAGGTAAAAGCAAGCATGCCATAAACGAATAATAAAGAAAGGAGCCATATTATTGTTTGTTTCGAATTTGTAAGCATCATTCGACCTCCATGCTTCTAATTTTATCAAAAAAAAAGTCCCTTATCATCTATAAAGACAAATAGGGACTATTCAGACTATTGAGCTTCATTTGTATATAAAATTTTGTAACGTTTATGGTTGACGACCGTCTTTTCTTCAATTTCAAGGGAATCGAAATTCTCCATGTATGTTAAATCAACGATCACCGAATTTTCATTTACTTTTTCGACTATACCTTGTAAGCCATCTTTAAACTCGATAATATTTCCAACTTCAGCTATTTTCACAGACAGTCAGCTCCTTCATCGACTAATAATATACAGTTTGCATGAAAAAATGGAAAACGTAAAGCCTTTTTTGAATAATTCATAATTAATTACACAGAATGCTAAAAAGAGAGGAATAATAAAATGGAAAAATACGAAAATATGCTTAAACAATTACAAAACGGGGAATTAACAAATATAGAAATAGAAAAGGAACAATTTTATGAGTTTCGAGAAGTACTTGTAAAACATCCTTTATTTAAACATTTTAGAGGTGAGGCCAAACAAAATGGACGTGTAATCTATACTTATCAAGAAATTCCAAGAAGCTAATTTGTCGAACATTGTCGTAAGTTAATGCTGTAAGAAATGAAATATAAATGTATAATAATGGTATGATTATTTGTGTGTGGAGGGTTATATGAATGGTCAATCTACTCTTGAAACAAATGGAACAAACTCGTGAGATGATGATTCGTTCAGGTGTAGAGAACGGGTTACAAAATGCGAAAACCATTCAACTGAGTCGCAGATTAGATCAGTTAATGAACACTTATTATAGACAGACAACATTTGAAGAAGAAGAAAGTCAAGAAGACTGAAAGAATGTTCCAGTATTCAGCGTATAAACTTTTTAAATAATATGTTTAAAAAGCATTTGGTGGGGAATACTTATTTTGAACACAGCAACATTCTCATTTCCCCTTTTGAGCAGTGATACCCCATCAACTGCTCTTTTTTTTGTCTTCATTAGGTCAAAGTGAAATTGATTTACTCGTATATATGCAGCGCATAAAGTTTTTAGTACAAGTTAATAAGAGAAGTTTGAATTATCGCACTTATTCAACTACACTGAAAGATGAAAATAAGTGCTAATGATTGGATATGAAGAATCGATAGCCTAGATAGCAAAGGAGTATGTACATATGGGAAAAGAGAGTATTGCATTTATCGGCACTGGTGTTATGGGTGCCAGTATCATCAAGCATTTATTAAAAAATGGTCATGAGGTAACAGTTTATACACGCACAAAGGAGAAAGCTGAGCCGCTTTTGGCGTTAGGTGCAACTTGGGCAAGTACACCAGCAGAAGCATTTAAACATAAGGATATTGCCTTTACGATGGTTGGATACCCTTCGGATGTAGAGGAAGTTTATTTTGGAGATAACGGTTTATTTCAAACAGCTGAATCCGGCAATATCGTTATTGATATGACCACTTCCGAACCAACATTGGCAAAGAAGATTTTTGAGCATGCCCAAAAACTTGGAGTAGAAGCGCTTGATGCACCTGTTTCCGGAGGAGATATTGGTGCACAAAATGGGACATTATCAATTATGGTTGGAGGTAGCCAAGCTACATTCAATAAAGTTTTATCAATCATGAAACAGTTCGGTGAAAATATTGTTTATCAAGGAGAAGCTGGTGCAGGGCAGCATGCTAAAATGTGTAATCAGGTCGTTATTGCTTCTGGAATGATTGGTGTGTGTGAGTCGCTGGCTTACGGTTTAAAGGCTGGACTTGATTTACCGACAGTATTGCAATCCATTTCGTCTGGTGCAGCAGGCTCTTGGTCGTTAAGTAATTTAGCACCCCGTATGATCAAAGAAGATTTCGCACCAGGCTTTTATATAAAGCATTTTGTAAAGGATATGAAAATAGCATTAGATGAATCTAAAAAAATGGGGATTACATTACCAGGTCTAACACTTGCTTATGATATGTATGAAAGGCTAATAGAAGAGGGCTATGGTGAAAACGGTACTCAGGCACTTTTAAAGGCCTATCTTAAAGGTTAACAAAACGAAGAATTCTAATTTTAGAAAACCCGAAGTATCATCTTTTGGAAGGATGAATACTTCGGGTTTTTCTATATAAAGCTAACACTAAGAAAATAGCATGCTTGTTGATTAGAAAAATAAAGGCTTATTATTAGCTGATATGTTGTTTTTTTGCTAGTATGCCCATTTTTTACTGATTGTAGCGGAGGGTTATTCGACTCCCGCAGGAAAGCGAGTAGCCCGTAGCGGAAATCAGTGTTTTCAAATTAATTCAAGTAGATAAAAATGCTTAATCTACACACCTAAGAAAATAGTTAACTACGGAAGCATCACTCTTTATCAAAAAGTTTTGCATCTAAAGAAAAATTAGATGCCCCTGCAAGTGCAAAGTATAAAGCCATTGCAGCTAAAGCTAAATCAAATTCATATCCAGCTAAGCCGTTTTCTCCGATAAATCCAACGCTAAGCTTCGCTGTAAAAATGGCAACAATCATTGTCACTGTCAATAAAGCGCCGATAAGTCTTGTGCCTAAACCTAAAATAATGGCTACACCACCGACTAGTTCTATAATGGCAACAATATAAGCCATGAAGCCTGGAATACCAATGGAATCAAAATAATCTGCTGTGAAGCTGATACCTCCCTGAAACTTTTGGAAACCGTGAGTTGCAAAAATAATGCCAAGCACCACACGTAAAATAGTTGAACCGATATTTTGCATAGTTAATAAACTCCTTTTGTTTTTAGCTTACATTTCGTAACTTAGTTTATTTTTTAAAACAACTTTTGTCAAGTAACTAAATTTTATTTTTAAAAATGATTTTTTAAAAAATGATATACTCTTATATAAGAACAAAATACATTGGAGGCAGGAAAATTGGATCAAAAAAATATTTGTCCACGATTTGAAAAAGCATTAAAAATATTGAATCATAGCTGGAACACCCTGCTTATTTATCAGTTATTAGAAGGCCCTCAACGATACTCAACGATAAAAAATCAGGTGGGTATTAGCAGTCGTGTGTTAACGGAGAGATTAAAAGAATTAGAAATTGAGAATATTGTGGAGCGCACAGTTATTCCATCAACACCAGTCGTGATTGAATATAAGCTAACAGAAAAAGGACATGCACTTGCACCGATTCTTAAAGCAATTGAACAATGGTCTTCTATGTGGGTGAATATAGAAGAATAGACAAAGGATATCCAAGCGAGGGGGCTTGGATATCTTTTTTATTATAAGTAGCTCGCAACTAAGGCGAAGATTCGTTCATTTTAGAGTGTTAGTTAAATAAAAACGAATGTATATTGTAAATAGTGTAAATTTTCATTAAATAAAAGGTATTTTTTATTACATGGGGGAATTTATTTAATAGTATAGAGAATGGGAGGAGGGTTTTATGAAGCGAAATTCAACAGTAGACGTTCAGCATCGGAGTCAGTTAGCTCTTTATTTATCATTGCCAATTTTGTCGTGGGCATTTTATGATTTTGCGAATACAATATTTTCTTCAAATATTAATACGATATTTTTCCCGTTTTATATGGATGAGGTTTTAGGGACGAATGAGGTAATGCAGCAGGTAGCAAGCACGTTTATTTCTTATGCGAATGCGATTGCTAGCTTTTTCCTCGTTATCTTTTCGCCACTTTTTGGTGTATGGATAGATCAGACCGGCTATAAAAAGAGATTTATCGTATGGTTTGCATCTATTTCCATCTTCTTTACCTTTATGATGGGGGTTTTTGCGAATTTACAGATGCCAACAAATTTTTCAGGTGTGCCACTTAGTTTATTTTTAGTTGTAGCTAGTTTTATCATTGCTAAATTTTTCTTTAATTCCAGTCTAGTATTCTATGATTCCATGATGGGTGATTTAGGGACAAAAGAGGAAATGCCCCTTATTTCTGGCTATGGTGTAGCGATTGGGTATCTTGGAACAATTTTGGGACTACTTGTTTATTTATACGTAGGAAACAGTGACTTCCATCGAGCATTTATTCCGACTGCCATTTTATATTTATTATTTTCTTTGCCATTATTTTTTATTAATAAAGATACACCGATACCAACGTCTCAACGAAAGCCTATTAAATTTTTAGATGGGTATAAGGAAATTGTTCAAACGTTTAAGGACATGAAGCAATATAAAGCTATTTTCACCTTTATGATTGCGTACTTCTTTTTAAACGATGCAATTGCAACAACGATTGCAATGATGGCTGTATATGCAACAACAATCGTAGGTTTTACCTCAGGTCAATTTATCGTGCTTTATTTAGTGTCTACGGTTTCAACTATTATTGGCTCTTTTGCATTTGGGTATATTACAAAAGCAATCGGAGCCAAACGTGCGATAACTATCGTGGCAATATTAATGATTGTTGCTTTAACATTTGCTGTCTTTGCGACAGAGCAATGGATGTTTTGGCTCGCAGGTAGTATGTTTGGCGTATCGCTAGGATCCATGTGGGTAACATCTAGAACATATATTATTGAATTGTCTCCAGAAGAAAAACGGGGTCAGTTTTTTGGCTTATTTGCATTTTCAGGTAAAGTATCCTCCATTATCGGGCCAGCAGTCTACGGAACGGTTACGTTATGGATGAAAGATTACGGAACGCTAGCAAGTCGTGTTGCGTTATCGACATTAATTGTGATGACGATAATTGGCCTATTGATACATCTAAAAGTCAATGGCTCAAAAGTTGGAAATGACATTTGATAAATGCCATGAATATCGGCTGAGCGCTTTCCTGAAGGCATCTGATGAGCCACCTGGGCTAAAGGATAGTTTTTGTGCGAAAGCGAAGAGGCAGCACTAACTGTTATCTGTATGGAAATCAACCCGTGTTATGGATGGCGAGCCATGTTAATGATAAAATTGGGAAAAGCAAGTAGGAGAAATGTAGTGCCTATGATACAATTGAATTATAAATAGAAGTTGCATAGAAAGGAGCGGTGTTGCTATGGAACATAAAGGTATATTATTAGAAAGTGGCACAAATGAGCTAGAAATTGTTGAATTTGAAGTAGCTAATAATAAATTTGGTATTAACGTTATTAAAGTAAAGGAAATTATTCAACCGATTCCAGTAACATTTATTCCACACGCGCACCCGCATGTAGAAGGGATTATTCAATTACGAGGTGAGGTTTTACCAGTAGTTGATATGCTCCGAGTATTAGGTATTCAAAGTCAAGAGCGTAGTTCTCAGCAAAAATATATTGTAGCTGAGTTTAATAAACAGCGTGTAGTATTTCATGTAGATAATGTAACACAGATTCACCGTATTTCATGGAATCAAATCGAGAAACCTTCTGATATGTATCAGGGAGGGACATCACAAGTAATTGGTGTTATTAAGCAAAATGAGCAAATGATTTTATTGCTTGATTTCGAAAGAATTATGGTAGACATAAATCCAGACTCTGGTATTAGTGTAGAAGCCGTTAAAAAGCTTGGTAAACGTGAGCGCTCTGAAAAACGAATTTTAATTGCAGAAGATTCACCATTACTACGTAAGCTCTTATTCGATACGATGAAAGAAGCAGGTTATGAGAATGTTGAATTCTTTGAAAACGGCCATGATGCTTATGAATACCTCCAAGCTATCGTCAAGAGTGGTAGCGATATATCCGAGCATATTCAATTAGTTGTGACGGACATTGAAATGCCACAAATGGATGGGCATCATTTAACGCGTAAAATAAAGGAGCATCCAGATCTCCAAAAGCTTCCTGTCATTATTTTCTCAAGCTTAATTACGGACGATCTTCGTCATAAAGGTGACCAAGTAGGTGCAGAGGATCAAATTAGTAAGCCAGAAATTGCTGAGCTTATTTTACGAATCGACCAACTTATCATATAAAGATCAGGATTTTACAATAAAGATAAAGTTGGAAAAGGTACTTCACAATATTAATAATGGGTATCCTGAAAGTATAATAATAATGTAAGAAAGTCGGATGCCTCTTTATAGGCTCCGACTTTTTTGTATAGATACATGAGGCTAGGAACAAAATAATAAGGTTCTATTTGTTGAGGTGTCTATACAATGTTCATAGATATGGTTTCCTCAATATTTGATGTAGAACCAATAATACTATGCATGCACTAAGGAAGTGATTATTTGAATGACTTAAAAACCGCTATCATCGATATTGGCTCAAACACCGTTCGATTAGTATTGTATCAATACGATAAAGAAGAGGGGCTTCGTGAGATTGGAAATATTAAGACGGTTGCACGTTTACGTACATATTTACAGCCCTCTGGTGAAATGTCTGAAGAAGGTATACAAGTATTAACAGAAACATTATTGACTTTTAAAGCAATACTTGATGATTATGAAGTGACTGATGTTAAAGCTGCTGCAACAGCTGCAATCCGTCAGGCGACCAATAGAGAAAAAATAATGACCTTAATGAAAAAACAGACAGGCATTCAAATAGAGCTTTTATCTGAAGATGAAGAGGCATATTATGGCTTTGTTGCGGTAGCTCATTCAATGGGCACGAAGTCCGCTGTAACGATTGATATTGGTGGCGGTAGTACAGAAATAACGTTATTTGAAAATAAAGAACTACAGAAATCTCATAGTTTTCCGTTTGGTACCGTTTCTTTAAAGCAACGTTTTGTAAAGGGCGAGATTATGAATGGAAGTGAAAAAAAGGAACTTATTGCATTTGTGAAGGAACAGTTCAAATCACTTTCATGGATTCAGGATATCGGTTTACCGATTATCGCTATTGGTGGTAGTGCTCGAAATATTGCCCAAATTCATCAACAAAAATATGCATATCCAATCGCAAGTGTACATGGCTACGAAATGACGAAGGGAAATTTAGATGAGCTCAGTGTATTTTTAAATAATTTAAGCTTTCATGATTTGAAACAGTTAGATGGGCTTTCGGCAGATCGTGCGGATATCATTGTCCCTGCATTAGAGGTTTTCAATGTGTTAATGGAAGTTGTCGGTAGTGAATTGTTCCAAATAACAAAGAAGGGTTTGCGAGAAGGGCTCATTATAAAGCGTATTTTGCAAACAGATAAAAGTGCGTTTGATAAGTACAATGTGTTTGAGGGAAACGCTAAAAGATTGGCTCGTCAGTATGGCCGTTCTGAAGAAGAAGCGGACTATTTGATGCATTTAGCGGATCAATTGTACCGTGAATGTTGCCGCTTTGGTTATTTGCAACATCATCCGAAAGATTTGCACTTATTGGCGAAAGCGGCAAGGGTGCTTAATATCGGGGAGTATATTGAGTTAAGTTCGGCGAGTCAGCATACTTTCTATTTAATCGCGAACCAATCTATCGATGGGCTAAGTCATAAGGAACGTGTAAAATTAGCACTTTTAGCCTCATATAAAAATAAAGATTATTATCAGCGATTCGCTGCTCCGTTTACAGAATGGATGAGTCGTGAGGAGTATCGTAAAATACGAGACTTTGGTGCTTTTTTGAAATTTATCTATGCGTTAAATGTATCTAAAAGAAGAATTGTCAAAGCCATTAAAATGCAAACAAAAGAGGATTATATACAGCTTAGCATCTATGTGAAACACAATGCGGCCGCTGAAGAATACCAAGCAAACCGACAAAAAAAACATCTAGAACGCGCATTAAAGATACCGATAAAAATAAACTTTGTGGAAGTAGGGTTGAACAATTATGACAACTGAAGTTACGAAAAATCAGTTAAGTGAAGAAGAATCAACAGAAATACAAGGTCGATTACTAGAGGAAATCGCTAAACCGCAATATTATAATAATCGTGAATTAAGCTGGCTCGCCTTCAATGAACGTGTTTTAGAGGAGGCAGAGGATGTTGATAATCCTCTGCTAGAGCGAATGAAATTTTTAGCAATATTTAGTTCGAATTTAGATGAATTTTTCATGGTGCGTGTTGCAGGTCTACAGGATCAGGTACGTGCAGGTTTTCATAAGGCCGAAAATAAGTCAGGCTTAACACCGAAAGAGCAATTAGCGAAAATTGCAGAGCGAACGCAGGCATTAGTGCGCCGACAAACTGAAGTTTACAGACACTTAATATATGATTTATTACCACAACATAATGTACATATCGCAGACATGAAAGATTTAACTAGTACACAGAAAGCATTTGTCAATGAAATGTTTGCAGAAACCATTTTCCCTGTTTTAACACCCGTAGCTGTAGATGCGTACCGTCCTTTCCCAACTTTGCTTGGTAAAACATTAAATTTACTTGTTTTATTAGAGCAAGATGAAACAGACTTAGAAAATCGTGAAAAGGTAGCTATTGTACAAGTTCCATCTGTTTTAGATCGTTATATTAAAGTACCATCAGCAGACGGAGAGACAGTTATTGTCTTATTAGAAGACGTGATTGTAGCGCATATAGAAAAACTCTTTTATGGTTACAGTGTCAAATCAGCGCAGGCTTTCCGTTTGACACGTAATGCTGATTTAACGATTCATGAAGAAGGTGCAAGAGATTTACTTGTAGAAATCGAAAAAGAGCTGAAAAAACGTAAGTGGGGTGTAGGCAGTCGTCTCGAAGTTCGTGAGGGCGAGATGAGCGAGGAAGTTCTTACATACTTACTAGATGAATTTGAAATTGAAGAAACGGATGTTTTTCATATAGATGGACCGCTAGATTTAACATTTATGTTCTCTTTTGTAAAAGGCATATCTGTTGGCCGAGAACATCTAGAATATGAAAGCTTTATCCCTCAGCCACCATTAGATTTGCAGTCGGATGAAAATATTTTTGAAAAAGCTCTGCAACAAGATATTTTTTTCCATCACCCATTTGAGTCGTTTGCGCCAATAGTAGATTTTATTGCAGAAGCGGCCGTTAATCCGAACGTTTTAGCTATCAAACAAACATTATATCGTGTAAGTGGTAATTCACCCATTATACAAGCCTTAAAGCTTGCAGCAGAAAATGGTAAACAGGTAACAGTTTTAGTTGAATTGAAAGCACGTTTTGATGAAGAAAATAATGTGCTTTGGGCAAAGCAACTTGAGCAAGCTGGCTGCCTTGTTATTTACGGCATGAATAACTTAAAAACACACTCGAAAATAACGCTTGTTGTAAGTCGTCGAAATGGAAAAATTGAGCGTTTTGTTCATCTTGGCACAGGAAATTATAATGATGCAACTGCAAAAATTTATACAGATATGGGTATCATAACGACAGATAAGGAATTTGGCATTGATGCCACTAACTTCTTTAACTATTTAAGTGGTTATACAGAGAAACCAACGTTTAATCATTTAGTTGTGGCCCCGTTTGATATTCGAGATGAATTTATCCGCTTAATGGATGAGGAAATTGCATGTCATAAGAAACATGGTAATGGTTTTATTCGAGCTAAAATGAATTCACTAACGGACAAAGACTTAATGATGAAGCTGTATGAAGCGTCCATTGCAGGTGTGAAAGTAGAGCTTATCATTCGTGGTATTTGTTGCATTAGACCAGGCATCCCTGGAATTAGTGAAAACATAACAGTAACGAGTATTGTTGGTCGTTTCCTTGAGCATTCGCGTATTTATTGGTTCCATCATAATGGGGAAAATAAAGTATACTTGTCTTCTGCAGATATGATGACTCGTAATATGATTAAACGTGTGGAAATTTTATTCCCAGTATATGCAAGCGAAGCGAAAGCTCGTATTATTAACATAATGAATACACAACTTGAGGATACAGCAAAAGCTCGTATTCAAGACTCCAATGGGAAATATCATTACAAAGAATTTGATCGTGGTGAAGATCCGATTAATAGTCAGGAAATTTTCCTAAAGGATGCACTAAAACCTACGCTAGACGAAGAATAGGCAAACACGCTACTTAGTGAGGGATATAATGAAAAAATATAAAGAGAGTGTAGCGCAATTTGCAGACTATCATCAAATCATACAACTTAATCCATTTGATGCGGTCGTATGTTTGAGAAAAGTGGATACAAAAGCGTTTGAAGTCGTTAATTTTAACGATAAACTACCGTCATTTATGACGCTACAAGATGTGAAAGCCACCAACGCTGAACAATTTTTTTCGGAGCAATGCTGGCTGCAATTATCGAATATAGTACAACAAGAATTGAATATAGAGCAAAGGCTAGAGGTATATACAGAAAACAAAGTAAAAACATTTGATGTTCGTGTACAGCACTTAGAAAATTCAGTTGTAGCAGTTATTTTCCGTGAGAAGCAGAATGAAGTAGAACCCTATTTGCAATTTGTGGAACAGCACGTATGTCCGGTGTTAACAACTGATTTGCAAGGTCGCATTATTCATCAAAACGTTGCTGCCACTTCTCTCTTGCTGAAAGAACAACAAAGCTTGATAGGACAAAATATTTTT
This sequence comes from Lysinibacillus sp. NPDC093688, assembly GCF_050280145.1. NCBI lineage: Bacteria > Bacillati > Bacillota > Bacilli > Caryophanales > Bacillaceae > Lysinibacillus > Lysinibacillus sp. NPDC093688. The sequence goes on from NZ_JBNNUX010000002.1 coordinate 197,904, forward strand.
TCATTATTAGAGAGTAAGTATATCAACGAATTTAAATTACTATTTGCAAAAACTATTGAGGGCTCAGCATTCGGGATGCCAAAATGCTTGTTTAAACAGCAACTGTTAAGTAAAGAACCATTTTATTTAAGAACACATCCAACATACTTTAATGGTGAAATTATAGGTGTGCATTTATTTGTGAAAGACGCCACGTCATTTATGAATGATCATCAGGCCTTTTATTACCTAGCATTAATGGATGAATTAACGGGTATTTGGAATCGTAAGGCTTTAAAGGAACAGTGGCTTCAGCATTTAAATGATAAAAAGCAAAATAAGCAAGCCGCTATTATTTTAATGGATATTGATCGTTTTAAAAAGTTTAATGAATCCCTTGGTGAAAGTAAGGGGGATGAACTTATACGAATGTTTAGTCAAAGACTTCATGAGCTCTGTTACTCAAAATGCTCTCTTTATCGTTATAATAGCGATGAATTTATTTTTGTTCTAAAAGATGCAACCGTCAACAAAATTGAACAGACGGCTAACGCTATTTTAGATGCATTAAAACAGCCATTCATAATTGATGAGCAGGAATATTTTATTAGCGTGTCGATTGGTATCTCCCAAAGTCCCGCGGATGGCAAAGATTTAGAAACGCTTGTACGTAAAGCAGATAAAGCATTATTTTCTGTAAAAGAGCATGGTCGTTCACACTACCGTTACTATCGTGAAGATACGACAACTATTTTTCCAAATGAGGCACTGATGGAGGCGCATTTACGTCGTGCTATCGAATTTAATGAACTAAGTATTCATTTACAGCCGCAAATGGATTTAACGAATAACAGTATAAATAGCTTTGAGGCATTATTACGATGGAATAACAGAAAATTTGGCTTTGTGTCTCCTGCACAGTTTATACCTATTGCAGAGGCATCAGGCTTAATCATTGAAATCGGGGATTGGATTATTGACGAGGTGTGTCGCTATCAAGAAGAGTGGCGGATGAATGGCTATCGACCAGTTCGAATTGCCATCAATATATCGCCAAAACAATTTAGAAAAGAAAACTTTGCTCGGAAAATTAAAGCGGCCTTGAAAAAATATAATGTGCCACCTGAATTATTAGAGGTGGAAATTACCGAAAGCTCCATGACGAATGTCCATGAAACATTTTCAATTTTAACCGAATTGAAGCAGCTAGGTGTTTATGTTTCCGTTGATGATTTTGGAACGGGCTATTCATCTCTAAGCTATTTAAAGCGTTATCCGATAGATATTATAAAAATTGATCAATCGTTTATAGCGGATATTACAAAAGATGATAAAAATGAGGCCATTATTAAAGCCATTATTTCAATGTCCCACAATTTGGGGTTGGAGGTCGTAGCTGAAGGGATCGAGGAACCATCACAAGTTGATTTTCTAAAACGACACCGATGCCAAAAAGGGCAAGGCTATTTATATAACAAGCCATTACCCGTAGAAACCATTGTGAATAAATATTTTGTTAGCTAAAGCCAACAAACAAAGTAGCACTTCATCATGAATTGGATGAAGTGCTACTTTATTGTAGAAGCTTGGGAAGGGAAAGAAGAGGCAATTTGAGTGAAAAAGATACTCAACCAAAAGAGGTAGACCTGATTACTTCTTCCGGCAACCCGATCAAATTAAGACATAACCTGATCATATCTTAGAGCTACCCGATCGAATAGTGGCTTTACCCGATCAGTTCTCCCGGTAGCCAGAGTGAACGGAAAATACTATCGGATCAGAAAATGACTTTACCTGAGCTCGTGCAGTTTCATCTTTGCAAGCCCTTTTAAAATTTACTATTTATTTTCTGCTTTCAATCCATCAAGCACAATAGCTGTAAATTGAGCCATTTCGACTGATAAATTGAAGTCTTCATTATGAATTAACCAATCATAGACATTTGCACGCATGCAACGCTGAATAATAGCCTGCACTTGAGTAACCTGCAAATCTTGACGAAATTCTCCAAGTCGAACGCCATCCTCTATATAAGTATTAATAATTTGGAATATTGTTCTTTGTGGATTAATTAAATAATGATCTTGTTCCACTTGATTTGTCATAGCCGCAGTATAGACTGTTCGCATTAAATCCTTGCCCACAACGTTTGTTAAATACATCATCTGCTCTTTATAAAGCGTTAAAATTTTTTCGCTTGCTGGTAAAGTAGAGTCGATATTTTTTTCTACAGTGCTATAAAAACTATCAAGTTCCTTAAATTTTTCTAAAATAACATCGTACTTAGATGGGAAATGGGTGTAAAACGTTCCCTTCGATACATTACATGCTTTCGTAATTTGTTCAATAGATACATACTCAAATCCATGTTTATAAAATAAATCTAATGATGCTTTGAGTAACTTTTCCCGTGTTTCTAATGCCTTTTTTTGACGGCTCGTTAATGAATTCATGTTCTCGTATTCCTCCGAATAAAAATAGAATAAAATGTTTTTGTTAAAATTTCTGAAAATATAAAAATTTTGATTGACGATATGGAATTAATTTGATTATGATTTAATTGACCGAAGTCAATGACTGTGGTCATTTGGATTTTATCGTACTAATGTTACGATAAAAGACTGGAGTTGGCTAGTGTGCATTGGATTTTCAAAATGATATTTCTGTAGCTTTTTAACTTCTTTCAGCGGGTATCCAAACACCCGCTGAAATAGAGGAACTCAGTCTAAGAGCGCCACGTCCTTTGGCGACGACTGAGTGACCAACATCTTGCTGTTGCTGACGCTTCGCTTTCGCACAGACAAAACCTTTTGCTGTTGCTGACGCTTCGCTTTCGCACAGACAAAACCTTTTGCTGTTGCTGACGCTTCGCTTTCGCACAGACAAAACCTTTTGCTGCCGCTGCGTTAGCACTACGCTTTCGCGCAAAAAACATCTGTTGGCCCAAAGCCTCCGGCGGATGTCACGGAATCGGAAAGGAGTTCTTAGGGGATGTTAGCCTAAAATCATCGCATCCATGCGATAACGGCTAACTGACCTGCATCGGTAAAAACGCCACGTCCTGTGGCATTACCGAAATGACCGACATCCTGTCGTCCCTCAGCAGGCCTAAGCACAAAGCCGATTCCGGACGCAATTATGCCGAGGCATAATTGATGTCTAACAAATTGAACAATTTTAAAGGGGGACAATAAATATGACAACAGCACATGAGGTTAAAACATTAACACATTTCATTGGTGGAGAGCTTGTGGAAGGAAAAAGTAATCGCTTTGGTTCTGTATACAATCCTACTACGGGTGAGGTGATTGCCAAGGTGCCACTTGCAACTGCAGAAGAAACTCGGGAGGCAATTGATAAAGCACAGGAAGCATTTCCACAATGGAGAGATACGTCAGTAGCTAAACGTGCTGAGATTGTATTAAATTTCCGTAATCTTATTACTGAAAATATGGAGGAGCTTTTACAAATTATTTGTACAGAGAGCGGTAAAACAATTGAGGATGCGAAAGGCGAAATTACACGTGGTTTGGAGTCTGTTGACTTAGCTATTGGTGCACCTCATTTAATGAAGGGGGAGTATTCTGTCAATGTCGGTGGTCAGATTAATGCCTACTCTGCAAAGTATCCATTAGGTGTAGTTGCGGCTATTTCGCCATTTAACTTCCCAATCATGGTGCCTTTAGCACAAACAAGCATGGCAATTGCTGTCGGCAATGCAGTTATTTTAAAAGCTTCCGAGCGTGTACCTATGACTGCCTTGTATGTGAGCGAGCTTTGGAAAAAAGCTGGGTTACCGGATGGTATTTGGACGGTAGTAAATGGAGATAAAGATGCAGTAAATGAACTATTAGAAAACCCGATTGTACAAGCAATTTCATTTGTAGGTTCGACACCAGTTGCCCAATATATTTATGAAACAGGCTCGAAATACGGTAAACGTGTTACAGCGCTTGGTGGAGGTAAAAACAATATGGTTGTGATGCCTGATGCGGATCTTGATCAGGTAGCAAATGCATTTATCGGAGCAGCTTATGGGGCAGCCTCTCAGCGTTGTATGGCCATTTCCACGATTATGCCTGTTGGAAAGGATACAGCAGATCGTCTTGTTGAAATCTTAAAGGAGAAAATCGCTAACTTGAAGGTAGGTTCATATACAGATCCAGAGTCAGACTTTGGCCCTGTCATTTCACAGCAATCGAAGGAAGCGATTATTGCGGCTATCAAACGAGGCGAGTCTGAAGGGGCAACAGTTATTTGTGATGGTCGTGAACTCGATATTGTCAAAGAGTCAAAAGGATTCTTTGTAGGGCCAACATTGCTAGATAACGTAAAACCAGGCATGGAAATTTATGAACAAGAAATATTCGGTCCAGCTCGAAATGTTGTACGTGTTGATTCATTGGACGAAGCCATTCAACTTATTAATAAGCATGAGCTTGGAAATGGGGTTACAATCTTTACGAATGACGGTTTAGCAGCTCGTAAATTTACAACAGAAATCGATGTTGGTATGGTGGGCGTGAATGTACCAATTCCAATTCCTGTTGGTTACCATAACTTTGCTGGATTTAAAGGTTCTCGCTTCGGAGAAGGTCATATGTTTGGCCCAGATCAAGCACGCTTCTTCACAAAAACAAAAACAATATCAGAGCGTTGGATGACGGGTCAGGCATCGACAGCATCTACGTTTGCATTCCCAAGTAATAACGACTAATACAAATGAAGAGCTGTATTCTTTTACAGCTCTTTTTAAATGGCTCAAATCATAGGTAGAATCCTTTATTCTCAGGAGGGATTGCGTGAAAGGAAAAACAGTTTTTATTACTGGAGCAGCACGTGGTATCGGGTTATCTATGGCATTAGCGTTTGCTGAACAGGGAGCGAATGTAGTGATAACAGATATGAATGAACAGCTTTTAGCGGAGGTGATTAAACACAATCCGCAATTAACTGCATACACATGTGATGTTACGGATGAACAGGCAATATGTGATGCGATTGACTTTACTGTTCAAAAGTTCAAGACAATAGATATTGTCATTAACAACGCAGGGTTTCAGCATGTTTCTCTTATAGAGGATTTCGCGACAGAAATCTTTGAATCCATGCAAAAAGTGATGCTTGTTGCACCTTTTATAGCAATGAAATATGTGTTACCGCATATGAAGAAAAATAAGTTTGGACGCATTATTAATATGGCATCCATTAATGGCGTTATCGGGTTTGCCGGTAAGGCTGGATACAATGCGGCAAAGCATGGCGTTATTGGTTTAACAAAGGTTGCTGCATTGGAGGTAGCAAATGAAGATATAACAGTGAATGCGATTTGTCCAGGGTATGTCGATACAGAATTAGTGCGTAATCAGTTTACGGAGTTAGCAAAAACAAGGGGAATCCAAGTAGAGGAAGTGCTTGAGCAGGTACTTTATCCACTCGTTCCTCAAAAACGTTTACTAGATGAATCGGAAATTACAGGACTTGCGCTTTATTTAGCTAGTGATATGGCAAAGGGGTTAACAGGTCAAGCAATTATTTTGGATGGCGGTTATACAGCACAATAGCTTAGGAGGGTGAAATATGATTCAAACAAAAACAATCTATACGGTTCATTCGCCAGGAACGATCGTTTATGGTCGAGATTCTTTTAATGAACTAGGCGAATACGCAAAAAAATTGGGGACTAAGGCTCTTATCATTAGTGATCCGATTATGGATAGCTTAGGCTTTGTTAATCAATGTAGCACTTTATTAAGAGCTAATGGAGTAGAAACATTTTCATATTTAGGCGTAACAACGGAACCAGTGGATACGTATGTAGCAGAGGGGCTTCATATTTTACAATCTGAGGGCTGTGATCTTATTATTTCTGTCGGTGGCGGGAGCTGTATCGATACAGGCAAAGCAATTGCAGTAGTTGCAACGAACGGTGGTTATATTGGCGATTATATGAAACTGGCAAAAATCGCAGAGCAAGCACCGATTCCACATATTGCGATACCGACAACTGCGGGGACTGGCTCAGAAGCGACGGATGTAACAGTCATTACTAATACGAAAAATGAAGTGAAAATGATGATTAAGCAGCCTGCATTTATGCCAAACATCGCTATTGTAGATCCGATTTTAACGGTTACCTCTCCGCCCTCTATCACTGCGGCGACAGGTATCGATGCATTAAGTCATGCTATTGAAAGTTATTTATCTCGTTTAGCACATCCTTACTCGAATGTACTTGCACTATCAGCCATGGAGTTAATCGTTCATAATATTTTAAAAGCTTACGAGCAAGGTCATGATATTGATGCTCGGGAAGCGATGTCGCTAGGCTCCATGCAAGCAGGTCTTTCATTCTCAAATGCTTCTGTCGCTTTAGTACATGGCATGTCTCGACCAATAGGAGCATTATTCCATGTACCTCATGGTATTTCAAATGCCATGCTCTTACCGGCAGTATTAGAATTTTCAAAGGATGCTTGTGTCGATCGGCTCGCGGATCTCGGTAAGTTTTTCAATAAAGATAATGAGCAGTTATCTCAAGAAGAGCTGGCTGAGTTAGCTATTGATTCGATTAAGGAAATGTGCAAGAAGATGGATATAGGGAATTTGAAACAATGGGGAATTGATGAAGAAGCGTTTTACGATGCTATTCCGAAAATGGCAGCTGATGCAATTGCCAGCGGTAGCCCCGGAAATAATCCTAAAGTTCCGACAGAGGCAGAGCTTATGGAACTTTATAAAATTGCCTATCATTATGAGTTTTAAGGTTACGAAAGGAATCTGTCTAAAATAGAGTTACAAATCATATGTAATTTGTAACTCTATTTTTTATTAATTGCATATTATAATTTTGAAACTATATACAAAGGGGATGGGTTTAAATGGAACAATGTTTTATTTGCAATAAACACAAGGGCAACATTCAAACCTCAGGGGTCATGATTTATGAAGACGAATATGTTTATGTTGGGCATATAGACAAAAATGGAGCACCTAATTATTTAGGTCATATCATGATTGATTTAAAAAGACATGCTCCTACTCTAGGAGATATGACTATAGACGAGGCAAAAGCATTTGGTGTCATTATGGCTAGAGTCAGTAAGGCAATAATGGAATGTGAAAAGGCAGAGCATATCTATTCATTGGTTTCTGGAAATTCAGTGCCACATTTACATATGCATTTAGTTCCTCGATATCCTCATACCCCTCAACAGTATTGGGGACCAAATGATGTTTATGATTGGGAAGATGCTCCGATGGGCGACAATAGCGAAGTTGTTAAGCTTTGTACTCGAATAAAAACATATCTTGAGAATAATGCATATGAGTGAATCCATAGAAGAGTTTAGCTGGATAGGTAGCCAAGACAACTTCATAGATCATCCAAATCTTTATCAAATTAAACATGTTATTGTTGGACGATATGGCGGTAACTCCGATGCAGGACAATATAAAAACGAAGATGGTTGTTTAGTATGGCTAGATGAAAAGCAAGATTGGGAATTCTCCATTTTACTGGATGCTCATAATACATCTGAGAGTGCTCAAATAATTATCCAACAATTTTTTTATCATAAAAATGAAATTACACATTTATTATCTTTACCGACAAACCATCAAACCTTTAAAAGTCTTGAAGAGAAGATTTTAACTATATTTCAATCGGAAGAGTTCTTGTCTGTTTGCAGGAATATTACCGGAGAAACTGCATGTTTAATTGTCGTAAGAAAGGATAAATATGTATGGTGGTTTTCAGTTGGAGACAGTGTTCTTTTTTTATTTCACGAAGAATTGGCTGCATTAGGTCAGTTTCAATTAAATCAAAGGCAATTTTATGAATGGATAGGGCAAGTCAACACGTTTGAACAGGACGTCCCTTGCTATAGCGTTGGAATTAAAGAATTAAGACAAGGAGAAAATCGTCTTTTTCTAACCACAGATGGCTTACTTGAATGTCCTCATGAACCATACGCTAAGCCGATTAACATTTACAATTCCTTTTGTAACGCTAAGGATATAGAAAGCATTGGGTCAATGTTAAAGAATATCAAAAAAAATGGTGTCAGAGATAGCACTACTATAGTTTTCTGGAAAGTGAATATATCAAAGGAAGCCACTAGAGCGAGTAATCAAGATTAATGGAGTCTAGTGCCCGCGGAAGAGAAGCGGAAACCCGCGCGGCATGGAGATACCCGCGGAAGAAAAGAGAACCCCCCGCCATGGAGATACCCGCGGAAGAGAAGAAAATACCCGCGCCAGTGAAATACCAGCGGAAGAGAAGAGAATACCCGCGCGTGGCAGTGAAATACCCGCGGAAGAGAAGAGAATACCCGCGCGTGGCAGTGAAATACCCGCGGAAGAGAAGGGAGTACCCGCGCGTAGCAGTGAAATACCCGCGGAAGAGAAGCGAAAACCCGCGCGCCAGTGAAATACCCGCGGAAGAGAAGAGAATACCCGCGCGCCAGTGAAATACCCGCGGAAGAGAAGAGAATACCCGCGCGTAGCAGTGAAATACCCGCGGAAGAGAAGAGAATACCCGCGCGTAGCAGTGAAATACCCGCGAATACCCAGCAACATAAGAATCCCAGCTAGCAAGACCTTTCAATCTTGCATCCTCTCTATCGGTTTGTAGAATTAATATGACATATTCAAGAAAATATAGTAATATTTTAAGTGAATCATCATTCATTTTTCGGAAGGGGAAATCGTATGTTGCAGGGGAAAACAATTATTATTACAGGTGGATCAAATGGAATGGGGCTTTATATGGCGAAGCAATTCGTTGCTGAAGGGGCAAATGTTGTCATTACAGGTCGTAATGAGGAGCGGCTGGCAGAGGCGAAAGCTTTTATTTTAGAGGCGGGAAAAACGATTGAAACATTCCAAATGGATGTTCGAGTGCCTGAGCATGCGGAGGCAATGTTAGCATTTGCTGTTGAAAAGTTTGGACAGGTTGATGGGCTTGTGAATAATGCAGCTGGGAATTTTATCGTACGTGCAGAGGATTTATCGCCAAATGGTTGGAAGACTGTTGTTGATATCGTTTTAAATGGGACATTCTTTTGTTCTTCTGCGGTCGGTAAATACTGGATTCAACATAATATTAAAGGATCTATTCTTAATATGGTTGCAACTTACGCATGGAGTGCAGGTGCTGGTGTTATTCATTCAGCAGCTGCGAAAGCAGGTGTATTGTCATTGACTCGAACGTTAGCTGTTGAATGGGGAAAACAATATGGCATCCGAGTAAATGCAATTGCTCCAGGTCCAATTGAGCGTACAGGTGGTGCAGATAAGCTTTGGGAGTCAGAGGCTGCAGCTGCTCGTACATTGGACTCTGTGCCGTTAGGTCGTATAGGTACGCCTGAAGAAATTGCTGATCTAGCAACATTTATGATGTCTGATAAGGCAAGATATATGAATGGGGAATGTGTGACACTTGATGGCGGGCAATGGCTCAATCAGTATCCATTCTAACTTCTTTCAGCGAAGTCTCCCACCTCTATAAGTGGTGAGATGAATGCGGGTTTAAGCTATTTTTCAGCAGGTAACCCAACACTTTTGTGCAAGCGCAAAGCCGATTCTGGAGGCAATTATGCCGAGGCATAATTGATAACAAAAAATCTTTGCATAATGGAGAGCTGGGTTGACGCATACTAAGGGTAAAGAAAGGAGTTTTGCCTATGGGTATGTGGTTAATACCGGCTCTTATTGCCATTACGATTATTTCTGCTATTTCGCTTGTGTCAACGCTGAAGATTGCCAAAATGACGTCTCAGCGGAAATCGGAAAATGATACGCCGATTTCAGAAACCGTTGAAGAGTATTCGACGATGCTCAACCCAGTTGTTTGGGTATACATCATTTTTTTACTTTTTTTAGGGATAATGATTTTTTATTATTGGAGTAAGGTCGGCTATTAAAAAGATTTTTTTCTTCATTCAGTTCATATTTTTTAATATAGCTGAATGAAGATATTTCCAATTCCCTCGGGTGAAACCCTCTTTATATATGCACTTTCGATACTTAGTTTTGCTTCAAATTGCTTAAATAATTCGTTGCTAATAAAAACTCTTCTCGGCCTTGTCGTGGTCATATAAGGAAAAGTTATGATATGATAAAAGGGAAGCATCCTGTTCTGCAAAGCGGGGACAGAAAAGGAGAAGAAGTTCATGATTTCAACTAACAGCAAAGATTTATTAGCAATGCCAATTAGTGAATTTATTATTTCATCTGAAAAGGTTGCGCATGTACAAAGTGGAAATAGTGCGGAACATGCACTCCTAGTACTGACACGTACAGGGTATTCTTCGATACCTGTTTTAGATTTGAAATATCGACTTCAAGGTTTACTAAGTATGAAAATGATTACTGAATCCATACTTGGACTAGAACATATTGAATATGAAAAGCTACCCGATATTAAAGTGGATACGATAATGGATAAAGATATCGCTGTATTAAAGTTGACGGATACTTTTCAGCGGGCTCTAGACTTAGTTATTAACCACGCCTTTTTATGTGTTGTGGACGAAGATGGAACATTTGCAGGAATTTTAACGAGACGAGTTATTCTAAAGCAATTGAAAAAATATATTTATCAAAAAGAGTAGTAGTTTAAGAGGGGACTCAGATGAAAATCATGAGGCCCTCTTTGCTTGTATCGGAGGTTTACTGATTGATGGCAACGGAGGCTGAAGTTTTAAAAGTACTAGCAGAGGAACGTAATATGCGTAAAGCAGCAGAACGTTTATTTTTATCGCAACCAGCACTTTCTCAAAGGCTCCAAACTATTGAAAAAGACTGGGGCACGCAATTATTTATTCGTTCGCAAAAAGGACTTACGGCGACACCTGCTGGAGAGCTTATTATTGCCTATGCAACAGAAATGCTCAGCAAAAAAGAAGAGATTTATGAAACAATCCAATCACTAACGACGAAAGTAAACGGGACATTGAAAATTGCCTGTGCATCGATTGTCGGACAAAACTGGCTTCCGATCATATTAAAGGATTTTGTATCGAAATATCCTGAGGCAAAAATTTCTCTTATGACCGGCTGGAGCTCTGAAATTGTAGAAGCACTTTATGAGGGTGAGGCTCATGTAGGGATTGTACGTGGGCAGGTTGATTGGAAAGGGGAAAAAATCCACCTTTTTCGTGACACCCTTTATTTAGTAGATAAAGAGTTAAAAACGATAGAAGATGTCCTGACGACAGACCGACCTTTTATTCAATTTAAAAGTGATTCCAATTACTATCAGGAAATTCAACAATGGTGGCGGCAGCATTTCGCTTCAAATCCACGAAAACAAATTTTAGTTGATCAAATTGAAATTTGTAAGCAAATGGCATTGAATGGTATCGGTTATGCTATTTTGCCTTCAATAACGTTAAATGATAATGATGGTATTAATAAAATAGCATTAACTAATAATGAAAAAGAATTTGGTTTAACGCGTGATACTTGGTTAATTGGCTATGAATCCTCATTTGAGTTACGACAAGTAGAGGCTTTCGTAGAGGTAGTGCAAGACCATGCACGATGTTTGTTTGATTATACGAAATAAGAATACTTTCAAGGCAGTCCCAAGTGATTCACAAGGGGCTGCTTTTTTTATCTATAATCGGTGAAAAACGAAGAAGAAAAATCTCTACTGATTAAAGCTTCACTAAATGAGTAACTTCTTGGCCTATCACCAAAAGTCAGGACTCCATTTGTTAAAACATATGTCATATATGTTGATCTTCGTTCCGACTGGGCGACTCTTTGGGATCAGCGATAGAGGAACGAAGGCTAAGAGCATCACATCCTGTGATAACGCCTTCGTGACCAACATCGGTGCTGTTGTTGCTGCCGCTTCGCTTTCGCACAGCCCAAAACCTGTTGCTGTCGCTGCGCTTTCGCACAGCCCAAAACCTGTTGCTGCCGCTTCGCTTTCGCACAAACAAAACCCTCTGCTGCCGCTTCGTTAGCACTACGCTTTCGCGCAGAAAACATCTGTTGGCCCGAGACCCTGCAGCGAAGCGAAGCGGGAGGGGAACGAAGGCTAAGAGCATCACATCCTGTGATAACGCCTTCGTGACCAACATCCTGTTGCTGCCGCTACGTTGCACTGCGCTTTCGCACAGAAAACATTTGTTGCCCCGACGCCCTCAGGAAGCTCTGCTCTGCGCGAAAGCGAAGCGTCAGCGGCAAATGTTTTATCTGTGCGAAAGCGAAGCGTCAGCGGCAAATGTTTTATCTGTGCGAAAGCGAAGTGTCAGCAACAAAGCGCTCAGTCGGAACGGAAATCAACCACACGTTATGGTAATTAGTAAATTCTTAAGAGTTTATGAATATTCATGAAGATATCATAAGAAATGGAACAAAATGCAATATAAAACGTATAATTATTTAACCATCAATTTACATAAAAAGGGGTTGGGTTTTTGAAAAAAACGAATATAACGGCACTCATACTACTATTCATGCTTGTGATTAGCCTTATTCTGCCTGTGGAGCAGGCGAGTGCTTCTGCAACTGCTACGTTAGAAGTACAGGCTAAAGTAGGGATTGCAGGTAAGGCTAAATACCAATCAATTGTGCCACTTCAAGTAACAGTAAAAAATATTGGTGCAGATTTTTCTGGAGATATGGTCATCAATGCTTCCGGTTCCTATCAAGCTGCAACAGCAAAAGTGCTTCCGATAGATATAGCAGCTGGAGAAGAAAAAACATTTGATATTTATCTAGATGGTATCGATAACTATAATTACTCGAATTCAGATGTGTTTGCATTTTTTGAAGGAGGCATAGAAAAAGGAAAAAAGGTTGCTTATAAAGGAACAAAGCAGCTACAAAGTAATCTTTTAGATCCTTCATCCGTTTTTATTTATACATTAACGGATAAAAGTGATCGTTTATCAGCATTTTTGCGCCTTTCCCAATTAGCTCCTCAAAATAATGTTGAAGTGTTCAATTTAAAGCAAATCAAGGATTACACATTGCCAGAGGATACACAAGGATTTGCAATGGCGAATGTTATCGTCATCGATGAAATTGCTAGTGCTGATTTATCCCAAAAGCAACAAGAGTCTTTACTAAAATGGGTACAGAATGGTGGAACATTATTAATAGGAGCTGCTGATCAAGTAAATGCTACAGCAGATATTTTCAAGGATTATTTACCACTAACATTATCACAACAAGTGACATCAGTTTCCGCAGATAGCCTATCAAAATTATCAGGCGGAGGAACTTTTACACAGCCTATTTCTATTTATGAAGCGACTGAAAATCAAGGTAGTATTCCTGTATTAACAGAAAACAATAAGATTTTAGCGTCTAAGAAAAAAGTGGGCAGTGGAGAAATTATTCAAACAGCATTTTCTTTAGGGGACCAACCACTTGCTTCTATGGATGGTTACCCATCATTAGTGGCGAAATTGATAAATATTCAAAAGATGTCACAACAAGTGGTTCATGGACAGTCATCGCTGGAGCAAATTTCAAATGACCTGAGTTATATAAATGAATTATTCCCTTCGTTTGAAGTATCTGTTAGCTATATGCTCATTGTTATCATTTTATATATTTTAATTATCGGACCTATTTTATATTTCATTTTAAAGAAAATAGACAAACGTGAGCATGCATGGTGGATCATTCCTGCGATATCGATTGTGTTATCTATTGCTCTATTTATTTTTGGTGCAAAAGATCGAATTGGGCAACCGCAAATTCAACAATCTGCATTTTATAAAGTAAATGCAGATAGTAGTTTAAATGGTTATTATGTAGAGTCCATTTTAACAAATCGTAGTGGTGATTTTGTTGTGAATACAGATAAGAATACAAGTGCATTCGCGCTGCGAAATTCTAATAATTTCGCAGGGACAATAGAGGATTTACATGAAATATCCTATTTGAAGGAAAATGCCAATGGGTCAACGTTAACACTACGTGATTTAAGCTATTGGTCTATTCAGTCGTTTGCAGGGAAGACGGCGGCACAAAATATTGGCAAAATGGATATCGATATTACGTTAGAAAATGAAAAGCTGACTGGGACAATTAAGAATAATTTCCCGTTTGCCCTAAAGGACGTTACGTTAATCTCTGGCATTAAAGAAGTTAAACTTGGCGACATTGAAGCGAACGGTACACTTAAAGTCGATAAAGAGCTAAAAGCAACAGTTCTTCAAAAACCATCTGCTTTTATTAATTATAATTACGGTATTTATCCAACGAAGAAGGAAGAAGTGAATCCTTCACGTATCGAGTCAATGAAAACTATGGCATTACCACTTGTAGAAAGTGATAAGAAGCCTGTCATTACAGCATGGGCTGAACAAGCTATTGCTGGGGTTGAGCTGGAAAAAGGTGCCGATATGTCTCCTCTTACTTATTTTGTTCAGCCATTTGATGGCAAAGTAGAGCTATCAGGTCCATTCACGATGAAACGTAACAACTTTACGTATTCAGTAAACCCATTATCTCCTAATTCGTATGCTGAAAAAATGGATGAACAGTTAAATAATTGGCGCTTGTCTGATGGTTCATATGAAGTATCCATTGCGATGCCAGATAAGTTTATGAATGCAGTTCAAACATTAAACGAACTGACGATTTCGAATAAGGATAGCAATCGTATGCAGCTATCGATTTGGAATAACGAGACGAAAACTTATGAGCCGTTGGTAGATACGAAACAGGTGTTTACAGATAACATAAAAAAATACTTCAATGATAATGATGAATTACTAATTGAGGTTAAATTTGGACCAGATCAAACGGGTGATGAAACAAAATTACCAGATGTAGAGCTGAAAGGAGTGGCGAAATAATGATTGAAATTCGTGATTTAACGAAAAGGTATGGCTCCTTTACAGCACTAGATCATTTGAATCTATCTTTGGAGGAAGGGGTTGTCTTTGGTTTTGTAGGTGCCAATGGGGCAGGTAAATCGACTACATTCTCGATTTTAGCAACGTTGCTGTCTCCAACTTCAGGCGATGCTCTTATTAATGGGAAAAGCGTTATTAAGGAACCAAAGGAAGTACGAAAACAAATTGGTTATATGCCAGATTTCTTTGGTGTCTATGATCAACTAAAAGTAGACGAATACTTAGACTTTTACGGTGCCAGCTACGGCATTGGGGCAGCCGAACGAAAAGTACTTATTCCACAGCTGCTAGAGCTAGTAAATTTAACAAATAAACGGTATGACTATGTTGATTTACTGTCACGTGGGATGAAGCAGCGTCTATGTTTAGCACGTGCTCTTATCCACGATCCTAAAGTATTAATTTTAGATGAACCTGCATCAGGTTTGGATCCACGTGCACGAATAGAAATGCGTGATATTTTACGGAATTTAAAATCCATGGGAAAGACGATTTTAATTTCCTCACATATTTTGCCTGAGCTTGCAGAAATGTGTGATGAAATCGGTGTGATTGATAATGGTAAGCTTATCGCTCATGGCAATGTGGCTTCCATTCAAGCACAGCTACAAGGGGAGAAGCGTATCGTAATTAAAGTAACGGATTGTTTAAACGAGGTACGTGCATTTTTGGAGGAGGACCCACTGATCTCTTCTATCGATGTAATGGAGAATCGCTTAGAGATAGCCTTTAACTACCGCGGAACAGATGATGATCAGGTAGCACTATTGAAAAAAGCTATACTTGCGAATTTACCTATTTATGCGTTAAGTGAAGAGGAAAAAGATTTAGAGGATGTCTTTATGGCTATTACGAAGGGAGCGGACAATCAATGATGGAACGATTTTATAATCCGGTTTTCGTAAAAGAATTGAAGTTGCGCTTCCGTTCTTTTAAAAGCTTTTCAGGTTTAATGTTTTATTTAGCGGTTATTTGTATTTTCATCGCAGGGTTTTTGCTTATAACAACTGGATTTACAGGCAAGGGTTTCTTCAAACCAGAAACAAGCTTTATGATGTTTGCGGTATTAACGATATTACAAATGGCTCTTGTTCTTTTCATTACACCAAGCTTAACGGCCGGTGCAATTAGTAGTGAAAGGGAAAAGCAAACATTAAATATTTTACTAACAACGACACAAAGCTCGACTCAAATCATCATTGGAAAATTATTATCCTCGGTAGCATTTTTAGTATTAATGCTAATCGCAGGGTTACCATTATATAGTTTAGTATTTTTATTTGGCGGCGTATCACCGTCTCAATTAATCTCGATATTTTTATTTTATTTATTAACAGTCGTTGCAATTGGTAGTATTGGTGTTATGTTTTCAACTATTACAAAGCGAACAATTGTTGCGATGATTTCTACGTATGGTTCGATTATCTTTTTAGGTGGCATTACAGCGTTTTTCTTCTTTTTAACAATTGCCTTCCACCAAATGGGTAATACTGCCGTAGGTACGACGACTTCTTATATGGCTTACTTTTGGGCTTCTATTAACCCAGGTGCATTAATGCTTACGCTTACTTCGCCATCTATGGGCGATGCATTAGTACAAGTTTCGGGAGTGGAATTACCTGTATGGATTAGTTACTTAATAGCCTATTCATTGATTATTGTTTTTTGTTTAACGATTGCGATAAAAAAATTACGTGCCAATATGAAAAGCAACCGATAAGGAGGAAATCTTATGGAGCATCGTAAGCAATTACGAAAATATATTCAACGTGTTAAGAAGAGTTTAACAGTAGAAAGAAGCATTCCAATTGCACAGTACGGCTTGTTTTTGGCATTGCTTTCGAGTGCTTCCCTCTTCCTCGTTTCGAGACTCTTTGTTTGGCCGTATTATCGCCAAACGGCTCTTGCAACCTTTATCGTTGTCGTACTAGCAACCGTGCTATTTATGTGGTGGAAGCGTGTAAAGGAAAAGGCAGCATTGCATACACTGGATGATTATTTTTCTCACAATGAGCTAGTGACAGCCTTATCGTTCGAGGATGATCAGGACCCACTCGTTCAATCTTTACTAACGAAAGCGGAAGAAAACGTTGAAAAGGCGTTTGCTGATTTTAAGGCTCGAAAGAAAAGCTTGTTCCGTCCAAAAGCATTGATTGGATTATTTGGAACAGCTGTCTTACTAGCCATTCTTTATATGTTCCCAGCAGCTACACAAATTGAAGCAATTGAAGTGGAAAAAGAAACAGCTGTCATTGAGGACGTTAAGAAGGAAGTTGCTAAATTAGAGAAAACAGCAGAAACAAAAGAAGTGAAAGAGCAATTAAAAGAATTGCAAAATACGTTAAAAAAGGCAGAAACAGCTGAAGAAGCATTACGTGAAGTCGTGAAAAAGCAAAAGGAGCTTGCTTTAAAGGAACAACAATTAAAAGATAAGCAGACGGCTAGTAAGGATGGCGCTTCTGACGAGAAAGGCTTATCGAAAGAAGAAGTGGAGCAATTGAAAGAGCTTGCCCAAATGCAGCAGGAGCTAACGCAAAATGCAAATGCCACTCAGACAGCTATGAGTAAGCTTGGGAAACCTGCAAGTAATACCCTACAAAATGCTATTGCGAGTGCCAATAGTGCCAATAACAATCAGCAAAACAACACTAATTCAAATCCAAATCAACAGTCATCAGCGAATTCACAGCCGAGCAATCAGCAAGGTCAAACAGGGCAACAAGGCCAACCTAATTCCCAAAACGGTTCTCAACAGGCCAGTGGTAAAGGTCAGGGACAAGGATCGAATCAAAGCAATCAACAAGGTCAAGGAAAAGGACAGGGGCAAGGCAATGGTCAAGGAAACGGTCAGGGTCAAGGTCAGGGGAATGGCAATGGCAATGGTTCAGGTCAAGGTTCTGGTCCAGCAGGAGGTAACGGTGCAGGCACAGGACAGGGCGGCCGTGATTTATTAACGACACCGAAACGAATGGGTGGCTCTAGTCAGACTTCAGTTGATAGTGGAGCATTAGGTGATGGATCACATGTTTCAGAGCAACAAGGAAATGGCCCTATTACTAAAGGTTCTATCCGTCCATATGAGGAAGTTATAGGCTCCTATAAAGATAGCTATTTAGAAAGCTCAGAGCGTTTACAATTACCGAAGGATTTACAAAATGTCGTGCAATCTTATTTCACGTCAATTGAGTCTCAGTAGGAGGAAAAGGAATGGCATTTACAGAGCAACAGTATGTTGAAATGAGTAAGCAATTACAACAAGTAAAGGAAGAAATTCATCGCTTTATTGTCGGGCAAGAGGAAGCAATTGATTATACATTATACGCAGTCCTTGCTGATGGGCATGCATTATTAGAGGGCCTACCGGGTTTAGGGAAAACGATGTTAATCCGTACAATTTCTGAAGTGCTAGATTTATCATTTTCGCGAATTCAATTTACACCAGACTTAATGCCAGCGGATATTACAGGGACAAGTATGATTGAGCGCACATCTGATGGCAAGCAGCAGTTTACGTTCCAGCAGGGTCCGATTTTTAGCCAAATGGTATTAGCGGATGAGATTAACCGAGCAACACCAAAAACACAAAGTGCATTGCTTGAAGCAATGGGTGAAAAAACGGTAACGATCTTGGGAGATACGAAGAAGATGGCAAAACCATTCTTCGTGTTAGCAACACAAAATCCGATTGAGATGGAGGGAACATACCCTTTACCAGAGGCACAAATGGACCGTTTCCTATGTAAAATTCTTGTGCCGTATCCTGAGAAAAGTGAGCTAATGGAAATTATGAAACGTACAACAGGCGCTCAGGAAATTGGCTTACAAAAGATTATGAATACAGAAGAGCTTATTGAAGCGCAGCAAATGGTGAAGGAAGTACTTGTTGCTGATGAAATGCTCGAATTTGCGACGGACCTTGTTGTGGCTACACATCCTGAGAGAGTAGATGCCGTTGATGAGGTCAAGCAATATACCATGTATGGTAGCGGTCCTCGAGGTTTACAAAGTTTAATCAAATTAGCGAAGGCAAGAGCGCTTATGAACGGACGTTTCCACGTTTCTGTAGCAGATATTAAATCTGTGGCTAAGCCGGTGTTACGCCATCGTATGCTGTTGAATTATGAAGGGGAGGCTTCGGGTAAAACAGCAGACGATGTGATTGATGTCATTTTAGAAAAAGTACAGCAAGGTGTTAATAGGTGACACAAAAATTATTATTGCCCGAGGATTGGCTAGCGAAAATCAGTCGCTTCCAAGTAGCGACGGCCTCCAAATTACGTGGGCAGCACAAGGGCTCGCACCGTTCGCAACGCTTCGGGGCATCACTCGATTTTTCAGATTTTCGTGAATATCATTTAGGAGATGATGTTCGTCAGGTAGACTGGAATGTCTTTGCGAGAACAGATAAATACTTCATTAAACGTTTTTTGGATGAACAAGAGATGCGTGTTCACATTTTACTAGATACAACTAAGTCTATGGGTGATCAAGCAAAATGGACTTTTGCCCGACAAATTGTCGCCTCACTTGGTTTAATGGTGCTTGGTCGCGATGATCGCTTATCATTTTCTTTTGTACAGGATGAGGTGAAGCCACCATTTCGTCGCAAAGGTGCCATGTATCGTCGTGCCTTTTTACAGGTGGTCACAGACATAGAGCAAGCAACTTATACAAATAGCTTCGCACAGGGAGCTTTAAAAGCATTGCCTAAGGATAGTACAGTACTATTTATTGTGACGGACGGACTGGAGCCAATCAAGGAATGGGAGCAACTTTTAAAAAGGCTACCACGCTTTGCAGGGGATGTACGTATTTTGCAAATAGTTACGCAAGAAGAACTATCACCAGAATATACGGGTGATGTGCGCTTACTCGATCGTGAAACGGGCAGAGATGTAAATGTTACGATGTCTTCTAAAGTTCTAGACACATATTTGGCAAGACGTTTATTACATGAAGAGGAATTTGAGGCAATTTGTCGGCGTTTCGGTGTTCGACAATTACAGCTTAAAGTAGAAGATGGATTACAGCATGCCATCTTTCAACAATTATTAAAAGCACATTGGATTAGGTGAGGTGAGCCGTATTGGGCTTTAGTCAAATACTTTTTAGCTGGACGGCCATCATCCCGGTCATTGTCCTTCTATATTATTTCTTTCGAAAAAAATATACCGATCAAACCGTATCCTCCACACTTTTTTGGTCGGAAATTATGCAAGAAACACGTGTATCACCATACTTAAAACATTTACAAAAAAATGCTCTGCTTTATTTACAACTGCTAGCTCTTCTTTTACTTGTACTGGCATTAATGAATCCTTATGTTAAAAAGTCAACGATTGTTGGCACGCAGGCGATATTCATTGTAGACACGTCTGCAACAATGTTAGCAGGGAAAGGGCAGTCAACATTTGACACACAGAAAAAAGAAATGCTGTCATTGGTCAATGAGCTTAATGGAAGGCCCGTGACACTCATTACAACAGGTAATACCCCAAAAGCTATATTACAGCAAGAAACAAATACAAAAGATATTGAAAAAGCCATACAAGAATTACACGTAACCTATGAAACAGCTCAAATGAATAAAGCTCTTGATGTGGCACAGGCTTTTGTCAGTAATACACCAACATCTATTTATGTCTTTACAGATTCGCTCGATAAAAAGCAATTACCGATGGAAAAAGATACGGTGAAGTGGATCGTAAAAGGAGCTGCAAAGGATTTAACGAATATTTCAATTATCCGTTTTGCTGCTACTACAGATGGACAATCTGCAGTGGCACTTGTACAAGTACAAAATGATACGGACCAAGAGCAACAAGTAACACTTTCGATAGAAAATGCAAAAGGTAAGGAGTTAGTTTCAGAGAGTGTCGCATTGCCTCCAAATGAAGCTGTAACCAAAACTTTTAAAGACCTACCGTTAGAAGATACTATGACGGCCAAGATAGATGCTAAGGACGATTACGCTGTTGATAATTCACAAACTGTATTGTTACAAACAGCGACTTCAAAAGTAGTTGTTGATCAAAGTATGCATCAACTTATTCAAAAAGGTTTTCAAACGATTAATAGTAGTGTGAAAATTGTTCCATCTTCACAATTGACTGACAATCAGGATGCCACTGTTGTGACAAATCAGACGGCGCTACTCGAAAAGATGGATAAGCCAATTGTATTATTGGGACGGGATGACGTTGAGAAAGTTGAAGCTACGGGGGAAATCGGTACGACAAGCGATTCATTGTTTGCATTTAGTGAGCTAAAAGATGTTTATGTCAGTGCCGTATATCCTGGATTCGACGACTATAAAACGATTGCATCAATTGGAGACCAGCCATTTATTCAGCGTTCTCCTGAAGGGGATATTGTTATATTAGCCGATATTGCAGATACTGACTGGCCGTTACATCCTTCATTCCCACTATTTTTATGGAGTGTCGAACAGGAGCTTTCAGCGTCAATTGGTTCACTTGGTATTTTTACGCCAAATGAGCAACGTGCAGTTGCTTTAGCGCAGGGTGATTGGAGTATATATTCGCAGCAAGATGAGTTTTTATCGTCCATTACAAATGGTTTATTAACAGCTCCAATGACACCAGGAATTTATACAGCTCGTTCAAACGATGAAGAAAAGCGCTTCATCGTACAGCTTCAAGCGCAAGAACGTGTTATTGAAAAAGGAACAAGCTATACGCTTGGAGAGCTTCAGGACAATGGGAAGAAAGAAATATCGAAAACCTCGTTCGTACCTTGGCTGATTCTTATCATCTTAGTATTACTTGTATTAGAGTGGGAGGTGCAACGACGTCGTGGATTTACGAATTGATATGCCATTAGCATTGTTGCTTTTACTTCCGTTACTCGTGTATTTTGGATGGACCTATTGGCGTGAGCGTCAGCGACTTAAAAAAAGTCATATCGTCGTTCTAGGTATCCGTATGGTAGCAATATGCTGTTTGGTTTTTGCACTTGCGGGGCCCTATATTTTATTGCCCGTAAAGGAAGAACAAGTATTATTCTTAGTTGACCGTTCTGCTTCATTGAATGGTACAGATGATGAGATGGCCAATTTTATAGCGGAAAGTTTACAGTCGAAAAAGGATGAACAGCTTGCAGGGATTTATTCTTTTTCATCGACATTACAAACTGAAGCCATGTTATCGAATACTTTGAAGGAAGTGCCGAAGTTTACAGCTATAAAAGCAACAGATCAAACAAATATCGAACAGAGTCTACAGCTCGCTTCCGGAATTGTAGATCCGAAAAAAGCAACACGACTTGTGCTCTTAACTGATGGTAATGAAACAAAAGGAGATACCTTAGAATTTGCATCAAAGTTTAAAGGGTCGAATAGTAGTGTTGATGTAGTGCCATTTAACCAACCTGTAGCTAAGGATGTATCTCTGAAAAGCTTTGTAACACCACAAGTTGCTTATGCAGGTGAGCAGCAGCAGCTAGTCACTGAAATAAATGCAACTGTAGCAGAGCGGGGGGAGCTATTATTATACGAAAACGATCAGCTCATTCATCGTGAGACAGTGGAGCTTGCAGAAGGTTCAAATATCTTTACGTATAAACATGCCGCAACGGCTGAAGGGCTTGTAAAATATGAGGCACTCGTGCAGGTTGATCAAGATGCAATTTTAGAAAATAATAAATTAACGAGCGTCACGATGGTGCAAAGTGAACCACATTTACTAATTGTTAATGGCTATGAAACACCATCACCAATCGCAGCAGCACTTGGCACTCAATCCATTTCCTATGATGTTGTAGATGCTAAAAGTCTACCAAATGAGCTTTCTAGTTATTTACAATACAATGCAATCATTTTTGATAATGTGCCCGGCCATTTAGTAGGCGAGGCAAAAATGACTGTTATTGAGCAGGCAGTGAAAAATTTTGGTGTCGGTTTTACGATGGTCGGTGGCGAAAATAGCTTTGGCTTAGGCGGCTATTTTAAAACACCAATCGAAACTTTACTACCTGTTGAAATGGAGATTAAAGGTAAGGAGCAATTACCATCATTAGGGCTGGAAATCGTACTTGACCGTTCTGGAAGTATGTCTGGAGCAAAGCTAGAGCTCGCTAAGGAAGCTGCCGCTCGTTCAGTTGAAATGCTACGAGATGAGGATACGCTCGGATTTATTGCCTTTGATGACCGACCTTGGGAAATTATTGAGACAGGGCCACTTGGCAATAAGGAAGAAGCTGTAGATACGATTTTATCTGTAACGCCAGGTGGGGGTACTGAAATATATGGATCACTTGCTAAAGCTTATGAAAATCTAGCCGATTTAAAGCTACAGCGTAAGCATATTATTTTATTAACTGATGGACAGTCACAGTCGGGTAACTATGAAGACTTAATTGCACAAGGAAAAGAAAATGGCACGACTCTTTCAACAGTTGCAATTGGTCAGGACGCAGATGCCAATTTACTTGAAGCGCTAAGTGAAATGGGCAGTGGGCGTTTTTACGATGTTATTGATGAGCAGACGATCCCTTCTATTTTATCTCGTGAAACGGCCATGATTTCACGCACATATATTGAAGACAACCCATTCTACCCAACTATATTTAATGCATCTGGCTGGAATACGCTATTTGCAAATGGGGTACCTAAAATGAATGCTTATATAGGTACGACAGCAAAGCAGGGAACTACTGTTATTGCAGAAAGTGAGAAGGAAGATCCGGTACTTGCAGAATGGCAATATGGCCTTGGCAAAACATTTGCCTTTACTTCTGATTCGACAGGAAAATGGGCAGGAGACTGGGCAAGATGGCAAAATTGGGACACATTTTGGCAAACGCTTATTTCAAAAATGCTACCAAGCTATAACGATGTTGCCTATGATGTACGTCTAGAATCAGACGGCTCATTTGTCATCACTGACCCAACAAATGAAGCGGCGTTCTTAAATATTGTTGCTGTCAATGAAGCGGGTGAAGAACTTGAAACACAGCTTGAAACAATTTCAGCATCACAAGTTCGGGCAGTTGTACAAGCAAAACCAGGACTAATCTTCTTCCGCATTGCCGATGAAGAACAGGCTATTTACCAGGCTGGCTTAAGTGTGCCTTATAGTGCTGAATATGAATTACGTCCAGTGAATGAAAAGCTAGTCGAAGAGCTAACAAAGCAAACAGGCGGCTCCGTTTTGAAAGAACCAAGCGAAGCGTTCCGAGAATTTACTAAAAAAGGTGCGGAACGCCAAAATATTGCAACATGGCTTTTATTAGCAGGGATGCTATTATTCTTCATTGATATAACCATTCGACGCTTTGGTTGGGGCTTCCTAACAAGACCGAAGAAAAAAGAACAGCGTGTAGAGGAAAAACCAATACAGGCAGAGGACACAAATGTAGCCCAGCTATTAAAGGGCATGAAAAAACGATCCTAGTAATTTAAAACAATGGTTCATTGCTTTATAGTAATGAGCCATCGTTTTTTTTTTTGTAATTCTATTTTTGGGCTATCAGGAGATGACATATATAACGTGGGGTTGATTTCCGTTCCGACTGGGCGCTTTCCTGGGGGCGTCGGGGCAACAGGATGTTGGTCACGAAGGCGTTATCACAGGATGTGATGGTTTTAGCCTTCGTTCCTCTATCGCTAATCCCCAAGGAGTCGCCCAGTCTCCACTCCAATCAACAACTGAATTAGAGAATTTTTAAAAAGTAAAGTTTTCCTTGTAAATAATGTATATAAATGTAATAATCAATGATAGTAATAAAATATTACTATCATTTTTAAATACTAAAGATTTGAGGTATCAAGTATGACCAATATAATGAATTCATTTGGTTTTCTAAGTTTTAAATTAGCGGAGGCTTTAGAGGGGAATCTCGAGCAATATATTAGCGAAAAATTTCAAATGAAATCCAGAGAAGTCGGGATCATGATGGTAGTAAAAGAAAAAAAACTTAGCCAAATTCAAATAGGGCAGATTTTAAAGTTGGATAAAAATAGTGTCCGCTTTTTTATCGATGGTCTAGAAGAAAGAAAGTATGTGTATAGGGAGAAAAATCAAGAAAATAGAAGAGAGAATTTAATATGCCTTACGGAACAGGGTGAAAATTTGGCAGAAGAATTAATGAAGACCCTTGCGATTTCTGAGAATGAAGTTTTAAACGTACTTTCATTGGAAGAAAAAGAGCAATTGAAAAGCATTTTGGCAAAAGTATATGAAAATCGTGTATAGGGTTTAACTTCTTTCAGCAACCTGCTGAAATAGAGGAACTCAGTCTAAGAACGCCACGTCCTGTGGCAACGACTGAGTGAACAACTTCGTGTTGGCCTAAAGCCTCCGGCGGATGTCACGGATTCGGAAAGGAGTTCATAAAGGATGTTAGCCTAAAATCATCGCATCCATGCGATAACGGCTAACTGACCTGCATCACGCAGGCCTAAGCACAAAGCCGAATCCGGACGCAATTATGCCGAGGCATAATTGATAATCTTATCAATAAAAATGAAAGAGTGATGACATATGAAAGCAGTAGAGGTTATGAAGGAGTATTTAAAAAGAGCACAAGAAGAGGGTCAAGATTTATCTGATATGTATGCAGATCATGGGGAATTGAAAAATTTTAAAGGTGAAATTTTTAAAGGAAGAAAAGAAATACAGAAATTTTACACGTCACCTATGCCGAAAGGATTTAAGTTAACTATCCAAAATATTGAAGGTGATGATATGGAATGTGTTGCTATCGTTTCAACTACTTGGGATGGTTTGCCAAGCCCAGTGATTTTGGAAGAAAAGTTGATTCTTGAAAATGAAAAAATAAAATCATTTACAATGATCCCAAAATAAAAGGAGAGCTCTTCCTATGACTGAAAAGGACACGAAATATTGGATTGGAGTAGCATCTCTCAATCATGTGCAAAAAGGGGTTGAGGGAGGATTCAGTCAGCTATGCCACGGCAAAGAAAGACCTTTGAAACGAATGAGAAAAGGAGACTGGATTATATATTATTCTCCTAAAAAAAGTCTAGACGATAATGCCCCTGTAAGAGCATTTACCGCAATTGGAAGGGTAAAAGACGAGCGAATATACGAGTTTCAAATGGCAGAAAATTTTATTCCTTTTAGAAGAGATATAGACTTTTACAAAGATGCTAAGGCTGTACCAATAAAAAGGATCTTAGATTATTTAGAATTTGTAGAAGATAAATCGAAATATGGCTATAAATTCAGATTTGGTCATTTTGAAATAAGCAAAAAAGACTTTTTATTAATTGCTCATGAAATGGGATTACCGTTGAAGTATGGGTGAATTTGGCCGAAAAAAAACGTTACTTTCTTAATGGTAATTAAGAAAGCAACGTTTTTAATTTGCCTAAATCATTATTTAAGAAGAGTATTAAGGTTAGTTACAAATACAGTCCTACGCAAATTGCTAGCAACGACAATGCCTAAAACAGCACCAATAGTACTTGAAGTTAAAAAGGCAGGCATGAAAAATAATGCAGCAACAGATGTCCCCATTAATAAGTGTGCGTAGGGCACTGCAATAAGTGAGGCAATAATACCTGTCCCAAACATTTCACCGATACCTGCTAGCCATTGTTTGCCGCTGTATTTATAGGCAAGAGCTGCACATAAAGTACCAATGACACTTCCAGGTATTGCTAATAATGAGCCTGTGCCTGTTAAAATACGAATAATGGCTGTGACAAAGGCGACCATAACAGTAGGTACTGGTCCAAGAATGATCGCACCAATAACATTAATAGCATGCTGTACAGGGTAGGCACGTGCAATTCCCGTTGGTATTGAAACAAAGGTAGAACCTGCTACGGCAATTGCTACTAATAAGGCCATGATTGTTAATTTTCGAATTGACATCATTTCCACTCCTTTAAAATATGAATTTATTGGTTATCCCCGATAAACTAGGGAATTCCGCCGCTAGAGCGAAAAAAAGCCGCTCCCTAAAAACATTAGGAAGCGGCCTTGCATTTAAATAGTAAAAAGCAAGTGTCGCCACTTCCCTCCGCTAGTGTGAACTAGATCAGGTTCAAAGGGTCCGTATATGACAATATACGTCTCAGCCTTTTAAAGACTCCCCTAGTGGTAATAATGGTTTTAACTTCTTTCAGCGGGTTTCTAAACACCCGCTGAACTAGAGGAACTCAGTCTAAGAACGCCACGTCCTGTGGCAATGACTGAGTGACCAACATCACGTTGGCCCAAAGCCTCCGGCGGATGTCACGGAATCGGAAAGGAATTCTTTGTGCAAGCACAAAGCCGATTCCAGACGCAATTATGCCGAGGCATAATTGATCTAATAATAATGTAGTAAAGACAGCCTGTTTTCCTTGATATACAAGGAGTTTTAACAGGGAAATCAATCATAGTTACTACCATTTTAGCACACCCGAAAGAATGGAGCTAGAACTACTATATACTCACTCATTACACTCCACAGTCTTGTTGGAATGAATGAAATGTAGGTATATAATGGAATATGTACCATGATACTAACTAAAGGAAAACCAAAACCATGAATACGAAACAAACCAATACGAATCGTTTAAGATTTATGCCTTTTCAGATGACGAGGGATATTTTAAAGGTGTGGAAGTATGCGTACCGTCCTTTTCTTATATTTGAATTGATATACAAATTGCTAACGATAAGTGTATTTATCCCGTTGTTATCCATAATTTTTAACAAATTACTGGCTGTTGGGGGCTTCGAGGCAGCCGCCAATCATGACCTTCTGCGCTTCTTGTTCAGCAAATATGGTCTACTTAGTGTACTGGTAATGATGCCAATTGCCATCATGCTCATTTACACAGAGTTCACGGTTCTCTTCTATATTGCGTACTATGGGATTCAAGAGAAGCGCGCACGAATCCGCCCCGTATTGTTCAAGGCAATCTCTAGCTTGCCAGGTTTATGGCGCATCGGGGTTTTCGGACTTGCTCTCTATTTATTGCTCCTGTTCCCGCTACTCGATGCCAACATCGGTGGAACACTATTGCCTAATATGACGGTTCCGAACTTTATTACGGGTGAGCTGATGAAGACAACCTTTGGAACTATCGCTCTTGTCATCGTAGGACTGCTCATTTTGGCATTGAACTTAATCTGTATCTATGCTCTGCCGATTATGGTATTAGAAGGCAAATATCAATTCTGGAACGCCGTTCGCGAGAGCAAGCGATTATTCTGGCGTAGTAAGTGGTCATTAGTTAGAGCTGTGTTTGAATGGGCAGTAATCTTCCTGTTGCTGTTCATTCTACTTATCTGCCTGATTACCCTAATCGCCCTAATCGTGTTTCTCCTTCCTATTGGGGATGGCGATTCTAGATTAATGATTACCATTGGCATCGCGCTTAGCTTTGGTTTGTATATCGCAACACTAATTATGACTCCAATGTTCATTACCATTATCACCCTGCTTTATGTACGATATCAAGGTCATGACCGCGTGGACATTGATACCGATGGAGTCGATGCTTCTGTCTGGAAAGGACGCGATATGCAGCGTTCGCTCATGCGACGTTATCGTGCAGCGCTGACTGCATTCGGAATGCTCATTCTTATTGTTATAGGCTGGGGAGCAACCGCCCTGTTGACTGATTGGGGAGAAGCCAATGAAAAGTTCATCATTATGGCTCATCGGGGCGACACCATTTCAGGCATAGAGAATACAATGGGTGCCTTCGAAGGCGCCATTCGGACAGGTGCTGATTATATCGAGCTCGATATTTTGCAGACGAAAGATGGCAAGCTTGCGGTCATTCATGATGAGAATTTGAAACGACTGTCCGGCAAAAATGTGAATGTTTTTGATCTTACCCTCGCCCAGCTTCAACAAATTTCGCTGCGTGTAGGTAAGTTCCAAGACAATGTGCCATCTCTTGATGAGGTGTTGGAGCGTACGAAAGGTAAAATCAAGTTAAATGTGGAGCTCAAAACACATGGATATGAGAAAGACTTAGTCCCTATCTTAGTCGATACGATTCGTAGACATAAGGCAGAACAACAGGTCATTTTCCAGAGCTTAGATTATGAGCTCGTGCAGAAAATGAAGAAGGCGGCACCAGATTTAACAGTCGGGTATGTCATATTCGCTACATTTGCTTCACTCAATCAGTTCGACGCGGATTTCTTCGTCGTCGAAGAGTCTTTTGCCCGTCCTCGATTAATTAGTTCAGCGAAAATGATCGATAAGCCGATTTATGTTTGGACCGTGAATGATGTGAAAAGCGTTGAATACCTCTATACGTTAGGTGTAGATGGCATCATAACGGACATTGCCACTGACGCAAAGGAGACCGTTCAAAAGCTGCATAAAGAATAGAATCAGAAATGAAACGATCATCTGCTCCTTTTTGAATAAAGCATGAACACCCGGTATTTAGCGAGAGGCGCTAAATACCGGGTGTTTTGCGTTATTTATAGTTGCACATCATGACCGTCAGCCTGCAGCTAGCTTTTGCTATTTCTCGTGTATATAAATCCCAATGTCCGAAAGATTTTATCATACGTATTTGTTGGAAGGCTATCATACCCACACTCTCCACGATAGAATGTTTCGGTAGCAACATTTGATAATGTTAGCAACTTCTTATGAATAACCTTTCTCCATACGGAAAGCGAATATAATTTCCTCATATATATTGTTCAACAAGTTATCTAATGGTTGGGTTCATACCTCTAAAATTAATCAATCGCTTTTCAGACTATTTTGTATCAGGATGCATAAGGTGAGGTGCTTTTTTCATTGTCCAAATAAGTGCAAGGAAGAAGCAAGCCATTAAAATAATAGACCCGAAAATATAAGGACTGTTCATATTCCAATCGAATAATATACCTGCTAAAGCTGGACCAATCATATTACCAAGACTCATATACGCATTGTTCATACCAGCTGCAAAGCCTTGTTCATTTTCAGCAAGCTTTGAAATCAGTGTGTTGACTGCTGGACGAATCAATGTCGTAGCTGTAGAGAAGATTGTCGCTACAACTAGAATAAGAGCAAAGCCAGATACAAATAGTATTAAGAAAATTGAAACGGATGCAATAAATAAATTGACTAACACTACTTTCATTTCGCCGAAGCGATTAAACAGTGGTGTAATAACAAATATTTGAACAACAACACCAAAAGCGCCACCGACAACTAATATAATGGCGATCTCAGTAGGTGTGTAATTAAACTTATCTGTAACAAATAATGATAATGTTGTTTGGAAGTTAGCAATTCCGAATGAGAATACTAGCATGATAATTAGCATGACAAAATAAGGCATTCGGACTGAACGTACCATTTGCTTTGCAAGATTATCCTGCCTCTGCGCTTTTTGTGCTGTGTTTGGTTTTGTACCAGGCAATAAAAAGAACGATAAAATGGCTGCTAAGATAGCTGCAAATCCAGCTGTATAAAATGGGAAATGCAAACTAACTTTTGAAAGGAATCCACCGATACCAGGTCCAATCATAAAGCCAAAGGACATTGCTGCCCCTAGCATACCCATACCTTTTCCTCGTTCCTCATACGTTGTGACGTCTGCCACAAAAGCCATAATAGGAGGTGCCACAAATGCAGAACCAAGGCCACCTAAAAAGCGTGCCAAGAAGAGCATCCACACATCTGTAGAAAGCCCGAAACCAATTTGTGCAAGTCCTGTTACAATAAGACCGAAGATAATGAGATTTTTTCGACCGTATTGATCTGAAAGATTCCCAGCAATTGGAGAAAATACGAATTGTGCTAAGGCGAACGTTGCGATCAACATGCCAAGTACTTGTCCTGCAGCACCAAATAGTTTTAAATACTCAGGCATGACAGGAATAATAATTCCAATACTCCCCATTGCGATAAACATATTAAACATTAAAATAAACAAAGCCGCCTTATTAGACTTCTGCTGGGTCATCAAATACCCCTTTCTATATTGAAATATATTACAGTCTACCACAAGGTTTGTGCGTTTACTATTGACTATAAGTCTGAAATAAGAGATTTACTAGTAAAGTTATGGGGATTCTAATTATTAAAACAAATACTGTACCCAGTTTCCCCATAGAAGTCTACCAATAGATAAATGAAAAAGAGGTTAGGACACATCGCTTTATTACTATAAATTAGAGTGATATGTCGGAAAGATACATTCTTGTGAAGTGGTTGATCTTCGTTACGACTGGGCGACTCCTTGGGGGTTAGCAATAGAGGAACGAAGGCTAAGAACATCACATCCTGTGATAACGCCTTCGTGACCAACATCGGTGCTGTTGTTGCTGCCGCTTCGCTTTCGCACAGTCCAAAACCTTTTGCTGTCGCTGCGCTTTCGCACAAACAAAACCCTCTGCTGCCGCTACGTTAGCACTACGCTTTCGCGCAGAAAACATCTGTTGGCCAGAGACCCTGCAGCGTAGCGGATGTTTTCTGTGCGAAAGCGAAGCGGCAGCAACAAAGCGCCCAGTCGGAACGGAAATCAACCCCTCATTTTGCCAGAAGGTCATCTGAATTGACACCTGACAGTATATCTTTATAGAAAAATTTAAAAATATAACATCAAAAAAACGCAAGAAATCAACTTTTTTAAAATTGATTTCTTGCGCTTTTTAAGGCTTTCAGTTTTGAGGTTATCGAATACTCATTTTAAATTCTAAAAACAGCTCATTGTATTTACCTAAGTAATCAGGGCCTAAGTTTTTATAAACTTCTAATGTTTTACGTTGTTCTTCTGAAGGATAGAATCGCTTATCAGATACAACTTCCTTATCCATTAACTTCATCGCTGCAATATTAGGGGTAGAGTAGCCTACATAATCAGCGTTTTTAGCCCCTGATTTAGCTTTTAGCATGAAATTGATGAAGGCATGTGCGCCATCTATATTTTTTGACGTTTTTGGGATGACCATATTGTCAAACCATAAGTTTGAGCCTTCCTTTGGTACAGCAAAGTCTAAATCTTCATTTTCTGACAACATGTCAGCTGCTTGACCAGACCAAGTGAGTGCCACGCTAGCTTCATTATTAACCATCAGCGGTGTAATTTCATCCCCGATAATAGCTTTTACATTTGGCGCCAATGTGATTAGTTTATCAGTAGCTTGACGTAGCTCCTGTTTATTTAAAGAGTTGAGAGAGTAGCCAAGGCTGTTTAAGCCCATACCAATCACTTCACGTGCACCATCTACTAAAAAGACTTTACGCTTTAATGAAGGATCCCATAAGTCCTCCCAAGATGAGAAGTCAAGGTTTCCAACGAGCTTTGGATTATAGACAATGCCGACTGTCCCCCAGAAATATGGAACAGAATATTTATTGTCGTCATCAAATGGTAAGTCTAAAAAATACGGATCGATATTTTTTAAATTAGGAATTTTTGTTTTATCTAAAGGAATAAGTAAGTTTTCTTCCTTCATTTTTTCAATCATATATTCAGAAGGTACTGCAATATCGTAAGCTGTACCACCTTGTTGAATTTTTGTCATCATTGCTTCATTTGAATCAAATGTCTCATAGATGACGTGAATGCCTGTTTCTTTTTCAAATTGCTTCAGCAAATCCGGGTCAATATATTCTCCCCAGTTAAAGATTGTTAACGTATCTTTACCACTTTTCCCACCGCCGACACTTAGGACGTCAGCAGCATAGAATAAAAGGGCGGAAACGACAAGGATTGCGATTGTAGCCTGAATTAATTGCTTCATTGAGTTCCCCCCGTTCTTTTATTAGCGCGGCTTGTAATGAAGTAATAGCCAACTACGACAATAACCGTTACAAAGAATACTAAACCAGAAATAGCATTAACCGTTAAGGAAATACCGGCACGTGCCATCGAGTAAATTTCAACAGATAATGTACTGAAGCCGTTACCTGTTACGAAAAATGTTACCGCAAAATCATCTAGAGAATACGTTAAGGCAAGGAAGAACCCTGCAAAAATACCAGGTTGAATATACGGTAAAATAACACGCATCATGACATCTTTTTTCGTTGCTCCTAAATCTAATGCAGCATCGATTAATGATTTATTCATTTCTAATAGCTTCGGTAAGACCATCAGTACAACAATTGGAAC
This sequence comes from Lysinibacillus sp. NPDC093688, assembly GCF_050280145.1. NCBI lineage: Bacteria > Bacillati > Bacillota > Bacilli > Caryophanales > Bacillaceae > Lysinibacillus > Lysinibacillus sp. NPDC093688. Next base: position 230,835 of record NZ_JBNNUX010000002.1, read on the forward strand.
ACTGAACGCTACATGGGCTAATAACACAGAAGCAAAGCCTAATTTAATACCAATCATTGTGAATAAAATTAAAAAGCTTGCACCAATAATGACATCCGGGCTCACAATTAACACATTGTTTAAAGAAAGTAGAGTATTACGCATTTTTGAATCTTTTACAGTAACAATGCCAATAGCTCCTAGTGTCCCGATGATTGTAGAAATCAATGCAGAGAGTAATGCCACGATCACTGTATTAATTAGAATGACAAGTAGACGTGAATCCTCAAACACGGCTTTATAATGTTCTAACGTAAAGGACTCAAAACTATTCATCGTGCCACCACTATTGAACGAATAGAAGATTAAATAGAAGATAGGTGCATACAAGACGATAAAAACAATCGCTAAATACACTCTTGCTGTAGCAGATAGTTTTCTCATCGTACGCGACCTCCTTTATCTTTTTTCTGTCCTGTAATTAACATAACGATGACCATAAATAAAATTAAGAAAACAGCAATTGTTGAACCCATTCCCCAGTTTTGAGTGACAAGGAATTGTTGTTCAATAGCTGTACCCAGTGTAATAACACGGTTTCCTGCAATTAAACGAGTAATCATGAAGAGTGATAATGCAGGAATAAATACAACTTGAATACCTGATTTAACACCGTCCATTGTTAACGGCAATATAACACGGCGGAATGTAGTAAAGGCAGATGCCCCTAAATCACGTGCTGCATAAACAAGAGCCGGATTTAAACGATCCAATGAGTTGAAAATCGGTAAAATCATGAATGGAATAAAAATATAAACGGATACGAACACAAAGCTAATATCAGTGAATAGCATTTGCTTCGGATCAAAACCAAGTACTTCGATAAATGCATTCAATGGGCCGTACAAGCCAAAAATCCCGATAAAAGCATATGTTTTTAACAATAGATTAATCCAAGAAGGAATAATAATTAGTAAAAGCCAAAGCTGTTTATGTTTCGTCTTTGTTAAAAAATAGGCTGTTGGATACGAAACAAGTAACGTAAAGAACGTAATTAAAAACGCATACCAGAATGAACTTAATGTCATTTTTAAATAGACAGAAGTAAAGAATGCTTTATAGTTATCGAGCGTGAAATTGCCATGTATATCTAGTAGGGAATAGTAAACAACAAGTGCAATCGGCGCGATAACGAAAAATGCAATCCATAAAACATAAGGAAATAAGGCTGATTTCGAAGTCTTAGTTTGCATCTTCGTCGTCCCCGTACGCCTCTAAACGTTTGTCGAATTCTTCTTCTGTTTCATTTAAGCGCATTACATGAATTGCTTCCGAATCAAAGTCTAAACCAATTTCTGTCCCTACCTCAGCTTTTTTCAATGAATGCACGAGCCACTCATTGCCATCTTTGTCGTACGTAGATAATTCATAGTGCACCCCGCGGAACAATTGAGTATCAACTTTAACGACAAGTTTTCCTTTATCGATTGTTGTCATTTCTAAATCCTCTGGGCGAATGACAATATCAATTTTTTCGTTTTGCTTCATACCTTGGTCAACACATTCGAAAACTTTACCAGCAAATTCCACTTTGAAATCTTCAATCATCACGCCAGGAACAATATTTGATTCACCAATAAAATCAGCAACGAAGCGGTTAATTGGCTCATCATAAATATCTACTGGTGTACCAGATTGTTGAATTTCACCTTCACTTAAGACAAAGATTTCATCACTCATGGCAAGTGCTTCTTCTTGATCGTGTGTGACAAATACAAATGTTTTCCCAAGTCGTTGTTGTAACTCCCGTAACTCATATTGCATTTCTGTACGTAGCTTTAAATCTAAAGCAGAAAGAGGCTCATCAAGTAAAATTACTTCAGGATCGTTCACAATTGCACGAGCAATGGCTACACGCTGACGTTGACCACCAGACATTTCAGAAATTTCACGATTGCCATAGCCTGCTAAGTTAACGAATTTTAACGCTTCAGCAACTCGGTTTTTAATTTCACTTTCAGGAAGCTTTTTTATACGAAGCCCAAATGCGACGTTTTCAAAGACGTTTAAATGAGGAAACAATGCATAGTCCTGAAAAACAGTATTTACTTGGCGGTCATTTGCTGGCACTGAGTTGATTTTTTTATCATGAAAATAGATATTTCCTGTTGTCGGTTCTGTGAACCCAGCAATCATACGTAAAATAGTTGTTTTACCACAACCAGACGGACCTAGTAGTGTATAGAATTTTCCCTTTTCTAGCTCCAGGTTAATGTTTTTTAAGACGACCGTGCCGTCATTATAGGACTTTGAAACATTTTCAAAGCGGATAATCGAATTCGTTGTCATAGATGCGCCTCCTTAAGCTATAAATATGAATCCGTTGCGACAAGTAAAATTTTTGTTTCATCAGCATGTGCATTAAAAATTTGATGATGATCTGTCGCGTCAAAATAGAGAGCATTGCCTTCACTCGCTATGTACTGTTCATCTCCTAAAACGAGACGAATACGCCCTTCGACAACATAAATAAATGTCTCTGAGAGGGAGGGTTCAAACTGCTTAAATTCACCATCAGCAGCAAGTGTTAAGAAAATGGGTTCCATTTCTTTTTCATTTGATGTAGGAATCAGCCACTGAATTTCATATTTTTTTTCTTCATCTGTATAAGTGGATTGATCTTCCTCTGTATATACAACCTTTTGTTCAGGTGCTCCATCATCGAAAAATTCTTTAGGTGTTGACCCTAAAACTTCTAATAGTGAAAATAATGTTTCAATGGAAGGTGAATTTAGATCACGTTCTAATTGAGAGATATACCCTTTACTTAAATCTGTACGTTCTCCAAGTTCCTCTTGGGTAAGACCTTTTTTTAAACGAAGCGCTTTGATTTTTGCTCCTATTTGCATCTTTTCCCTCCTAGAAGAAGTTTAGCAATCATAAACTTTTGAAATATGAAGTTTACTTTAACGAAACTTTTAGTTTACTAAAACCATTACAATTATACATAATAATAAAGAATTTGCAATCGTTTTTAATGAAAAAAAAGTAGATGAAATTTTTAGAAATTATACATAAATATCGCATAGAAAATTTTTGTTTAAACTAGAATAAAGTTGTTAAAAATAGCTAATAAATAGGCTGTAGCAGCTATTCCATTTGGGGATTTGACGAAAATTTGTCAGATAATTAAAAGTGTGCACTTTTGTGAAGTTTACTTGTTTGAAAAACTACGATTACTCTGCTATCGTAGAAGACGAGTTCGCTGGTGCGAATGGAATATATACACTACATATATAATCGGAGGGATTAATAATGGCAGAACGCATGGTAGGTAGACAAGCACCTGACTTTACAATGGAAGCGGTACTTGCAGACAAATCATTTGGCAAAGTATCATTAGAAGACATCAAAGCACAAGACAAATGGACAGTACTTTTCTTCTATCCAATGGACTTCACTTTCGTATGTCCAACAGAAATCACTGCAATGAGCGATCGTTACGATGAGTTCGAAGACTTAGATGCAGAAGTAATCGGTGTTTCTACTGATACAATCCACACTCACTTAGCTTGGATTAACACTGACCGCACTAAAAATGGTCTTGGTGAGTTAAAATACCCATTAGCAGCAGATACAAATCACCAAATTTCAAAAGAATATGGTGTATTAATTGAAGAAGAAGGTATCGCACTACGCGGCTTATTCATCATCAACCCAGAAGGCGAATTAAAATACCAAACAGTATTCGATAACAACATCGGTCGTGATGTAGACGAAACTTTACGTGTACTTCAAGCATTACAAACTGGTGGTCTTTGCCCAGCAAACTGGCGCCCAGGTCAAGCAACTCTATAATTTAGAGTTTTAGATCATTCAACAAATAAAGAGTCCCCACAGTAAGTTTGTGGGGATTTTTTTAAACTTGATAGAGAAAAAGGTTCATCACCAAAAATTGGGGATGACTTTTGTTAAAACGTCTACTTTGTAAATAAGTTGATTGTAGTGGAGGCTAGGCGACTCCTTGGGGATCGGCGATAGGGGAACGAAGGCTAAGAGCATCACATCCTGTGATAACGCCTTCGTGACCAACGTCGGTGCTGCTGCCGCTACGTTAGCACTACGCTTTCGCGCAGAAAACATCTGTTGGCCCGGGACCCTGAAGCGAAGCGGGAGGGGAACGAAGGCTAAAAGCATCACGTCCTGTGATAACGCCTTCGTGACCAACATCCTGTTGCTGCCGCTACGTTGCACTGCGCTTTCGCACAGAAAACATTTGTTGCCCCGACGCGCCCAGCCGGAACGGAAATCAACCACACGTTTTGATAATGATCCTAGAAAAAGGAAAAAGGAGAATGTTTTATGAAACTTCGTGAACAAATGCCTGAACTTGTAGGCGCAACGACTTGGTTAAATGGAGAAGTAACAAAAGCGGATTTAGTAGGCGAAAAACCAACGTTAATCCATTTCTGGTCGGTTAGTTGTCATTTATGTAAAGAGGCAATGCCGGATGTCAACAATTTCCGTGACCAATACAAAGATGAGTTAAACGTTATTGCCGTGCATATGCCACGTTCTGAGGAAGATACAAACTTAGAAACGATCAAATCGGTAGCGGCAGAGCATGACATTGTTCAACCAATCTTTGTGGATAGCGAATTAAAGCTAACAGATGCATTTGAAAATCAATACGTACCTGCATATTTTGTGTTCGATAAAGATGGTCAGCTTCGTCACATGCAAGCTGGTGGTAGCGGTATGAAAATGCTGGAAAAACGTGTAAATCGTGTTTTAGATGAAATGCGTAACGCATAAAATAGCAGATTAAAAGGCGGGGATTTTTTTTCCTCGTCTTTTTTATGCAAAAATATACGGTTAGTCACCACTAAGTTGTTACCAGAACGGAAAAGGGAGCAACCCAATCAAGAGGTGACCTGAGTGTTTTTAAGTATATCTTTGCCGTGTTGGCAAAGATATACTTAATGTGCGCTCGGCATGTGTATGAACTATAGGGTGCAAGTCCTGAACCTCGAAGACAGAAGTAGAGGATACAAAAGAAACGTAGTTCCCTTAATTTAATTTTAGAGCTAGAAATGACTAATGATGAAAAATGTAACAAAGCTGAATTAAATGAAGTAGATTAAAAAGCCTAAATTTGCTAGAGATAAATCCATTTTGATTAATCTTTAATTTTTTTAAAAAATGGATTTGTCTTATTTATCTTTCATTTCGAGCGAGAACTAGAGGTTAGCTTTTGGGTTGCAGTTATAATATCAATGATGGACACTAATGGATCAAATTCATCGGATATTTACAGTGACATGTGCTGGATTATTCATAAAAAGTAAGGTGTGGTGTGTAATGAAGGATTCTCATAAGATTTACAATACGGCGGTAGAGGCAACTTTGGAGGTAATTGGAGGGAAATGGAAACCTGTGATTCTCTTTCATCTGACATTTGGCAAGAAACGTAACAATGAATTGAAAAGGTTGATACCTGCAATTACTCAAAAAATGTTATCGCAGCAGCTTCGAGAGCTTCAAGAGGAAGGCGTCATCTTACGCACTTCTTACAATCAGGTTCCACCAAAAGTCGAGTATGAGTTGACCGACTACGGTTGGAGTTTAAAGGAGATTCTTCATATGATGTGTAGGTGGGGGGATTCGCATCTAGAAAGAAAGTACGGGGGAAGAGCTACCGTTCTGGCCAATCCAGAGCTTGGAGACGAAAATGACATATAGGGGTCATCGGTGATAGGTAGAATTTTTCGCCTAATAATTTTAAACTCTGTAACCAATTTTTCACTTGGACGTTACTATGTAAAAGATTGGTGCGATTTTTCTAACTTGCCCTTTATAAGAACGATTTTTTTTCATACGAACGAGATATCGGCTTGAAAGAAGATGAACTGAACCCATTTGTATATGAATGGGTTTTATTTTTCGTATTGTATTTCTTCAGAACGTCTATTCAAGTGGAAGATCCACGTTTTAATAAATTGAACTTAAATCCTATAATGTATATTATAAATCAAAATAAAATTGAAAGTAGGTGATTTATTAGTGAATAATAATTTGCTTCTAATAAAGAATTTTAGCAAATTGACTGGCTTATCACGAAAAACTTTGTATCTGTATGATGAACATAATATTTTGAATCCAGCGTTTGTTGATCCAAATAATGATTATCGATATTATGATAAGAACCAGTTACTAACTGCTAAACGAATAAATTTGTTAAAACAAGCAGGGTTTAGCTTAAATGAAATCAGTAAAATCATCCATAGAAAATTATCAGATGATGAAATAAATAATTTAATAGAAGAAAAGCTTCAATTGGAAATGAACAAGATAAAAGATGCAAATCAAACAATAAATAATTTGAAAGCCCTGAGTCCTGCAATTATGATGTTAAATAATGAAGTCCAAAAAGAGTATTTAGAAGCATTGCTCGTATATGAATATGAATTATTGCCAAATGAAAATATATGTGTAGCGCTGAATAACGTCGAGGAATTAGTTAGCGAATTTAATGTTAAAAAGATTGAAAAAATAATCAAATATAAGCTGATAGATAATAAAATTCACCCTATTCGTGTCGCTTTACAATTGGAAAATCAAAAATTGAATCAATTGGGAATCACAAGTTATTTTGGCTTTCAAACGCAAAAGTTTTTTTATGAAATTGATCCTTATCAAGAAGAATCGGTATTAAAAATAAATGAGATCCTGAAAAATAACGAAATAGAATTATCCGAACCATATATTTATGAACGTATATTAAACCCAGATGAGTATCTATATTCCTCCAAGCGCCTTTCGGAATTTATTTTTCCGTCTAAGTATTAATTAATTGACCTTCCCCCTTAGGTTAACCCTTACACTCTCTTTAAAGGGAGGTTATATTACATGAAAAAAAATAATTACGCATTAGTAACAGGAGCTTCTAGAGGGATAGGAAAAGCAATCGCAATCCAACTTGCAAATGATGGATTCAATTTACTATTACATTATAATCAAAATATTGAAAAAGCTAATCAGGTTAAAGAAGAAATTGAATCAATTGGCAGACAAGCACATTTAATTCAAGGTGATTTCAATTCCAGTGAAGGGATTGAAGAGTTTATCATAAAAATCAAAAAAATGATAATCCAAGATAATAATGTATCATTGCATACAATTGTTCACAATGCTGGACATGCTACATCAAATGGATTTGGAGACGTGGGTTATAATGAGTTCGATCGTCTATTTAATGCAAATGTTAAAGCACCATATTTTATCACACAATCTTTAATCGGACTTATCGAATCCAATGGTAGGGTAATAAATCTATCATCAGGTGTGACACGTATCGCGTTTCCACATATGATGGTATACAGTATGACAAAAGGCGCAATTAATACAATGACGTTTACACTAGCAAAGGAATTAGGTGAAAAAGGAATTACGGTTAATTCCATAATGCCTGGAATCATTGATACGGATTCAACTGCTAACTGGCTGCATACAGAAGAAGGTCAAGAAAATGCAAAGAATATGAGTGCTTTAAAAAGAGAGGGTCAACCAGAAGAAATTGCAAATGTTGTTTCATTTCTAGCGAGTGAAAAAGCGAGTTTTATTACTGGGCATAATATGGATGTAACTGGTGGAAGTCATCTATAATTAGGTAAATGTTTTAACTAGAGACTGATTAGAATCATGAATTTTAAAGGACAGATGAAATAATTATTTAGTCGGTTTTCATAGAGGATTCATGGTAATTAATTTGATCAATCTTTTTTATAAAAATATAAATTAATAAAATATGATTAAAGCCTATTTTGAACAAACTTTTTCAAAATAGGCTTTTCTTATTCTTAATTTATTATTGGTTATTAATATTCATCTGATTTTAATGCAACACGAGACATTTTAAGCCTAATTCTTTCATGATACGATACACTTTTTTATGATTTATTTTGTGCCCGCGGTTCGTCAGTTCATCACAAATACGACGATAGCCATAACGATCGAAATGTCTTACCCAATAATAGTACATACTACGCTGAATATCCACGAGCTGAAGTAGCACCTTCACGGGAAAGTCATGCTTAAGCTCATAGACTACTCAGATTTTGTCTTGTTTTGAATAAGGTATTCAACTTTTTTAAGTACACATCCCCATACGTAAACGCTCATTTTCAGCTTGTAATGCTTTTACTGACCCCTCAACGATTTCATGGATGCACACCCCTTTTATTGTAGGGCGTACAATCCTCCTGTTTCATAAGCTAATTTCCATTCCGAAGTGTTTCGTAAGGCGGAATATTGAAAAGTGCCGCTGTTTCCTTGATAGATGTCTCGTGTTCATTCATATAATGAGAGACATCTAGTTTATATGGAGGAGAATAGGATGTATAGCGTTTTACAAAAGTGGTTTCATCATGCGACTCATAACTTTTCACACCATTCGTAAATACACTCGAAGCAACACCTTGAGATTTGGCGATTGTTTTTTTCACCTTCAGTCCCCTTTAAATATTTTTTTACCGCTTGAGAATAAAATTTAGCCATAGAAAAACTGCACCTTCAATTGTTAGACTGTGTCTAACAATTGGGATGCAGTTCATATAAAAATGCCGGCTTTTCGTTTATGGAATGATTTTGCGTTTGCGGAAGTCGTCGAAGATGTTCATAAACATCGCTTCGGTATCGACGTATTCATGAAAACCTAAGCGACGGGCCTTAGTTCCGTCAGCGAAGAAATCGTAATTCCAAGAGAACACGAAATCACCGAATCCCCAGGAAGATACGTCTTTATAGGAATGCTGAGTAAGCCCATGGTTCTCAACCATTTTGTTCCAAAGATGCTCCTTGTCCGCCATGACAACGTCCAGGGACATTTGCAAAGGAGGCGCCGTTTCCAAGCCGAAGTAGTGAGCGATTTTCGGCCATAATTCATTCCAGCGGAACAAATCGCCATTCGTGATGTTGAATGCCTGATTAGCACAACGCTCTTCAGTTGCCGCCCATACTGTTGCCTTCGCGAGAAGTCCAGCATCTGTCATCTCTAAGAGGCTATCGTAAGCACCCGGCTTGCCCGGAAACCGCAGTGGCAGTCCAAGTTCCTTCGAAATTGAAGCGTAGATTGCAATAACCATAGCGAGGTTCATTGGATTTCCAAGCGAGAAGCCGCAGACTACAGAAGGACGGAGCGCCGACCAAGTCCAAGCCTTACCTTTTTGCCTTTGTTCTAAGAAATCTTGCTGATCAACATTGAACTCGGGCGGCATATGGTTAGCGTCTGTCTCACGAGCCGGAGTCTTGAATGGACCGAGGTGTGCGCCATATACCTTGTAACCCTGCATCAAACTTACATGTTTTAAGCCTGGTGCGGCTGATTCGATCACTTCTACGGTGTTTACTAGCATGGTGAGATTAGGGGGAACGAGTTCGGCCCAAGTTGGACGGTCCTGATAGGCGGCATAGAAGATGTGTGTTACCTCAGTTAAATCGCCTAACTTCTCCCAGGTGTCGTCTGTATTGAGTAGATCCGCAGCTACATACCGGACACGGTCAACGGATTCTCCGCCTCGACGGGATACACCTATCACGTCCCAATCAGGGAGAGTAATTAGGTGATCAATGAGGTTGCGACCGATGACACCATTTGCGCCTACAACTAAGGCGACTTTGCGTGTTGATTGAGTTTCATTATTCATAGTGTTTTAGCTCCTTCTAGAATCTGCTTTGTTCACTGTTATTTTGCATCAAGGAACCACACTTGAGAAGTACGCACTTTGAAGTGACATAAGCACTTTTTTGTAATCTAACAGTGCTCTTAAGACGAGTATGTGGAAGAATACTCAGGATTTTAAAAGATTTTTAAAAGACTATATTGATATCTGATTTGCGAAAAATAAGTATGGGAGTATGTAATTAAACAACTATTTTCTGAACGGTGTTATACATGTTTACACTTTGAAATGAAACAATTTTATTGTTATTACACACCATCCTTATACTGGGTGATTACGAGGCTTTGGAGAGGGAAATATTATACAAATACACGAGCAAGGATTTCAAGCAGGCTTCTTTGATGAAATCCTGAAGGAATGTGGTGTTTTGGTTCATCCGACAACCTTCATGCGCTTGGTTCATGAATATGGCAACTGGATCTACCAAATTTTGAAGAAGAAAAATAAAAACGTACAATTTTCTTGGAATTTGAATGAGAAAAGAATTAGGATGAATAATTGCCATCTGTGCCAAAAGCGAAGCAAAGAAGGAGGCTTTTTTTCTATATTTGATGGTGCATTGGACCAAGAATAGGGATGAAAAATATTATTATTGGTAGCATAAGAACCTCTTTTCCTTGAGAAAGAGGTTCTTTTTTGAAAAATAATAAAGTGATTCTATTTCACATGCTATTGATCTAAGGTTTCTGTTTTAGGAAGCAATGCCTTGTTTTCAATTTTGTTTGATAGCACCATTAGGGTGGTGAAATTTCCATGTTTATTACAGGTATCACTAAATTCCTCTAATGTCTCCATCGATTCGGTTACCACCTTAAGTAAATAATTGAACTGACCACTTATTCGGTATAAATCGATTACTTCTGGTGATTGCTCGCAAAAATCTATAAAGGAATGACAGTCATAGGATTGGATAAGGATAAACGCCGAGGTACATTTTCCAATCCTATGCGGGGAAACAGAAGCCTGATATCCCGTAACGATTCCTTTCTCTTCTAGCTTTCTCACCCTTTCTTTTACTGCTGGTTGTGTCATGTGGACCTCTTTGCCTAATTCGACCATCGAAATTCGACCATTTCTTTGCAACAACTCTAAGATATCTACATCAATTTTATCCATTTTACTACCTCCTTTTATTAATAAAACAAAAAACAATATTATATATATTTAAATAAGGTTTATAGGTTGTTATACATTATTTTATGCATGTACATCGTACCTTTTATTTAATAAAATGACAATGAACTTTATAAAGGAGCTGCATAGTTCCATATAAAAGCATCTTTAATAGAGAGAGGAGGATTCTAAAAATAAAGTAATAGAGTATGTGACAAATAAATTAAGTAGGCTGAATGAAGGTCTTACTTCGTAAGCATTCAGTTTATCATTGGAGGTCTTTATAGTATGAACAATGTAAAGTTAAAAGTGAAAACAATCACCGTACTTGGTACAGGAATTATCGGTGCCCCTGTTGCTGCTAATTTACAAAAAAATGCGTTTCATGTACAAGCATGGAACCGAACGCTTTCTAAGGCAGAAAAGCTTCAATCTACTGGTATTCACGTGTTTGATACGCCACAAGAGGCGGTAAGTGGTACTGATGTGATTATCAGTCTTCTCAAAGATGGACCTGCCGTATTAGAGGTCATGCAATCGGTAAAGCAAAGCTTGTCTAAGGGGATGATATGGATTCAAATGAGTACCGTTGGAATAACAGCGATTGATGAATTAGCTTCCTTTGCCAAACAACATGATTTGATCTTTTACGATGCACCTGTTCAGGGGACGAAACAGCCAGCAGAACAAGGACAGCTTGTTATTCTCGCCTCTGGGCCAACGGAAGAAAAGGAACAGATTAAACCCATTTTTGATGCGATAGGAAAACGCACAGTATGGGTTTCCAATCAAGCAGGAACAAGTAGTCGTTTAAAATTAGCATTAAACAGTTGGGTTTTTGCGTTAACACATGGTGTTGCAGAGAGCCTTACAATAGCCAAGCAACTAGGCGTTGATCCAACACTTGTTGTCGATGTCGTTACTGGTGGACCAATGGATAATGCTTATTTTCAACAAAAGGCGGCAGCAATGATGAAGGACGACTATACAACCAGTTTTTCCATTGCTAATGCAGTGAAAGATGCACAATTAGTTGTGGAAGCTGCAGAGCAAATGGAGATACCTATAGATATTACTCGTGCCGGATTGCAACGATTCCAACGTGCACTTGACGCGGGACATGGGGACAAAGATATGGCGGCTTCCGGGTTAGTAGGAAGAAAACAGTGAGCGGGTTTAAATCATCAGAAACATCCCATGCACTTCAACTTCCTATATGGAATTTAATCGCCTTATCGGTTGCTAGTTTTCTTGCAATTATGACCGAGACGATTCCAGCTGGATTACTGCCACAAATCAGTAAAGGGCTCAATATTTCAGAGGCACTAGCGGGGCAATTGGTGACACTCTTTGCCATCGGTTCGGTTGTAGCGGCCATTCCCCTTGTTGCGTTAACAAGAGGATGGAGGCGAAAGAAAGTGTTGTTACTGGCACTAAGTATCCTATTTCTTGCAAATATAGCAACGGCAATCTCTTCTCACTATGTCCTCATCTTAGGATTACGCTTCCTTGCGGGAATGTCCACCGGTTTGCTATGGGGACTTGTGGCCGGATATGCGCGCCGGATGGTAGCACCATCTTTACAAGGGCGTGCGTTGGCAATTGCAGGGACAGGGCAACCAATCGCTTTGTCATTAGGGCTACCCATGGGTACTTGGTTAGGAATGTTTTTGGAATGGCAATCTATTTTTATCATTATTGGTGTGCTTACACTTTTCTTGATGATATGGATATATATAAAAGTGCCAGATTTTTCAGGACAATCTGCTCAACAACGACAGCCTATTTATGAGATTTTCCGATTGCCTGGCGTTCGTCCAATCTTGTGTGTCGTCTTCGTTTGGATCTTGGCTCATAACATTCTCTATACTTATATCGCCCCATACATGACGTATGTTGGACTTGCTAATCACGTCGGTCTCGCTTTACTAACGTTCGGAATCTCATCGATAGTAGGGATTTGGGTGATGGGTATATTTATTGATAACTATTTACGGCTGATGTCAATAATCAGTCTTGTTGGTTTCGCTATTGCGTCACTTGTGCTAGGAATTACAAATGGTTTACCATTACTCATTTTTATTGGAATAGCCGCTTGGGGTTTGACATTTGGCGGGGCACCAACATTATTACAAATGGCTATAGCAGATGCTGCTGGGGAAGGAGCAGATGTGGCTCAGTCTATTTTTGTCACCATTTTCAACCTTGCAGTAGCTGGAGGTGGATTTGTTGGCGGAATGATGCTGAATCAATTAGGCGCGGGTTCTTTCCCATGGATACTCGTATTATTAAGTCTCATCGGTTTCTTGATAGTGTATGGAGGGAAAACACATGCATTTAAGCCTAATCAAAATCAAATCGAGGGTAATTAATAATCCTTACACTTTTCTTGCGATTCCATTTATTTATGTCAAATACACATCCATAAGTTTATTACCTTTCAATGATGCAAACGGAAGTACCGAATACATCGTCTATTTTGACGTGTTTCGGTACTTATTTATTTGCTCAAAACAATTGGAGGTACTTTGTTTTGCAGTTATTAGATAAGCTAACAGAGAGTGGGTAATAATACCGAAAATACAAAAGATTCCTTGGACAACATGGCATACAAGAAAGGATTACTTAAAATCATAACCTGATCGGAAAAAGGGGCAACTTGATAACGTAACCGAGCGTCCAAAGGAGTACCCCTGAGCAAAGAGGAGAACCGAGTGCTCTTAACTAAAACCAGGTATTCCTTCAAAGATTTCTAAGAGATGTCTTTTATTGACGAATAGTCTCTTGTTTTGACGATACATATAGTAGAGAATGCGTTACAATAAGGGTATAGTAGTTTTCGGAGGGATATATAATGATGAAAAAAGAGTTTGCTGTCATTGGACTTGGACGTTTTGGAGGAAGTATTGTCCGCGAACTAATGAGTCAAGGGGCACAAGTTATGGCGATCGATCATTCCTCAGAGCGGGTGGACGAATTCGCTTCCATTGCCACACAGGCTGTAATTGCAGATTCGACGGATGAATCGGTATTAAATTCATTAGGTATTCGTAATTTTGAGCATGTGATCGTAGCAATTGGTGAAGATATTCAAGCTAGTATTTTGACGACTATTATTTTAAAAGAAATCGGTGTTCAGCAGATTACTGTAAAGGCACAAAATGATTACCATGAAAAAGTTCTGCGTAAAATTGGTGCAGATTTTGTCGTGCATCCTGAGCGTGATATGGGGATACGTATTGCCAATAATATGCTGTCTAATACAGTGCTTGATTATTTAGAGCTTTCAGATGAACATTCCATTATGGAGCTTAAGGCCAATGATGCGATTGCAGGTTACTCCATTATGGATTTAGATATTCGTGCGAAGTACGGGCTTAATATTGTAGGCCTTAAACGTGGTTCGGATATCATCGTATCTCCGCAGGCAAGTGATAAAATTTTGCTAGGAGATATTATGCTTGTCATTGGGGCGGATGTAGATATTAACCGCTTTGTTAAAAAGGCATTGAATGGGTAATGAAAATGAATAAACGAAGATGGAAACTAGTTATATTTGCTGCAATTTTTCTGATTGGCGCTTTTACATTGCAGTTTCGCGAAAAAAATGAGGAAGAGGCTATTTCTCACATTTTAGATCATGCAGCAGAAATTGATGCAATCGAGCTATTTAAAGGGGAGCAATCTGTATTTAAAGCAACAGGTCAAGATGCAACAGCCTATATTGAAAACTATCCTCTAAGCCATGTTAAGAAATTAAGCAAAAAAGAACGATCTATATTTGAAGAAAAACCACTTTATCATATTGTCTACGAACTAAAAGGAGAGCCTTTATATGAGGTGGATATTTTAAAGGTTGCTATTAGCTCTGAGCTAAATGAGGAATTACAGCAGATGGTCTTTAAAGTTGGAGATCAGCAATATTTGATCTATTGGGCAAAAGAGAAAAAAGCACTTGAGCAATCAACAAGTACGCAACGCTTGCTTGAACAATATGTTAAATAAAAAAGGGTAGTGAGACAGCAACACGCGGTCATCACTACCCTTTTTTGTTCAAGAATCTAGATTTTTAACTTTTGGATTAAAGCGCCTATCGGATGTAAACGGGCGCTTTAGCGTATTTATTTCTAAGACACAATAGTAGTTTTCCCCTGCAGTGCACGTTCTTGCATCTCTACATCAAATTCTTTTTCAGATTTCGATACGACTACACAAGCTACACCGTTACCAATTAAATTTGTTACGGCACGTGCCTCAGACATGAAGCGGTCAACGCCAATTAGTAGCGCGATCCCTTCGACTGGAATCATTGGGAAAGCAGCAAGTGTCGCTGCTAATGTGATAAAGCCAGAACCTGTTACACCGGCAGCTCCTTTAGATGTAATCATTAAAATTCCCAGTAGTGTAATGATTTGAATCCACGTTAAGTCCATTCCGTATGCTTGTGCAATAAATAATGCAGCCATTGAAAGGTAGATGGAAGTTCCATCAAGATTGAAGGAATAACCCGTTGGTACTACTAATCCGACAACTTGCTTAGAGCAACCAAAGTTCTCTAATTTACGCATCATAGATGGCAAAGCAGATTCAGATGATGAAGTACCAATTACTAAGAAAATTTCCTCTTTAATATAAGCGATAAATTTAAAAATATTGAAGCCGAAGAATTTTGCAATCGTGCCTAAAACAAAGACTACGAATAAGAACATAGTAATATATACGGCAGCCATTAATAGACCTAAGTTGCTTAAAGATTTCAAACCAAAATTACCAATCGTATAGGCCATTGCACCAAATGCACCTATTGGAGAAATTTTCATCACCATACTTACGATTTTGAAGAAAATTTCTGCCACTTGTTCAAAAAATGTAATGACCGGTTTTGCAGGTGCGCCAATAGAAGCAGCAGCTAAACCGAACAATATTGCAGAGAATAACACAGGAAGTAATTGCCCAGCTGCAAGTGCACCGACAACGTTTTCAGGAATGATACTAGAGATGAAAGCGCCTAAACCTTGCTCACTTTCTGCTGCTGCTGTTGTAAATTTAGAGATATCAGCTTCGGAAGCACCTGATGTATCTAACCCAGTACCAGGACTAACGATCATTGCAACAGCAATCCCGATTGCTAAGGCAAAGGTAGAGACAATTTCGAAATACAGTAACGCCTTTCCTCCGATTTTTCCAACCTTTTTCATATCTCCCATACTACCGATTCCGATGACAACTGTTAAGAAGATAATAGGGGCGATTAACATTTTAATTAATTTAATGAATAAGTCTGCCAGGATTTTAAGGCTTGCACCAAACTCGGGGAAGATGGCTCCAACAATAACCCCCAAAATGATCGCAGCTATAACCTGAACAGTCAAATTTTTCAGTAATTTCATTTTATGCTACCTCTTTTCTGAATTTTCTTTTTGATATCGTTTTCACTAGAATTATCATAGCGAATCCTTTTGAAAAAAAGAGATTTAGAAAATAAGAAACATATCGTTCATTAAGTACATTCATCCATATTTTTAATGAAACATAGTGTTTTCAGTAGCTCAAGCTGTTATGATACTGTGTGATGAATTCGCTTTTGTTATAATACAATAATAATTAGTGATAGAAAATTTTGTTTTATACCAATTTTTCGTAATATTGTTCATTAAGTTCATGACTTTCTCCTACTTATGTCAACTAAAAGTGTTGTCAAAAGATTTTTTTGAAGATAATCTTAAAAGCATATCATTTGTAGAACCGAGTTTGATTAAGGGCTTTTATAGTGTAAATGCAGATTTGGAAGGGGGAGGATTTCAAATGATGAAAATGCCTGTAAACGGCAAAATACTGTTAGTGACATTTTTAATCATTGCATTCTCCTTTTTACTTGGTGGCATTTTTGTACTTGGTAACCTTTTAACGGAGCAAGAAAAGGAGTTTGGTCAGCGTGCTATGCTCGTTGCGCGGACTGTATCAAATGTGCCAGAAATCAGTATCCATTTGAAAGATGACAATATGAAAGAAGCGGCGAAAAATGTCAATAAAATTGTAGATGGAATTCGTGTTGTTAATAAAGCAGAGTATATTGTTGTGATGAATAAGGATCGTATTAAACTATCTCACCCAGTTAGTAAAGAAATAGGAAAGCGTAGTGAATCACAGGATTTAAATGCTGCCTTTAGTGAGCATTATTATGTATCGAAGGCGCAAGGGGAAGCCGGTGTAATGATTCGAGCGTTTGTCCCTATCATTGATGAAAAAAAAGAACAAGTAGGCATTGTCGTTGTAGGGTATTCACTGCCAACTTTTATAGAAATGCTGCAAAATTATGAGCATGAAATTTTTATTACTATTCTGATATCGCTTGTTTTTAGTATTTGGGGGGCATATACACTTGGCCGACATATTAAAAAGCAAATGTTTGGGCTTGAACCTCATGAGATTGCGAAGATGTATGTAGAACGAACTGAAACGTTCAATGCTATGCATGAAGGCATTATAGCGGTCGATAAAGAAATGAATATTACAATTTTTAATGAAAAAGCAGCTGATATATTAGGCGTTACTAGAAAGATAGAGGATTGTATCGGGGAAAATATTTATGATGTTTTGCCTGACACACGATTGCCAGAAATTGTTGAAACAGCAAATCCTGTATACAATCAAGAGCTTTACATCAATCATCATAGTATTTTGAGTAATCGTGTCCCGATTATTGTTAACGGTGAGTTGGTCGGAGCAGTTGCCATGTTTAAAGATTTAACCGCGGTGAAAAAGCTTGCGGAAGAGGTAACAGGTGTTAAAGCTTTTGTGCAAGCGCTGCGTGTACAAACACATGAGCATAAAAATAAACTTCATACGATTGCAGGACTTCTACAATTGGGGCATACAAAGCAAGCACTTGAATACGTTACAGCTACTACCGAACATGAAGCTTCTTTAACGAAGTTTTTAAATGAACGCTTTCATAATGAAAATATTTCAGGATTATTGCTAAGTAAAGTTAGTTATGGCAAGGAATTAGGCATACAAGTAGAAATCGATCGAAAAAGTCATTTTAAACGCTTTCCACCATTGTTAGATCACCACGATTTCGTTGTCTTGTTAGGAAATTTAATTGAAAATGCCTTTGAAGCGCTAAATGTACTTTCAAAGGATGATAAATATGTAGCGATTTCTGTAGATGAGCATGACGGTGTGCTAGCAATTGCAGTTTCTGATAATGGAATTGGGATGTCTGAAGAGGTGCAAGCTCGTATGTTTGAAAATGGATTTTCTACAAAGGCAAATGAGAATCGCGGTATTGGCTTGCATTTAATACATGAAATTGTCAGAAAAGGTAACGGCGATATTGAGGTAGTGAGTGAATGTATGAAGGGGACAAGTTTCTTAATCTTATTGGAGTTAGGAGAAGAGTAGATGGATGTAATAAATGTGTTGTTAATTGAGGATGATCCGATGGTACGAGAAGTGAACAGGCAATTTATTGAGCAAATCAAAGGATTTTCGCTAATAGGCTATGCTAGTAATGGAATAGAAGGGATTGAGAGGATTAAACAATTAAACCCTGAGCTTGTCTTTATGGATATTTTTATGCCTGAGCAGGATGGCATCATTACGCTAGGGAAAATTCGTGAAGAACATCTTCCGGTTGATGTTATTGCTGTAACTGCTGCGAATGATAGGCCTACTGTGCAGCGAATTTTACACCTAGGTGTCTATGATTATATTATGAAACCTTTTACGTTTGAACGAATTGAGCAAACTTTAAAGAATTATCAAACATATAAAAAGAAAATAAGCGGTATGCAAGATCTAACACAGCATGATGTAGATCATCTAATGCAGCAACGTATCCCGGAGCAAGTAGCTGTTCCCCCGATCACTGAGACAATTGTAATAGAAGAGCTACCAAAGGGTTTTAACCGGGCAACATTAGGCAAAGTGCTTGCCTATATTCAAGAAAGTAACGAAGCGGTCTCAGCGGAGGAAGTGTCTACATACATTGGAACAGCGCGAGTAACGGCTCGACGTTACTTGGACTTTTTAGAAAAACAAAATTTATTAAAAGTGGATATACAATATGGAAGTGTGGGACGTCCTATCCATCGATATTTTATTTAATCAGATTCAGATTCGGTTATTTTATAAAGTGGTTTAATACATCTTTTAAAGGGCAAACCTTTTTATGGGATATCATTTAGTATCTCACTAATATACGAATTAGATTTTTGAAAGAAGAAGGGTTATAGACATTTGTTGATGGAGGAATACATTATGCAGCAAATAGTAAGCTTTATCGCAAGAGTCAAATTTGCTTTGACGATACATATAGCAGAGAATACGCTACAATAATGGTGTGTTAGTTTTCAGAAGATTTCTTTAAAAGAAAGAATCTACTGTCAATGAACTTAGACGTTTCAAGAAAGCTTATGGGGAGTAGGTTTAGCACATGTTCAACGTTCGAAAAGAGGCGCTATTGAAGTTTTTGAAAGTTCTATTTCCAATAGTACTTTTAGCGATAGCTATTTATGAAATTCTACAATCGATAAGTGGGATAGATGTTCATTTACTTAAGAAAGAAGTGAATGAACTGCAGATATGGGAGCTCTTATTTATTCTTTTCATCACCTTCTGTGCCATTACACCGATGATTTTTTATGATGTTATTTTAGTGAAAATAGTAGGAATCAAAATAAACAAACGTACTTTGCTGAATCATTCGTTTATTGTCAATACCTTCTCCAATCTTATTGGCTTTGGCGGTTTAGTTGGTGTGTTTTTGCGTAATTATTTCTACTCGAAATATAAAGAGGATAAGGAAGACTTGTTAAAAAGCATCGCCTCCGTCACACTCTTTTATTTAACAGGGATTTCACTGTTAGCTTGGATGATGTATATATTCTTTTGGGACTTCCCATTGCTGAAAGAGGTGCGATGGTTAAAGATAGCGGTTATTCTTGTTAGCTTATATGTTCCAATTTTTATTGCTATGCACGTCATTCGCTATAAAAAAGCGAGTTCTATAACTCCAAAAAGCTCGCTTCAATTGATGGTAACATCAGTCATTGAATGGCTTGCGGTCTTTTTAGTGATCTGGATTTTAACTTTTATTTTGAAGATACCAATAGAATTATCTAATTTAATTCCTATATTTTTAATTGCTTCCTGTGCGGGAATTGTCAGCATGATACCTGGTGGAGTTGGCTCATTTGACCTTGTTTTTTTATGGGGGACTCAAAGTGTAGGAATCGCTGATGAGAAAGTACTTTTTCTATTAATTTTGTACCGGATTGGCTACTTTGTGCTTCCGTTTTTAGTGTCTGCTCTTTTATTTGTCAAAGAATATTGGAATCGTTGGAATCAATCGTGGGATGACTTGCCAAATGTTATTTCTCAGAAGTTTAGTCACACGTTATTAACGATATTGGTATTTCTTTCTGGCATTGTATTATTGCTATCAGCTTCGGTGCCGGGAGTGTTAAGTCGACTAAAAATAGCGCAGGAATTTTTATCTTCGCCAATCATGCATGTCTCTCATCAACTGACTGTTGCAGCTGGCTTTATTCTCTTAGGGCTATGTAGGGGGATTAAATATAAAGTAAAGAGGGCGTATCAGCTTAGCCTTATTGTGCTAAGTAGTTCCGCATTATTTTCGATTTTTAAAGGCTTCGACTATGAAGAAGCGATTTTTTTAGTGATTGTTGCAGTGTTGTTAATTGCCTCCAAAAAGCAATTTTATCGTGAAAGTTACGTTTTAACATGGGGGATCGCTTTGGTTGATCTTGCTGCAGTGACAATCATTACAGCGATGTATGTTTTGATTGGCTATGTGAACTTACCTACTTCCAAAATTCATATTCCAGCCACTCTGCAAGAATACATTCTTACAGATTACCAAGATCTATTTTATAGTGCAGTAATGGGTATCCTAATAGCAATTGTCATTTTTTGTATAGGTAATTTAATACGTGCACCTAAGAAAATGGAAAAGCTTTTGTCTAGTGAGCAAGAAGAGCATATCAAACAGCATTTGATGACTTATAAAGGGACAGAGTATTCACATTTAATTTTTTTACATGACAAATTTGTACATTGGAATAAGGAAGGGACAGTTTTATTTTCTTATCAAATATATGCTGATAAGATCGTTGTACTGGGAGATCCAGTGGGACATGAAGCTGATTTTTCATCTGCGATTCTAGAGTTTTTGGAATTGGCGGACAGGCATGGCTATACACCAGTCTTTTATGAAATTAACAATAAAATTTTCCCTTCCTTACATGAGCATGGGTATAGTTTTTTTAAATTGGGCGAGGAAGCTTTTGTAGACTTAGATAAGTTTACACTTACAGGCAAGGGGATGAAGGGACGTCGAGCGGTAAAAAATAAATTTGAACGAGAAAATTTTACTGTTGACATAGTAAGCCCTCCTTACTCCCAGGAATTAATGAATGAATTGAAAGAAGTATCAACGAAATGGTTACAGGGAAGGCCAGAAAAAGGCTTTTCTCTTGGCTTTTTTGATGAACACTATTTAAACACTTCAAACATCGCCGTTTTACGTGGTACAGAAGGGGTTATTGGCTTTGCCAGTCTCATGCCTATGTACGATAATGGCGAAAGGGTCTCGGTAGATCTCATGCGTTTTAAGCCGGGAGCACCATCAGGAACGATGGATTTCATATTCCTATCGCTCTTTGAATGGGCAAAAGAAGAAGGCTATCATGTTTTTAATATGGGGATGTCGCCATTGTCCAATGTCGGGCGTTCTAGGTACTCCTTTTTGAGTGAAAAAATTGCTGCACAAATATTTTTACATGGACAGCACTTCTATCATTTTAAAGGACTAAAAAACTTTAAATTAAAATATGCAGATTTTTGGGAGCCAAAGTATATAGGCTATCGAAAGAAATCTTCATTGCCATTTACAATGGTGCAAGTCACGCTATTAATTGGTAAAAAGAGAAAGTAGGAGCTGAAATCTCGCTGCTTATTTAGAGAAGAATGGGAATCAAAATAATAAATTTTACGGTCTTAATTCTAGTTAGGTATAGAATTAAGACTTTTTTTATTATGACTGCAATTGAATACGCAACTCAGCCTATATACAGGGCATACGTTTTAACAAATGTCATCCACACTTTTGTTGATGGGCCATTGATTTTCCATAAATGCTTTGTGATAATAAAGGAAATAATTACCTGAAATTTAAATAGCCTTTGAGGGGTGAGCAGTATGATGACAAGGGGGGAGGGATAGGATTATGAAAAATTATATTCAATACAATGCATTTCAAAATAAAGAGGTAATCATTGCGATACCTGCGCTTGGTGAACGTAAAGAAATGTACGCAGCATTAGCTAGCACCCTTCCAGAAGCCCATATTGTAGCAATCGATTTACCGGGGCATAATGGTCAACTAGACAGTGATTTTTCATTTCAGTCGTATAACAAAGCGATAAAGGAAATTATGGAGTATTTAAAAATTACTAAAGCTCATTTTCTTGGGAATTCAATAGGTGCATGGATCATTCAAAATTTTTATACAAACTATCCAGATTCGGTTAAATCATTAATATTGTTAGACGGTGGGTATTATTTTATAGGTGAATATCAACCTGATGATAATTCAGAAATACAATTACCTATCATTGATCGATTAGAAGATTTACAGGAGGCTATTAATGAAGAGGTAAGCAACATGGTGAACCTACCAACTGAAAATAAAGAATATTTGTACAATTACTTCCTTCGTAATTTCGTAGAAAAAAATAATATTTTTTACCATCACAGCAATGTAAAAGCTTTAAATGATTTGTCAAAAGCGATTGTAAAAAATAATTACTGTATAGAAAATGAAATTCCATTGACGGCGTTATTACTGTTGGCTGATGACCATCCAGATAGTTTGTTACACAAGAAGTTAAATAGATTTCAAGAAAGACAACCAAATGCACAAGTCGAGATTATTCCTAATAGCTATCATTTTTTGCCTCTTACCAATCCTGGTGAGGTAGCTGAACGGATTAGAAAGGCAATCTTCCATTCATTTAGAGATTAATAATAAAAATTTAAAATTTAAAACTTATTAGAGGAGGGAGCAGTTTGCGTATTCCGAATAAATTAACAGTAGGTGATGAGATACGTGTTATCGCACCTAGTCGTAGTGCGGCAATCATCACAGCAGAAGGCGCTGAACAAACAAAGAAAAAGCTTGAAGAGCTAGGCTTTCGTGTATCTTTTGGTCGACATATTTTTGAATGTGATCTACAACATTCTTCATCAATTGAGCATCGAGTTGCAGACATTCATGATGCCTTTAATGATACCAATGTAAAGGCTGTATTAACAGTTATTGGTGGTTTCAATTGTAATGAAATTTTACCCTATCTAAATTATGAATTGATAGCAAATAATCCGAAAATCCTTTGTGGTTTCAGTGATATCACAGCTTTAGCAACCGCTATTACAAAAAAATGCGGATTTGTTACGTATTCGGGTCCCCATTTTTCTAGCTTTCAAATGGAAGAAACGCAAGACTATCAGCTATCCTATTTCCAAAAATGTTTAATAGAAAATAAACCATATACGATTAAAGCATCCAGCGTTTGGAGTGATGATGCATGGTATTTAGATCAACATAATCGTCATTTTGAAGTAGCCAGCTGGAAGGTGTATTCTGACGGAGAAGCAAGTGGACAATTATTTGGTGGGAATTTATGTACGTTAAATCTACTTCAAGGGACAGCGTATATGCCTGATCTATCGAATAGTATTTTATTTTTAGAGGATGATAAAATAGTTAATCCAGAAATATTTGCCCGCGATTTCACCTCATTATTACAAGCTACTAGCAATATTAAAGGTATAGCGATCGGGCGTTTTCAAAGAGCTTCTAATATGACAGAGGAGCAACTGCATTTTATTTTAGATAAGCATCCAAATTTAAGAAGAATACCAGTTATTTATGATGTAGATTTCGGACATACACAGCCAATCTTTACGTTTCCTATCGGTGGTGAAATTCAAATGAATACGAAAGATTTGACGATACATGTCACTAAATTCTAATTGATAAAGAAGGGAGTTCGATAAAGATGTTAGTAAGAGAGGCAATAGGTAAAGATGCTGAACAGGTAATAGCTGTCATAAAAAATGCGGAAGAGTCTAATTTTATGTTATTCAGGCCAGGCGAACGAAAATTAGAGACTGAACAGTTTACTAAATTTATCGATAATCTGAACAATAACAACCATTCAGCTTTATTTATAGCTGAAATTGAAAAGACGGTAGTTGGTTATTTAATCGTTCAAGGTAATCATATGCCATCTAGTGTTTCACATCGAGCCTATATAGTCGTAGGTATCCATAGTGAATATAGAGGACGGAAAATTGGTACTGCATTGTTTAGTCACCTCGACGATTGGGCAAAAGAAAAGGGTATGCATCGCTTGGAACTAACAGTAATGGCGAATAACACGGCAGGCATAGCTTTATATAAAAAAATGGGGTTTGAAATTGAGGGGACTAAAAGGCATTCCTTATATGTTGATGGGGAATATATGGATGAATATTACATGTCAAAATTATTCTAACACAAAAGGAGTTTCTGTATGAATCCTATAAGCATCAGAAGCAGTATCAATATTGGTATTTTTTCGCCATCATCGCCATCATCCGTCAGTGCACTTTCTCGATATAAGCGTGGAAAAGCTTTTCTTGGACAAAGAAATATAAACTTAATTGAAGGAAGTCTAACTGGTAAATCTGATATTTATCGCTCTGGCACACCAAAAGAACGTGCCGAAGAATTAAATGAATTACTTCGAAATCCAAACGTCCACATCATAATGTCGACAATCGGTGGTACAAATTCAAATAGTATGCTGCCATATATCGACTATGAGGCGTTTCAAAGCAATCCAAAAATCGTTGTTGGTTATTCTGATGCAACGGCAATTCTACTTGCACTTTACGCAAAAACAGGAATTACAACTTTCTATGGTCCAGCTTTAGTTCCTTCTTTTGGTGAGTTTGAGCCATTAGTTAATGATACATATCAATTCTTCGAGAACTACTTCTTTAAGTCACAATCATTACCTTACGAAATTCCGATGCCTTCTTATTGGTCAGATGAACCTGTCAATTGGCTAGAAAAAACGGTGGAAAAAAAGTTATATAAGAATGAGTGGGTGACGGTTCAAGAAGGAGTTGCTGAAGGTAGGTTAATCGGTGGCAATGTAAATGCGATGTATGGATTTATTGGTACACCTTATTTTCCAAATATTAAAGACGGAGATATCTTATTAATTGAAGATTGCGCAAAAAATACAGCTATCGTTGAGAAAAATTTTGCGATGTTGAAATTGCATGGTGTATTTGAAAAAATAAGTGGCATTATTTTAGGGAAGCATGAGTGTTATGATGACTTGGGGACAGGACGTAAACCGTATGAAGTCCTGCTTGAACAGTTAGATGGCATCGATATCCCGATAATAGCAGAATTTGATATATGTCATACGCATCCGATGCATCCTATTGCAATAGGAAAACGAGTAAGACTAGATGCAACGGTCAAAAAAGTCTATTGTATTGAGGAATGGTTGTAAGCTAAATAAGCCCTGCTGAATTTTTGCAGGGCTTAATCCAATTATGATTTAACATAGTCACCATCTGTAATGGCATACATTTTCACATTTCGATGATAACCTTTAACAAACATACTTTTTCGTAAAATCCCTTCGAAAAGCATACCCGATTTTTCCATTACTTTTTGGGAACCGATATTGTCCTCAAAACATCGTGCTTGTATTCGAACCATTTTTACTTCGTTAAATCCATAGTCTATTAATTTTTTTACTGCTTCGGTCGTAATCCCTTGATTCCAATAATCTTCAGAAAGAACGTAGCCAATTTCCGCATATTTATGCTGGTCATTAACAGAAACAAAGTCGATAGTGCCGATCAATTTCTGCTCATATTCAATGCCCCATAATAGATGATTACCTTGTTTATACCCATTTAAAACTAATTCAACAAACACTTTTGTTTCGTCTAAACTCTTATGAGGATCCCATGTAACATAGCGTGCTACGTTTTCACTGGACGTATAATTAAACATTGCCTCTACATCATTTAATGAAATCGGTCTTAATGTTAATCTTGCAGTTTTTAAAACAGGTGGTGCTTGTATAAAAATATTATCGCTCACAAAACTCCCCCTCCATTTGAACGCATTTTAGTGGATTTAATTATAACAAGATATGTAAATTCTTGTTAAGCTTTTTATTAGAGATAGGGGATGGCATTTTATTAAAACGTATGTCATGTTGATATGTTGATTGGAGTGGAGGCTGGGCGACTCCTCGGGGATCAGCGTCACAGATGAGACCCTGCAGCGCAGCGAAGCGGCTCATCGGACGCCCCCAGGAAAGCGCCCAGCCGTAACGGAAATCAACCCCACGTTATGCCAAAAGAGTTATAAAAATTAAAAATAATGTAGTTTGTATAAAAGACGATAGTGTTTCTTCAAAATATAGAAAAAAGGGCCCCCTTTAAAGGAGAGCCCATTTTTACATGTATTTATTAATTTTCTTCAGTATCTTTTCGGTTTTTCTTTAACATTTTAGATAGCATTTCATACACGATTGGTACAACTAATAATGTTAATAATGTCGAAGATAGTAAACCACCAATTACGGTAATCGCTAGGTCTTTTGAAATTAGACCACTGCCACCATTACCGATCGCCATTGGAATCATCGCACCGATTGTTGCGATAGCAGTCATTAGGATTGGACGTAAACGAGTCGCGCCAGCGTCTAAAATGGCCTCGCGCATAGGAAGTCCGTCACGCTCCATATGAATAATGCGGTCTACTAATACGATGGCGTTTGTTACAACGATACCTATTAACATTAATAGTCCCATCATAACAGAAACAGAAATTGTTTGATTTGTAACGTACAAGCCGACAAATGCACCAATTACTGCGAATGGTAGTGAGAACAGAATAGCAAATGGTGCTAAACCTTCACCGAATGTTACTACTAGGATGAAGTAAACAATCGCGATCGCAGCTAACATAGCGATTCCGAGCTGTGTGAACGTTTCTTGCATGTCTGCAGCAACGCCTCCAACGCCAGTCGTTACACCTTTAGGTAAATCTAATTTATCGATTTTCTTATCAGCAGCTGAAGTTGCTTTTGAAATATCGTCACCGATAATCGTACCTGAAACTTTTGCGAAATATTCACCTTTTGAGCGAGATAATGTGTTCAATGTAGTGCCTTCTTCTACTTTTACTAACTCACCGATTGTCATTGTTGTGCCTAAAGCTGTTTGGATTTTAGTAGCTAATACATCATCAAGAGATTTGGCTGCAGCTTTTTCTTCACGTTGTACAATAACATCAATATCTTCACCGTTATGCTGAACTTTAGTTAATACTTCTGTTGATGTATTTTCATTTAAAGCCATTACAATTTGAGCAGTAGTTAAACCGTATTGTAGAACATTCTTTTGGTCTACTTTTAAAATATTCTCAACAAATGGATCTTCAGTATCAGACTTAATTTCTTCTAATCCATCAACTTCTTTTAATGCGCCCGTCACTTGTTTCACTGCTTTGCGTAGCTTATCTAGATCTTCACTATATAATGTGTAACTTACTTCATTTGAAGACCCCGACATTGATGTGAAGTTTTGAGTTTTCCATTCACCTGATTGACCGATGTTCGTTACATAGTCTTCTACTTCTTGACGTGCTGCAGGGAAGTCCTTCATATCTGGATCGAAGATGAGGTACATTAAGGCACCACCAGCACCGCCACCCATCATCATTGCCGAAGGATCAACATGTTTAGGGTCATTGATAGAAAGTTGTAAAATATCAATGTCTTTGCGTTTCATTAATTCTTTTTCTACTTTTGCAACATTTGCTTCTGTATCTTTCATTAGCTCGCCTGTACCAGGAGAATATGTTAAGTACACAACCTTTTCTTCTTGAGAGCCCATGAAGCTGAAGCCGATAAGTGGTGTTAAAGCAAGAGAACCAACAAGCAATACAATCGCTATAACTGACGTAATGATTTTATGGTTTAATGCTTTCGCTAATACACCTTTATACCAAAGAGCTAGTTTACCCACTTCTTTATGTTGACTTTCTTTTTTCTCACCGTATATTTTTTTACGGAATAGGAAGTGAGATAAAGCTGGAACTATTGTAATCGCCACTATTAATGAAGCACCTAGCGCAAATGACATTGTTAACGCAAACGGCATGAATAATTCACCAACCATACCACCTACAAACATTAGTGGGGCGAATACTGCTACAGTTACTAATGTAGAAGAAAGGATTGGTTTGAACATTTCAATTGTCGCTTCACGAATAAGAGCACGACCTGTTAGTTTTTCATCTTTTAAATGGATACGTCGATAAATATTTTCAACAACTACAATGGAGTCATCGATGACACGTCCAATCGCCACGGTTATCGCACCGAGAGTCATAATGTTTAATGTGATATTCATCCAGTTTAATAGTAGTAATGCCATGAATACTGAAACCGGGATAGAAATAATCGAAATAATTGTTGATTTGAAATCACGTAAAAATAGTAAAATAATTAATACGGCAATGGCACCACCGAAGACTGCTTTTTCAATCATTGTGAAGACTGAATCTTCAATTGGTTTACCTTGGTCAAGTGAGATATCCACTTTTAAGCCGGCTAATGATTTTTCTTCGTCTTTCATTAAATCTTTCACTGCATTTACGACTTTTACCGTATTTGCATCTTGAGCTTTAACGATTTGAATCGCAATCGCATCTTTGCCATTTGTACGTGATACAGATTGTACTTTACCTTCGACTTCAATCGTTGCAATATCGCCTAAGCGAACGAATGGTGAAGGATTTGTAGCTGAAGGTGTGACTGGGATCAATAATTCTTTTAACTGATCGATAGATTGTACTTTACCGTCTACTGATACGGCCTGTTCGCCAACAGTAAATTCATATAAACCAAGTGATAGTGACATATCACTTGCTTGAATCATTTGCTTGACAGAATCCTCTGTTAAGCCGAGAGCAGCCATTTTAGCTTGATCATATTTAAATGATATTTCATTAATGTGCTGACCATTGATAGTTGCTGAAGCAATACCATCAATTTTTTCGATTTTAGGAAGTAGAATGTCTTCGACTGTTGACGTTAATTCAACAATATCTTCCTTAGAGCTACTAACTGATAAAGCGACAACAGGCATCATATTCATGCTAATTGCCATAACTGTCGGCTTTTGAGCACCTTCAGGTAATTTTATACTTTCTAAAGCGGACTCTAATTGGCGTTTTTTCTCATCCATATCAATTCCGTAGTCGTATTCAACTTGAACTTGTGCTACGTTTGAAGAGGAATTTGAGTAAACAGCCTTTACATCTTCTAAGCTTTCTATTGACTTTTCAAATGGCATGGAAAGCTCATTCATAACCTGTTCAGGTGTTGCGCCCGGATAAACACCCATTACAATTAAATATGGTATAGAAATATCAGGTATGGATTCCATTTTCATTCTTGTACCTGAATAAATACCAGAGACAGTGATGATAATTGTTAATAACCACACTGCCAATTTGTTTTTCAATACGAAATTAACTAAACCTTTCACCTTCACACCTACCCTTTATTGACTAACTTGATTCAATTATTTATACTAATGACTATTCAGTCATTTGTCAACGAAATACATTAGGAGAGAATTAAAAGTATGTTAAAAAAGCAACTTATTATGGAGAAAGCATTGGAGCTATTCTCAGAACAAGGCTTTGAATCTACATCTGTACAGCAAATTACAGAACGATGTGGAATTTCAAAAGGTGCATTTTATTTATCTTTCAAAACAAAAGACGAGCTTCTAATTTCCATGGTAGAGTATTATCTACAACAGTTTGTTACTGATATTGACCAAGTAGTCAGAAGTTCACTTAGTAAAGATATCATTTTAGTCGAGTTTTACAAAAGTATTTTTCAAGCATTTAAAAAAAATGCTGCATCTGCCCGTGTGTTTTTTAATGAGAAAGTACTTCTTGCAAAAAACGAGTTGTTTCAGAAAATAATGGCCTATGATGCGGATGTTACTAAATCGATTATCTATATGCTTGAGCAGTTATATCAGGATGAACTCTCCGAGACAAAATATGATGTCATATATTGTATTAAAGGATTTATGAAAAGTTATTCAGAACTTTTTATTTTTTCTGATATACCACTCGATTTAGAGCTATTGGCTAAATCTCTAGCTGAAAAGACGGAAATTATTGCACGGTATACAACGATCCCGTTTATAACCGAAGAGCTCGTTCAATTAATAGCGGAACCTTGTAATGAAGAAGTTTCACAGGAATCTTTACTAGAATTAATCGAACAACATCTAGATGGCTTTGAAGAGTCTATAGAACGAGAGTCTCTGGAATTATTAAAATTTCAAGTTGAAAATCCAACCTATAGTAAACCAATTTTAAAAGGTTTAATCGAAAACATACGTTTACAGCCAGATCATAGATGGGTTGCTTATGTAATAGCTAAATATTTTAATATTTAGGTATGATAGGATTGCTCACTCTCAAAGGTGAACGATCCTATTTTTAATGAGATGAAAGAAAGTCTACAAAGAATGGAAGTGATAGCAGCAGTATGTAATAGTCTAGGTGAATAGAAGTGATTGCAGTGCTGCTAATAGCACTACAATATGAACGTGAAACCATTCAAGTATGGCAGTCATTTCTTTAGAAACGGTTTTTTACTGAATGTATTTTTGTGTTTGCGCAAAGCCGATTCCGAACGCAATTGTGCCGAGACATAATTGATAGTTGTTATTACTATATACGAAAAAAAAAGCAAAGAGGTTTCAGAAAAATGAAAATAAAAAACTACGCAGTTTTGCGTAGTTTTTTGTAATGAGGTTAAACCTCCATAATAATCGGTAAAATCATAGGTCGACGTTTTGTTTTTTCAAATAAATATGGTCCTAATACGTCAGTAATTTCATTTTTCAACTCAGTCCATTGAGGAGTTTTGCTTTGAATTGACTCGTTCAGG
Organism: Lysinibacillus sp. NPDC093688; assembly: GCF_050280145.1. NCBI lineage: Bacteria > Bacillati > Bacillota > Bacilli > Caryophanales > Bacillaceae > Lysinibacillus > Lysinibacillus sp. NPDC093688. The sequence continues at coordinate 261,763 of NZ_JBNNUX010000002.1, forward strand.
TGACGATTTAGCATTTTTTGTGCTTCATTAATCATCGTACCTGACTCACGCATGTAAACAAAGCCTCGTGAAATAATGTCTGGGCCGGAAACCATTTTTTGGTTTTCCATATCTACACTTACAACAACGATCACTAAACCTTCTTCAGAAAGAATGCGTCGATCACGTAAGACGATATTGCCGATATCTCCAATACCATTTCCATCAATATAAACGTCTCCTGAAGGAATACGACCTGCTACATGTGCTTCATTGGCACTTAGTGCTAGCACGTCACCATTCTCCATAACGAATGTATTTTCAAGTAGAACATCACAATCTTCTGCTAGATGAGTATGCATTTTCAACATACGGAATTCACCGTGAATCGGCATAAAGAATTTAGGCTTCATTAAGCGTAGCATTAGTTTTTGTTCTTCTTGAGAACCGTGACCAGAAGTATGGATATTATTGAGTGCACCATGAATAACTTCTGCACCTGCACGGAAAAGTAAGTTGATAATTTTGTTTACACTTACCGTATTTCCTGGCACTGGTGAAGAAGAGAAGATAACTGTGTCACCAGGCTGGATTTGGATTTGACGATGTGTACCATTTGCAATACGAGAAAGGGCCGCCATCGGTTCACCTTGAGAGCCTGTACATAATATCATTACTTCATTGGCAGGAAGACGATTAATGCTTTGGGCATCAATAAATGTATCCTTTGGTGCATTAATATAGCCTAGTTCACGACCAATTGTAATGGCATTATCCATTGAACGTCCGAAGACAGCAATTTTTCGTCCGTATTTTATAGCAGCATCTGTTGCTTGTTGTAAACGGTGAATGTTGGATGCGAAAGTTGCAAAAATGATACGACTATCAACCTTACGGAAAATTTCGTCGATACTTTTTCCGACTGTACGCTCTGACATTGTGAAATTCGGCTTTTCTGCATTTGTACTATCTGAAAGTAAGCATAGTACTCCGTCGCGTCCGATTTCAGCCATTTTTGTTAAGTTGGCTGGCTCGCCTACAGGTGTAAAGTCAAATTTAAAGTCACCTGTATGCACGATGTTACCGGGTGGTGTTTTTACAACAATCCCGTAAGCATCTGGAATACTATGTGTTGTTCTAAAGAAGCTGACAGATGTTTTTCTGAACTTAATAACATCCTCTTCTTTAATTTCGATAAGCTTTGTTGTACGTAGCAAGCCATGCTCATCTAACTTATTGCGTAATAAGCCAAGTGCAAGTTTACCGCCGTAGACAGGGACATTTACTTGACGTAATAAGTAGGGAATACCACCAATATGGTCTTCGTGTCCATGGGTAATGAATAATCCTTTAATCTTGTCGACGTTGCGTACTAAATACGTATAATCTGGAATAACATAGTCAATACCGAGTAAGTCGTCTTCTGGGAATTTAATGCCGGCATCAATTAAAATGATTTCATCTTGAAATTGAACGCCGTATGTGTTTTTGCCGATTTCGCCCAGTCCGCCGAGCGCGAAAACAGCTGCTTGGTCATTTTTAACAAACTTCATGTTTGTTAAATTTCCTCTAAGATGAAGTTCGGACTTGCTTGTTCGTAAGCTAAATAGTTACCTTCAAGCAGTTGAATGAACTCGATGTTGTAGTCTCGGTCTTTTAACTTTTCACGTACTTCGCGGTCTGAAGCAGCTTCTAGGTATAGACTTTTAGTATTTTCGCGAACTGGAATTTCATTTGCTTTTTCTTGATAATAAACTTTGTAAATCATAGTTTGCTCTCCTTTTATTGCGTACAATTTTATTGCACCTTTGACTAATACCACGCACGTACTACAAGAAAAAAACAGCAAATTTCTAGTGAAAGGAAGAAATTGGGCGTTTGAAGTTCTTGTATCTCAGTGCTACAATCCAGACGTAATTACAACAAGGTGCAATTGAATTAAGCAATGAGACAGTGGTTGCACATAGCCAAATAAATGCATTTCCTTTATATTATCATGCAGTTACTCTAAAATAAAGAAAAGCCCTTCAAATAATGAAGGGCAAATGTTAGGCAATTGATTTTTTTCCGAGTATGCCGCGAAGTTGCTTCAACAATTTACGTTTGAGTTTCTTCAGCATGGCACATCACTCCTTAGGATTATTATAATGTGAATTATTTCCTCTGTAAAGTCATCAACCTTGCAGAATAATACATAATGAAGGGGACTATAAGATGAAGAAAATATTATTTTTTGATGTAGATGGTACACTTTATAATAGTGAGAAAATATTACCTGCTTCTGCGAAAGAAGCACTTTTTGAAGCTCGTCGTAATGGCTATGAGCTAGCTATTGCGACTGGCCGTGCACCTTTTATGATTCAAACTTTACTAGAAGAGTTAGATATTAATACGTATGTGACATTTAATGGACAATATGTTGTTTATCGTGGTGAGGTTGTCTATACAAATGGTGTTGAGAAAGACGAGTTAGCCAAAATCATTGCCTTTGGTGAAGCACGAAACGAACCTGTAGTATTTTTAGATGACAAGCAAATGATTGCATCTGTTGAAAATAACGATATGGTAGCAGAAAGCTTGAATACTTTAAAATACCCGTATCCAAATTTAGACTCAACTTATTATATGCAGAACGCTGTATATCAAACACTTATTTTTATGGAAGAAAAAGATGAACATTTATATTGTGAAGCATTTCCTAACGTGCAGTTTGTGCGCTGGCATCGCTATTCTTGTGATGTTTTACCAAAGGGAGGCTCGAAGGCTGCTGGTATTGAAAAGGTCCTTGAGAAAATGGGGCTGACACTAAATGATGCCATTGCTTTTGGAGATGGTATCAATGATATAGAAATGCTACAGGCTGTTGGGACAGGCGTGGCGATGGGGAACGGACATGAGAGCGTAAAGGCAGTTGCTACCCATATTGCGGAGCATGTAGATGAGGACGGTCTTGCTAAAATCATGCGCCAATTAAATATCATCTAAAGAAATTAAAGAGAAGCAACTAGTTGGTGGTATTAACTACAGCTAGTTGCTTTTTTTAGTAAATTTTACAAGCGTGTTGATTAACCATTTTTATCCACTCAAAATAATTAGAAGACTCTGATTTTCGCTACGGGCTACTCGCTTTGTTGCTGCCGCTGCGCTTTCGCACAGATAAAACATTTGTCGCTGACGCTGCGCTTTCGCACAGATAAAACATTTGTCGCTGACGCTGCGCTTTCGCACAGATAAAACATTTGTTGCTGCCGCTTCGCTTTCGCACGGAGTAAGGCTTCCTGCGGGCGAGCGTCGAGCCGCTTCCTCCGCTAAAGGAACGAAGGCTAAATGCGTCACGTCCTGTGACAATGCCTTCGTGACCAACATCATGTTGGCCTCAGGGTCTCGTCTGTCTCGCTTTCCCGCGGGAGTCGAGTAGCCCTACGCTACAATCAGTTAAAATGGTCATACATTAGCAAAATATCAACAAAAAAATCCTTTTATCAGCCAATAATAAACCTATATTTTCCCAATCAACGCGCCTGTAAACTTTATTCAGTTTCTATGTTTGTTCTTACTATTTTTAGCTGTACACCTTTATCCGTGAAATGATTGATCGTGTCTTTAGAGAGTCCATTATCTGTGATAATCATATTTACCTCATCTACTGAACAAACTTGAATAGCGACATCTTTATCAAATTTTGAAGAGTCAGCTGCTACATATACAGTTTGGGAAATGTTTATAATTTGTTTTCGGGTGATCGCCTCTTCTAGATTGAAATCTGAAATTCCCTTTTCAATCGACACCCCACTAGCGCAAATAAAAGCTTTATTAATATTAAGGTGATCGAAGCGGAAGAGGAAATCATTAGACGTTACAGACTTTTCGGAATGACGAACTTTACCGCCGATAATGATCACTTCGATATTGGAGCCAATTAAATCAAAGGCTACAGGAAGGGAGTTTGTAATGACGGTTAATTTTTCTTTCTCTAATAAAAATGGTGTCATCTGATATGTGGTCGTGCCACTATCTAAAAAAATACACTCCCCATCTTGTACTAAAGAGGCGCAAGCTTTTGCGATCGCGATTTTTTCTGGTAGCTGTTCATGAATTCGGTTATCCATCAACCCCTCAGTAGGTTCAATATATTTAACACCACCATAAAACTTCTCTATTTTCTTATCTTGCACAAGCTGTTGAATATCACGACGGATTGTTTCCATTGAAACGTTAAACTCTTTAGTTAGCGTTACTAATTTTACTACCTTATGTTTTCGCACAAATTGCAAAATATGCTGTTGCCTTTCTATTGTATACATTTCATCACCTCTACTAAATAATAATCAAAGTAATCACAACTTTGTCAACAGTTGGTCAGGATTTACTCAATATTTACACAAATCTGTAATTCCTTTTACAAATTATCCCTATACTAAGGGTAAGAACTAAAGAGAGGTGAACGATTTGTTAGAACTAAAGAATATCTCGAAAAACTATAAAAATAAAAAAGTTTTAATGAATATAAATTTAAACATTCAACCGGGTGAAATAGTTTCGTTGCTAGGACCGAGTGGCTGTGGAAAAACAACTTTACTCAATATTATTTTAGGTCTTACTCAACAAACGGATGGACAGCTTTTTTACAATGGACAAGATATATCGAAACAATCCATGCAAGATCGAGGGTTTAATATTGTTTTTCAGGACTTTGCATTGTTTCCGCATTTAAGTGCATATGACAACATCGTGTATGGTTTGAAAAATAAAAAAGAAGGAATGTCAAAAATGGAGGTCCAGGAATATATAGACTTTTTAGAACTGACCCCACATTTACATAAAAAGATTCATGAGTTGTCAGGTGGACAAAAACAGCGTGTCTCTATAGCTAGAACACTTGTGATGCAGCCTAAAATTTTATTGTTGGATGAACCGTTAAGTGCGCTTGATGGCGTGATAAAGGAATCGATTAAGGAACGTATTCAATCTATCGCTAGCCAATTTAATTTAACGACAATCATTGTCACGCACGATCCAGAGGAGGCGCTCACTCTATCAGATAAGGTGTTAATTATTAATGAGGGAACTGTTTCGCAATTTGGAACGCCGCAAGAAATATTACATACACCAAAAAACCAATTTGTTGAAGATTTTATATTAAGACAGCTTCATATAAAACGTCATAACATTTATCAGCTATTTGGAGAATCTTATGCTTAAAACAAATAAAATGATGAAATTGATTTTTCTTCCGATTCTTTTCTTTTTTGTCTTCTTTTTAATTGTTCCGTTACTGTATATGTTTTGGCAATCTTTAAAAAAGGGGAAGGCCATCACCATTCAAAACTATGTGGAAACATTGCAAAATGTGGAGATTCGTGATGCATTTTTAAATAGTTTTCAAGTCTCTTTAACGGCAGCTTTGATCACGACAATTTTGGCTTTTTTATTGGCTTATGCTGTTCATTTTACAACGATGCATCGCTTGACGAAAAAGCTTGTCCAAGTGGGTATTACATTACCAATGCTATTACCAACCATTACATATGGTTTTGTACTAATTTATACCTTTGGCAATCAAGGGATTATTACGAAGATACTTGGTCAGCCCTTGTTTACGATATATGGATTTAACGGTTTGTTAATTGGTTATGTTCTTTATACATTACCAGTTGCCTTTATATTAATGCAAAATTCTATGCAATACATTGATAAACGCTTTCTGCTAGTTTCCATGCTGATGCATGATCGTCCATACCGAAGATTTTATCATACAGTATTTCGACCGATGCTAGGGACGATTGGCGGGGCATTCATATTATCGTTTGTTTTAAGCTTTACAGATTTCGGGATACCTGCGTCAGTTGGGGGTAACTACAAAGTTATTGCTACCGAGCTATATCAAGCAATGCTTGGCTCCATTGTACATTTCGAGAGAGGTGCAGTGATTTCGATTTTAATGTTAGTGCCTGCAGTACTTGGAGTTGTGATGTTAACGATTTTAGAACGGTTTAATTTTCAATATAAGGAAGTTTCTAAAAGTGACCTCGTTGTCCATCGTTTACGTGACTTGATGTTTGCTGCATTCTCATTTGTTTGTGTAAGCGCAGTGTTAATCATGTTTTCAACAATATTTATAGTACCTTTTACGAAAGGTTATCCATATGATTTCAGTTTTACATTTGAGCATGTAAAAAATGTACTGGCTGAACCGGGCTTGAAGCAAGTTTATATGAATTCGTTAATTGTGGCTGTTTTGACAGCTGTTTTAGGTGTAGGCGTATCATTTGTATCTGCTCTATTAAATGTACGAACACCACTTAAAGGAAAGAAAAGCATAGATTTTGCTTCAATGATTACGAATACTGTGCCAGGCATGGTACTTGGTCTTTCTTACTTGTTTTTCTTTAACGGGAGTTCCTTAAAAGGGACTTTCCTCATCATTATTGCGTGTAATGTTGTTCACTTCTTTACAACACCATATTTAATGGCGAAAAATTCATTGCAAAAAATGGATCCGACATGGGAAGTAACAGCAGAGCTATTAAAAGATTCGTGGTTAAAAACGGTTATTCGCGTTATTTTACCGAATATCAGACCTACGATTTATCAAATGTTTAGCTATTATTTTTTAAATGCCATGGTGACCGTTAGCGGGGTGATTTTCCTTGTTGGCACGAAAACAATGCTTGTATCGACACGTATAAAAGAACTTCAACATTTCGCGAAATATACAGACATTTTTGTTCTATCGATTTTTATTTTATGTACAAACCTCATTGTGAAATTAGGTTGTGACTATATAGCAACACCTAAAGAAAAAACAAAGGAGCATAAAGATGAAAAAATCAACAGTAATGATGTTAGGTACAGTTAGTTCAGCGATTGTATTGGCTGCTTGTGGAGGAGCGGAAGCGGGTTCGAAAGATCAGGTCATTATTTATTCAAATGCAGATGATGAAGCAATTGACGTCATGGAAGCGACATTAGATAACAAGGGATATAAAGGGAAATATTTAATCCAATCATTCGGAACTTCTGAACTGGGTGGGAAAATAATGGCGGAGGGGAAAGACATTGAGGCGGATGTTGTAACAACGGCTTCTTATTTTATTGAAAGTGCGCAAAAATCTAAGTCAATGTTTGCAGATTTATCTTCTGATTTAAAGCCTTTAGATGATGGTTCTACATTTGCATTACCGATTTTAGGGAATATCGGCTCGATTTTTATCAATACGGATTTATTAAAACAAAAAGATTTGCCAGTTCCAACATCTATAAAGGATTTAACAAAACCTGCCTATAAAGATTTATTGTCATTTCCAAATATTCTTGACTCGTCAACAGGTTGGTTGTTAGTGCAGGCCATTATTAATGAGTATGGAGAAAAAGAAGGTAAACAAGTATTAGCTGATTTAATCAAAAATGCTGGACCGCATATCGAAAGTTCGGGCTCTGGGCCTATTAAAAAAGTAAAAACGGGTGAAGTGGCTGTAGGGTTTGGTCTCCGTATTCAAGCTATTGATGCTAAAAAAGAAGGGCTACCGATTGATTACATCGATCCAAAAGAAGGTAACTTTACATTAACAGAATCAGTGGCTGTGGTAGATAAAGAGGGGAATGAAGCGTTAGCGCGTGAAATAGCCAAAGTAATAGCGACGGAGGCCCGCCCCGATTTATTGAAGCAATATCCAGTGGTTCTTTATGAAGGTGAGCAAGTAAATGAAGAGTACATACCTAAATATTTAAAGAAATGGGACACAACATTAACGGTAGACCTATTAGAAAAACATCAAGCTTTCTTTAAAGAGGCGCAAAAATAAGGAGATATTAATTTTATGAACAACTATAAATTATTAACGCCTGGACCTTTAACGACAACTGCAACAGTAAAACAAGAGATGTTAAAGGATCGTTGCACATGGGATGATGATTATAAAGATGTTACACAAACAATACGTAAGCAACTTTTAGAGTTAGCGCAAGTGAAGGAAACAGATTATACAACTGTTCTTATGCAGGGAAGTGGTAGTTTTGTTGTAGAATCTGTGTTAACAACTGCTATTGGAGAAGAAAATAAAGTCCTTATTATCACAAATGGTGCTTACGGTGAACGCATTGTTGAAATGGCGAAAGTGCTTAAACTACAGCATACGGTCTATAGTGTTCCTTATAATGAACAGCCATCACCACTCGAAGTGAAAGCGCTGTTGGAAAATGATTCAACAATAACGCATGTTGCTATTGTACATTGTGAGACGACAACTGGCATTTTAAATCCTATTCAAGAAATAGGAGGCGTTGTGAAAGGGTTGGATAAAACGTTTATCGTTGACGCGATGAGTAGCTTTGGTGGCGTACCAATGGATTTAGCAGCATTAGGGATTGATTATTTAATTAGCAGTGCCAATAAATGTATCCAAGGAGTACCTGGGTTTGGGTTTGTTATAGCGAAGATTGATGAATTAGAAAAGTGTAAAGGGCAAGCTAGAAGCGTTGCATTAGATTTATATAATCAATGGGAAGCGATGAAACTAGATGGGAAATGGCGTTTTACATCACCTACACATGTAGTGGCAGCTTTTGCGAAGGCATTAGAGGAGCTTGCGGAAGAAGGTGGAATACATGCTCGTTACGAACGATATGCGAATAATAACCGTATACTTCGTTCACAATTGCAAGCACTTGGGTTTAATGCCTATATTTCAGAGGGGTTACAATCACCTATTATTACAACGTTTTTATTCCCTTATGAAGGGTTCTCCTTCGAGCATTTCTATAATGCGATGAAAAAAGCAGGGTTTGTCATTTATCCGGGGAAACTAACGGATGTGGATACATTCCGAATTGGCAATATTGGAGACATTCATGAAGATGATATGAAAACATTATGTAAGGTTATCGAAAATTATATGGCGGTGATTAAATAATGAAGATTGAAGCGGTTATTTTAGATTGGGCAGGTACAACTGTTGATTTTGGTTGCTTTGCTCCTGTGAATGTTTTTCTTACAGTTTTTGAAGATGCGGGAATCGAGGTTACGCTAGAGGAAGCGCGTAAACCGATGGGCATGTTGAAAATTGATCATATTCGTACAATGCTTGAAATGCCAAGAATTCGTGAGGCATGGAACCAAAAGTATGAACGAGATTTTACGGAACAGGATGTCCACGTTTTATATATGCAGTTTGAATCGAAATTAATGGAATCATTAGCGACTTACACTGACCCAATTCAGTATGTGAAAGAAACGATACAGCAATTAAAAGAAGCGGGTATTCGTATCGGTTCCACGACGGGATATACAGACTCGATGATGGAGGTAGTGACTCCGCATGCAGCGGCTAAAGGATATGAACCAGATTTTTTAGTCACGCCTACTCAAATAGGAGATAAAGGACGCCCATACCCATATATGATTTTCAAAAATATGGAGGCATTGGGTATTAAGGCAACGAAGCAAGTGATGAAGGTTGGTGATACAACTTCAGATATTCAAGAGGCTCTAAATGCAGGAGTATGGGCTGTTGGTGTTATTATTGGAAGCTCTGAAATGGGGCTATCTGAAGAAGAGTATATGGCTTTGTCTGAAGAAGAGCAGCAATTGGCTATTGAAAAAACAGCACGAATATTTAAAGAAACAGGTGCGCATTATACGATTCGTACGATGAAAGAGCTCCCTGCGCTGTTGGAAAAAATTAATGAGCGTTTAGAACGAGCAATCGTAATGGCCTAAAGCCTCCGGCGGATATTAGACTGAACCCGAAGTTAAAGTGTCAGATAGGATTTCATAACGAGGTCGAAAAAAAGTAAACCCCGCAGTTTAAAATAACTGCAGGGGTTTGCTTTCTTTCTGTGCTCCTAATCGCGCTCATAAGGTGTAGAATCTGGAATTTCAACAAATGGATTTTTTTCATTGATGCGATCGTAAAACATAATGCCGTTAAGGTGGTCTAATTCGTGTTGGAAGGCTATAGCAGGCATTCCTTTAAGTCGCATTTTTTTCTCTTCACCGTCAATTGTTTTAAATTTAACTGTAACACGAGCGTGGCGCGGTACATAGCCTGGGACATTGCGATCTACAGAAAGACAGCCCTCACCCGTTGCAAGGTACGTGTTTTCTACTGAGTGACTAACGATTTTTGGGTTGATTGCTACAAAACTCAATTGTTCGCCATTCTCATCTGTTAAATGAAGGGCAAACATTCGATGGAGGCTATTTACTTGATTGGCAGCTAATCCAATGCCGCTACGTAGGTTATATTTATCGGCCATTTCGGGATCTTGGCTGTTTATTAAATACTGAAGCATGTCTTCTGCGAGTTGTCTTACTTCATCAGTTAAAGGGAATTTTACCTCCTCAGCTTTTGTGCGTAAAGTCGGATGACCTTCGCGAATAATATCATCCATTAAAATCATATATGAATCTTCCTTTCAACTTTGTAGTGCCTTATTTATAAGTATACATCACGTATTAAAACAATCACATGAAAAAAGAACTTATTTGAATATACTTAAAAAATTTTTCAATAGCTATTAGATTATCTGAAACTGGGCATTCTACTATTGGTAATCGTGTAGGAGAACTTAATAATTGAGTACCTATAACACGTTGTTATAATACAGTTATAATTAATTGGTGGTACAGTATGAAACAGAGTTGTTTAATCGTTATTTTAGAAAAAATCTTTGTTTGTACGCGTAATATATGATTGACCGACAGTATTTTATTCAGTATACTGAGTGCAAAGAATAAGTTGTACTAGTTGAAACGGTGATTTATTTTAATACAGCTGAAAGGGAGATGTGGCAAATGAGCAAGAAAAACAATAATATTTTTGATGCTAAACAAACGCTAACTGAAATCGAAGATAAATTTGAAATGTTTCAAATTTTGAATGAAGAAGGCGAAATTATAAATGAAGAGGCAGACCCAAAACTTTCTAATGAGGAACTAGTTGAGTTAATGACACGTATGGTTTATACACGTATTTTAGACCAACGTTCTATCTCTCTTAACCGTCAAGGTCGCTTAGGTTTCTATGCACCAACGGCTGGGCAAGAAGCTTCACAACTTGCGTCACACTTTGCATTAGAAAAAGAAGATTGGATTTTACCAGGTTACCGTGATGTACCACAAATCGTATGGCATGGTTTACCTTTAGATAAAGCGTTTTTATTCTCACGCGGTCATTTTGCGGGGAACCAAGTTCCTGAGGGCGTAAACGTATTAGCACCTCAAATCATTATCGGTGCACAATATATTCAAGCTGCAGGTGTGGCTCTTGGTATTCAAAAACGTGGTAAAAAGGCTGTGGCAGTAACTTATACAGGTGATGGTGGTTCATCACAAGGAGATTTCTATGAAGGTATTAACTTTGCGGGTGCATTTAAATCACCAGCAATCTTCATTGTACAAAATAACCAATTTGCCATTTCAACACCGCGTGAATTACAAACAGCTGCAAAAACAATTGCTCAAAAAGGTGTAGCAGCAGGCTTGCCAAGTATTTTAGTAGATGGAATGGATCCGCTAGCAGTTTACGTAGCAACACGTGATGCACGTGAGCGCGCAGTTAATGGCGAAGGTCCAACTTTAATCGAAACAATGTGCTATCGCTATGGTCCTCATACAATGGCAGGGGATGACCCAACGCGTTACCGTACATCGGATACAGATAATGAATGGTCACAAAGAGACCCTCTTGTACGCTTCCGTAAATACCTAGAGGCGAAAGGTCTGTGGGATGAGCAAAAAGAAGAGGCTGTTATTGAGCGTGCAAAAGAAGAAATTAAAGAAGCGATCAAAAAAGCCGATGCTGCTCCAAAACAAAAAGTAACAGAATTAATGGAAAATATGTATAAAGGCGAAATGCCATCTAACTTAAAAGAACAGTATGAAATCTACAAAGAGAAGGAGTCGAAATAACCTATGGCACAAATGACGATGATTCAAGCAATTACAGATGCACTTCGCACAGAATTAAAGAATGATGAAAACGTTCTTGTATTCGGAGAAGATGTAGGTGTCAACGGTGGGGTATTCCGCGCAACTGAAGGCCTGCAAAAAGAATTTGGAGTTGACCGTGTATTTGATACACCGTTAGCAGAATCAGGTATAGGTGGCTTAGCAGTAGGTCTTTCTCTACAAGGTTTCCGTCCGGTTCCTGAAATCCAGTTCTTCGGCTTCGTATATGAAGTAATGGACTCAATCAGTGGTCAATTAGCACGTATGAGCTATCGTAGCGGTGGTGTTTATAATGCACCAGTAACAATCCGTTCTCCGTTTGGTGGTGGCGTGCATACACCTGAAATGCACTCTGATAGCTTAGAAAGCTTAATGACAGCACAGCCAGGTTTAACGGTTGTTGTCCCATCAACACCATACGATGCTAAAGGTTTACTTATTTCATCTATTCGAAATGATAACCCAGTCATTTTCTTAGAGCATTTAAAATTATATCGTTCATTCCGTGAAGAGGTACCTGAGGAAGCATACGAAATTCCACTAGGTAAGGCGGATGTAAAACGTGAAGGTAAAGATTTAACAATTATTGCCTATGGTTTAATGGTTCACGAAAGCTTAAAGGCAGCTGAAGAGCTAGAAAAAGAAGGTCACTCTGTAGAAGTAATTGATTTACGTACAATCCAACCAATTGATATTGAAACAATTATTGCGTCAGTTGAAAAAACAGGTCGTGCCATCGTTGTACAAGAGGCTCAAAAACAAGCAGGTATTGCTGCAAACGTAGTGGCTGAAATTACAGAGCGCGCGATTTTAAGTTTAGAAGCACCTGTACTTCGTGTAGCTGCACCAGATACTGTGTACCCATTCCCACAAGCTGAAGGTGTTTGGTTACCGAACTATAAAGATGTAATGGAAACAGCGAAAAAAGTTTTAACATTCTAATGTAACTTCTAAACTTGAAGGACAGCAAATAGAAAGGATGGGTACACATGGCATTTGAATTTAGATTACCGGATATTGGCGAGGGTATTCACGAAGGCGAAATCGTTAAATGGTTCGTTAAAGCTGGAGATACAGTAAAAGAAGACGATATTCTTTGTGAAGTACAAAATGATAAAGCAGTAGTAGAGATTCCTTCTCCAGTTGAAGGGACAGTAGAGGAAGTTTTAGTAGGAGAAGGCACAGTAGCAGTTGTTGGTGATGTCTTAATCCGCTTTGATGCACCTGGCTATGAAGACTTAAAGCTAAAAGGTGATGACCATGCTGAAGCGAAAACAGAGGCTCAAGTTCAAGCGACAGCTGAGTATGGCAAGGAAGTAGTAAAGGCACCTGTTGAAGAGGCGCAGGCTCCAGAGAAAACTTCTGAAAAGACTGAAGCTGTTGTTGTAGCTGAAGATAATAAGCGTATCATTGCAATGCCTTCAGTACGTAAATTTGCACGAGACAATGATGTAAATATTCGTGAAGTTAAAGGTACAGGCAAAAATGGACGTATTTTAAAACTAGATATTGAGAATTTCCTAAAAGGTGGAGGCGCTGTAGAGGCTGAAGCAGCACCAGTGGCTAATGAAGAAGCTGTGCAGCAAGAAACTACTACACAAGTAGCACCAGTAGTCCTTGAAGGTGATTTCCCAGAAACACGTGAGAAAATGTCGGGCATTCGAAAAGCGATTGCAAAAGCGATGGTTCACTCGAAACAAACGGCTCCACATGTTACACTAATGGATGAAGTCGATGTAACAGCTCTAGTAGCACATCGCAAAAAATTCAAAGATATCGCTGCTGAAAAAGGTGTTAAATTAACGTATTTACCATACGTAGTTAAAGCGCTTATTTCAACTTTACGCGAATTCCCAGAATTTAACCGCTCATTAGATGATGCAACACAAGAAATTATTCAGAAGCATTATTACAATATTGGTATTGCAGCAGATACAGAAAAAGGCTTACTAGTACCGGTTATTAAGCACGCGGATCGTAAATCTGTTTTTGCAGTATCAAATGAAATTAATGAATTAGCGACTAAAGCACGTGAAGGCAAGCTTGCACCACATGAAATGAAGGGCGCTTCGATGTCGATTACGAATATCGGCTCTGCAGGAGGACAATGGTTTACTCCGGTAATTAATCATCCTGAAGTAGCGATACTAGGTATTGGTCGAATTTCAGAAAAACCTGTAATAAAAAATGGTGAAATTGTAGCCGCACCTGTGTTAGCATTATCATTGAGCTTTGATCATCGTATGATTGATGGAGCCACTGCGCAAAATGCTTTAAATCACTTAAAGCGTTTGTTAAGTGAACCAGAATTATTATTAATGGAGGCGTAACAAAAATGGTAGTAGGAGATTTTCCAATCGAAACAGATACTCTTGTCATTGGTTCAGGTCCTGGAGGATATGTAGCAGCAATTCGTGCAGCTCAAACTGGCCAAAAAGTAACAATCGTTGAAAAAAATGTACTTGGTGGTGTGTGCTTAAACGTAGGTTGTATCCCATCAAAAGCATTAATTTCAGTAGGTCACCGTTTTGAGCATGCTAAACATTCAGATGACATGGGTATCATCGCTTCTGATGTGAAATTAGACTTCTCAAAAGCACAAGCATTTAAAGACAGCGTTGTTAAAAAATTAACTGGCGGTGTTGAAGGCTTACTTAAAGGTAATAAAGTTGAAATTGTACAAGGTGAAGCTTATTTCGTTGACGCTCATTCAGTGCGTATCATCAATGGTGAATCTGCTCAAACTTACACATTTAACAATGTAATTATCGCAACGGGTTCTCGCCCAGTTGAAATTCCAACATTTAAATTCTCTGATCGCGTACTAAATTCTACTGGCGCACTTTCTTTACAAGAAGTACCAGGTAAATTAGTCGTTATCGGTGGAGGTTATATTGGTACAGAGTTAGGCTCAGCTTATGCTAACCTTGGCTCACAAGTAACAATTATCGAAGGCGGAAAAGATATCTTAGCTGGCTTCGAAAAACAAATGACACAAATCGTGAAAAAAGGCCTTAAGAAGAAAGGCGTTGAAATGGAAGTAAACGCATCTGCAAAAGGCGTTGAAGAAACAGAAAACGGCGTAGTAGTAACGTATGAAGTTGGCGGAGAAGAGAAAAAAGTTGAAGCTGACTATGTATTAGTAACTGTAGGTCGTCGTCCAAATACAGATGAAATGGGCCTTGCTGAAATCGGTGTTGAATTCGGTGAACGTGGTCTTATCAATGTTGACAAACAATGCCGTACAAATATTCCAAACATCTATGCAATTGGTGATATTGTAGCTGGTCCTCAGCTTGCTCATAAAGCATCTTACGAAGGTAAAGTTGCTGCTGAAGCAATCGCTGGTGAAAAATCAATCGTTGATTATTTAGCAATTCCTGCTGTATGCTTCACAGATCCAGAAATGGCAACAGTTGGTTATAATGAAGATGAAGCGAAAGCTGAAGGCATTGAATACACTGCAGCGAAATTCCCATTCGCAGCAAATGGTCGTGCACTTGCATTAAACCAAACAGAAGGTTTCGTGAAGCTTGTTGCTCGTAAAGAAGATGGCTTATTAATCGGTGCTCAAATCGTAGGTGCTGGTGCATCAGATATGATCGCTGAAATGGGCTTAGCAATTGAAGGCGGTATGACTGCTGAAGATATCGCGTTAACAATCCATGCTCACCCAACATTAGGTGAAATTACAATGGAAGCTGCTGAAGTATTACTTGGCAACCCAATCCATATTGTAGCAAAAAAATAATAATGTTCATGAAGACGGCTATAAAGCATTTGCTTTGTAGCCGTTTTTTGTATATTACTTGTAATTTTGATAAAGTAATTATATCGAATGAATATTCGAAAAATAGTATTCAATTGGGAATATATTAAATACCGGATAGACTTAGTGTCCAATGGATCTAGTAATTGACCGCTAGATGTCCGGGAATGGTAACGATGTCTATGAAACAAGGGAAGTTGAACAAAAAACTGGGGTGAAAAAAATGGAACTAGGCTTAAAGGGGAAAGTAGCAGTTATTACAGGTTCAAGTAAGGGAATTGGTTATTATACAGCGATGCAACTTGTGAAAGAGGGAGCGAAGGTTGTACTTTGTGCTCGTGGTGAAAAACAGCTTCAAGTGGCTGCTGGCTGTATTAAAAACGAAACAGGTGAAGACGTTTTAATTGTACCGACGGATATTACAAAGGAAAAGGATTGTAAGTACTTAATTGAACGAGCAGTAGAGCATTTTGGTCGCCTTGATATTCTTATTAATAATGCTGGTACAGCTTCAGCAAATCCATTTGAATCGGTTAGTAGTGAGCTATGGCAGGCTGATTTAGATTTAAAAGTGTTTGGTGCTGTCAATTGCTCAAAATATGCTGTACCTCATTTACGTAAGGTTGGTGGCGGTGCAATAATTAATGTGACTGCGGTAATGGCTAAAACACCACCAGCAAGCTCACTTCCTACTACTGTAAGTCGTGCGGCAGGTCTGGCATTAACGAAAGCTATGAGCAAAGACTTAGGTAAAGATAATATTCGTGTGAACTCTGTTTGTATTGGGCTTATTCGTAGTGACCAAATAGAGAAGAATTGGAAAGAGGCAGAACCAGAGCTATCGTGGGACCAGTATTCTCGCAAGGTAGGTCAAGCAATTCCACTTGGTCGCGTAGGGGATACTCAAGAAGCGGCAAATGTCATTACTTTTTTAGTATCTGATGCAGCTAGTTATGTGTCAGGAACTTCTGTAAACATTGATGGCGGTTCAGGACATGCATTATAGAATAATATTTTTTGAGAAAAGGAATATTTAAGGCCCATCATCAAAAGTTGTGGATGACATTTGTTAAAACGTTTACTTTGTAAATTAGTTGATTGGAGTGGAGGCTGGGCGACTCCTTGGGGATTAGCGATAGGGGAACGAAGGCTAAAACCATCACATCCTGTGATAACGCCTTCGTGACCAACATCGTGTTGGCCCGAGACCCTGGAGCGAGCCACGCGAGTGAAGCGGCTCATCGGACGCCCACAGGAAAGCGCCCAGCCGGAGCGGAAATCAACCACACGTTGTGGTGATGACCTAATTTACTGATGTCTAACGAATGAATGTAGAACAGTTTTAGACAACCTCTTTATCTTATATATAGAAAAAGGATAGCTCAAAGTATTTTGGAGTTATCCTTTTTTTCTATTGTTTTTCTAAAATTATAATAGACAGAAAATTCCTGCAGTTGTAGAATAAACGTAATGGGGGGTGAAATGTGGCGAAATGTTGAACGAGAATTTTGCTGCGATGTTAAAGAAAGTTGTTCGAATTATTGTTCAGATTGGGATACTCAATATTTTTTATTACATGGGCGTCGGTATTGTTGCATTACTACATGTACCTCTTCCGGGAAGTGTAATTGGATTACTATTATTAGCACTTTCACTCCATTTTAAAATAATTAAAGTAGAATACATTCAAGATGGAGCAGGCTTTTTAATTGGCGTATTAACCTTGTTTTTCATTCCTGCAACAGTAGGAGTGATTGACTACCCTGAACTTGTTTCAACAACGGGTCTATTGATTATGCTAGCCGTTATAGCAAGTACGCTAATCTCTATTTATGTTACGGGATTACTTAGTCAAATTGTCGAGAAAAAAGAGCTGACTAAAAAAGAAACAGAAACCATTGTAGAGGAAGGAAAGGGGGAATTAACGGTTGATTGAAATTATTGTTGTCGTTGGCACCGTTGTGTTATTCGTATTATTTACAAAACTTTATCAACGTTTCCCTCATCCTTTAATGATTCCGCTAGTGACGACAACTATCGTCAGTGCAGTTATGTTATTAGTATTTAATATCCCATATTCTACTTATATGGAGGGAGGGAAATGGCTTCAAAAAATGCTAGGTCCAGCAGTTGTAGCACTTGCTTATCCTCTCTATAATCAGCGTAAGATTATTATGAAATATAAATATGCAATTTTGTCAGGTATTTTTATTGCTATGATTACAGGTTTAGTGACAATATTTGTTATGCTGAAATGGATTGGTGTTAATAAAAGCTGGTTGCTGACGGCCTTGCCTAAATCGTTAACGACACCTGTAGGTATGCAGGTGAGTGAGACAATTGGTGGCATTCCACCTTTAACAGCTGTTCTTGTCATGCTGGCAGGGTTTGTAGGCGCTATTATAGGGCCATTAGTCATTAAATACGGTAAAATTGACTCCGCCGTTAGTAGAGGTGTTGCGATAGGTAGCGCTTCACACGGTGTTGGACTTGTTAAATTAAGAGAATACGGAGAACAAGAATTATCAGTAGGCTCGTTATCTATGGCCTTAACTGCAATTATTGGCGCATTTTTATGTCCATTATTTGTTTATTTATTCTTGTGAAAAAGCTATATACAGAATCTGTATATAGCTTTTTTTAACTTTTTTCGATAATAAACTGAATGGTATGAGCAAGGCCTGTGTGGAGCTTACCTTCATTTCGCACTTGTTCACCTGTGAAAAAATGAATGATTTTATAAGGCTGACACCATTTTAGAATATCTAATGGATCATATAAAAAATCAAGCTGTCTTGGGCCACCTGAGGCGTAGGGTAGTTGATAAATTGAATAAAGTTCCATGATAACACGACCACCAGACTTTACGGAATCGACAATCTTCTTAAACACTTCTTGTTGCTGCTCAGCCGGAAAATGTCCAAACACCATAATAGCAGCATCAAACGTTTCGATTGGTAGTTCATCCTGAAGTAAGTCAGTAAGCTTTGTATGAACTGCAACATTATGTTTTTCCGCAAGCTGATTTGTTTTTTCAAGACCGCTTTCAGCATAATCAAAGGCAGTTACTATATGGCCCTGTATAGCTAAAAATACTGCATTTCGACCTTCACCTTCTGCGTATGCAGCCACGTTTGTATAATCTTTTAAGTAGTGAACATAGTCTTCTATAAAAGCATTTGGTTGCTCACCATATACATATTCGATTGTGTTGAATCGCTGATCCCATGTATTCATCTCATCACTCCTTTTAAGTTCTTTCAGCGGATTTCCAAACATCCGCTGAATATAGGAACTCAGTCTAAGAACGCCACGTCCTGTGGCGATGACTGAATGACCAACATCACGTTGGCCCAAAGCCTCCGGCGGATGTCACTGAATCGGAAAGGTGTTCAATATAGGATGTTAGCCTAAGATCATCGCATCCATGCGATAACGGCTAACTGACCTGCATCGGTAAAAACGCCACGTCCTGTGGCATTACCGAAATGACCGACATCGTGTCGGCCCTCGTGCAGGCCTAAGCACAAAGCCGATTCTGGACGCAATTATGCCGAGGCATAATTGATTATATTGTAAGTGAAGTAAGCGCTAGAATCGAATATTTTGCTTCGTTCATGAACGCAACTATGCGTTGCGAATTAGCAAATAACAACTTCTAGAATAAAGTGTAGGTATCCATTATTATTTGATCAAAATACTAGAAGTTGGAGGTGAAGTTCAATGAATCTAGAAAACCGTTTAAAGGAATTAAGAGAACAACATAATTATACACAGGATGATGTCGCACGCTTTTTAAATATTTCTAGACAATCCGTTTCAAAATGGGAGTTAGGAAAGGGCTATCCTGATATTGATAATTTAAGAATGTTAAGTGATTTATATAAAGTTTCATTAGATCAGCTTATTACAGGTGAAGAAAAATACCATAAACTAGAAGCCCCAGCCCCAGCCCCAGCCCCAATCCCAGTTTCAGCCCCTGATTCAAATAAATCCGATCACAAAACTGTTGGTGATTTTTTGTGGAGGTATTGGTGGCTCGTTTTCCCTATGCTTGGTATGATCTCTTCTTGGTTCTATTACCATTATTAACTTCTTTCGGTGGGTGTCTAAACACCCGCTGAATATAGGAACTCACTCTAAGAACGCCACGTCCTGTGGCATTACCGAAATGACCGACATCGTGTCGGCCCTTGTGCAGGCCTAAGCACAAAGCCGATTCCGGACGCAATTATGCCGAGGCATAATTGATTCGAGAAAAAAAGCTACCTCTTTCTGAGGTAGCTTTCTCCATTAAATAATAGGTTTACGTTCTTTTATGACGCGGATCGTTTTTAATGTTGTATCTTCTGGTCCTTGTACAGGTAAACCAGCTTCAATATTCATTTGAATATAACGAATATTCTCTTGTGTAATTATTTCCCCGGGAATAAAAATCGGAATACCTGGGGGATATACCATAACGAATTCTGCACAAATACAATTATCCGCTTCTGCAAGAGGGACAATTTCAGTATCTGCATAAAATGCATCACGTGGTGACATGGCAAGTGCAGGAATATCCGGTACATTGACCATTGTTTCAGTAATAGCAGCTTCTGAATCAAATGCTTTTGACATACGACTAAGGGCATTGATGAGGAGATTAATTTCCTTTTTCGTATCACCTAATGTCACTAAACATAAAATATTGTATAGGTCCGATAATTCTACTTCAATATTTGCATTGTGACGAAGCCATTCTTCAGCTTGATGACCAGAGATGCCTAAATCTTTAACACTTATTAGTAGCTTTAAAGGATCCATATCATAAGTTGCTGATGAATTTAATTTTTCTTTACCAGCACATTTTAAATGTGGAATTTGGTTAATGCGTTTACGTGCATCCTTTGCTAGGCGAAGTGCATCACCAATTAAATCATAACCATGGATTGCTAGCTGACGTCGTGCTGTGTCAAGGGAAGCAAGTAATGGATAAGATGTCGATGTCGTTGTTAGCATCGACAGGATAGCTTGTACACGTTTTGCAGAAACAAGTCCTTCACGAACATTTAAAATAGACGTTTGGGTCATAGAACCACCAAGCTTATGTACGCTTGTTGCAGCCATATCTGCCCCAGCCTCCATTGCGGAGTATGGGAGATCATCATGAAATTTAATGTGTACACCATGTGCTTCATCGACAACTACCGGAATATCGCGACTATGGACTATTTCTACAATACGCTTTAAGTCTGCTGAGAAGCCGAAGTACGTTGGATTAATAACAAGTACCGCTTTTGTATCTGGATAAGCATTCAAAGCTTTTTCAACAGCTTCAGGCGATATTCCATGAGAAATACCGTATTCACTATCTACTTCAGGATGAATAAAAATCGGGATTGCTCCAGCGAAAACAATCGCCGACATAATGGATTTATGAACATTCCGTGGTACTAGAATTTTATCACCTGGACCGACGACGGTCAGAATCATCGCCATGATGGCGCCACTAGTACCTTGAATGGAAAAGAATGTATGATCAGCACCAAAGGCATGAGCAGCAAGAGCTTGTGCTTCTTTAATAGCGCCCTTTGGTGAATGTAAATCGTCTAGTGGAGCAATATTAATTAAATCAATTGATAAAACGTTGTCGCCGACGAATTCTCGGAACGCAGGATCCATACCTTGACCTTTCTTATGGCCTGGAATATGGAACTGAATAGGGTGTCTGTTCCGATGTTTTAGTAATACGTCGAACAATGGAGTCTCTAGTTGTGACAACGCAGGTACCACCTCACTTTTTAATATCTAACAAAACAAATGAATTATAGCACCTAATTGCACGAAAAAACAGACTTTGCAGAAAAAAATAAAAATAAAAGGATTTTTTTATAATTTCGAGAAATTAGTATCGTAGGAAAGGGGAGGTATTATGAATTGGAATACACGTGTGACGGAGCTTTTAAATATTAAATATCCAATTATTCAAGGGGGATTAGCCTATTTAGCCTATGCTGATTTAGCAGCTGCTGTGTCGAATGCTGGAGGGCTAGGGCAAATAACAGCAATGAGTTTACGGGATCCTGACTTATTGCGCGCAGAAATTCATAAAGTACGAACATTAACGGATAAACCGTTTGGTGTAAATTTTGCAATTGGTATGTATGGCACTGGTTATGAGGATATGGTGCGCGTTGCGGTGGAAGAAAAAGTACCCGTTGTTACAATGACTGGCGGGAATCCTGCACCTATTTTTGATATTTTGGAAGGAACGGATATTAAAAAACTAGTTCTTGTTGCTGCACGTAGACAAGCTCAAAAGGCTGAAGAACTAGGTGCAAATGCTGTTATGGTTGTTGGGCAAGAGGGCGGAGGTCATCTTGGACGCGATGATATAGGGACTATGGTGCTCGTGCCACAGGTTGTAGATAGTGTGAAAATACCTGTCATTGCCTCTGGTGGTATTGGTGATGGCCGTGGCTGGATGGCAGCTCATGCACTAGGAGCAGAGGGAATTGAAATGGGGACGCGTTTTATAGCGACAAAGGAATGTGTTGATGCCTCTGAGGCTTATAAAGAAGCATTAGTTGCAAGCACCGAGGCAGATACGACTGTTATAAAACGCTCTATAGGTGCACCAGCAAGAGCGTTACGCAGTGAATTTACGGAAAAGATTTTAGAAATTGAACGCACTACACCTACGTATGAGGCATTAAAAGATTATATTAGCGGGAAAGCAAATAAACGTTTTATTTATGAGGGCGAAAAAGAAGAAGGCATTGGCTGGGCTGGACAAGTTACAGGAATGATTCATGATATTCCAACAGTCGAGGACCTTATTACTCGAATGCTTGCAGAAGCAGAAAGTATCCGGGTAAAATGGGGTCAGTAACATAAAGGTGGTTATGTCCAATGGAATACTCTTATCCGTTTTCAACGGATTGGTCAACTGAGGAAATTGTTGATGTTGTCCAATTTTTTGAAGGAATTGAACAAGCTTATGAAAAAGGCATTAAGCGTGAAGTGATGATGGCGAAATATCGTCGTTTTAAAGAAATTGTTCCTTCACAGGCCGAGGAAAAAACAATTTTCCGTGAATTTGAAGAAGCAAGTGGCTATGTCAGTTATCCTGTTGTGAAACAAACAAAAGATGCAACTGATGGCACAATTATTAAAGTTGCCCCGAAGCAACGTAGATAAAAAGAGACTGGGAAAAAACTGGTCAAAACTTAAAAAGCGCTAGAAATCAATTGTAGAAACGTTGATTTCTTGCGCTTTTCTATGTGAAATTACTTAAATTTTTTTGTAAAAGTATGCTGCCGGGTGTCAATTCAGATGACCCTCCGGCAAAACGAGGGGTTGATTTCCGCTCCGACTGGGCGCTTTGTCGCTGCCGCTTCGCTATCGCGCAGATAAAACATTTGTTGTTGCTGTCGCTACGCTTTCGCACAGATAAAACAATTGCTGTCGCTACGCTTTCGCACAGAGCAAAGCTTCCTGGGGGCGTCGGGCCAACAAATGTTTTCTGTGCGAAAGCGTAGTGCAACGCAGCGGCAGCAACAGGGTGTTGGTCACGAAGGCGTTATCACAGGACGTGATGCTCTTAGCCTTTGTTCCTCTATCGCTAATCCCCAAGGAGTCGCCCAGTCTCCGCTCCAATCAACCGCTTCACAAGCATGCTTCTTGACTATTTTTTTTCTGATCGCTTTACCCTATCGCAGTGTTAAAAATAAGCGTGTTTCATATACTACTTAAACAATATAAAACTTTTTCAATTTTTTTGAAAATCAGAGAAAAAATAATAATTCCTTCAAACTCTCATCCAGAATATTCCCCTAACAAATTTTCATTTGCTAGGGATAATAACGTAAATTTTCCACAATATATAAATATAAGGTTTTGTTATTGAAAATTATTTTTAGTTATTATGCCACCAAGCATGAAGCACAATCCGTCAAACTTTATTTTCCAACAATGATGTTATAAATAGGGAGTAAACGGCTAAAGGTTTCTTCCGTTAATTGGTGAAGTTCACTAGCTGACAGCTTGATCGCTTGATCTTTTGGAATATGTCGACCTACTAAAAACTCACCTTTTTTAACATCACGTAAACGAACAAGTAATTCATCTAGCTTGTCTTCCTTTGCATCTTGCATGGTGATTGCTGCTGGAGACATGTGATCTCCAGAGACAATGAAATCATCAGGAAGTTGCTGTAGCATTGCTCTGTTGGCGATTAAACGTTCCGCCATCACATTTTTTTGTGGAGCTTCATAAATAATAGCTAAGACGATGAATAAATGTGTGCTCCAAAGACCAATCTGAAAGTGAGGTAATGATTTATAACCTCTTTTATACGGAGCGAAGGCAACCCAGCTGTCATTCGGGGGATTTACTGTTCTACGTGCATGCTTCGCAACATGAGGATAAAATTCTTCTCCAAGATGACTTGAAAAGAAGGAAGAAAAATCCTCTCCTAGAATTTGGAATTTCGGTCGTACACATTCATTTAAGGCACCCATTCTTTGTTCTAATCCGTCTATTTGAAAAACATTGAAGTCTTTATTCGTCCATTTTATTTTCGTCATTTTTTATTAACTCCTTTCGATTTATAAGGTTTATTTTATTACGAAAATGGGAAAAAATCTTATAACAAGAACTTTACCGAAGATGATAAGTTATTGTGAAAAAATAAAATAAAGGAAGTGATTTTTATGAAACCTATCGTAAAAATTATACGTAAAGTCGACATTGAAAAGCAATATGAACACATTTTACAATTAGAATTAGATTATGAATTAGCCTCGCTCTTTTCGGCAATGAATGAAAAAAATGAGTTTGAAATTGAAAAAAGTAAAAAACGTCTGGCTGAAATTCAGCTTGAACTTGATAGCTTGCACGCCTATGCGTAGTCAAAATTTTATACCGATTTGAAAAATCACTTGCTGAATATTCCGACAGCAGGTGATTTTTATTGCTATAAAGGGTAAAATAGACAGTATATCATAATGGGAAGTTATATTTTCAAGGAAGTATTAGGTGCTACGTATTAACAAAACGTCATGAGAAATCAAGCCTTAAGTAGTGAGAAAGTTAAAAAGCTTTGCTAAATGTATGAGGCCTTTTCTTATAATCGAAGGGTGGGTTTTTATGGATTTACAACAAATTGATCAGTTTGCGAAAAGTATTATATTTGAAGCGGGAAGACGTATTCGGGAGGCCTTTTCGTACAATTTAGTTATTGAGACAAAATCAAATGCCAATGACCTTGTCACAAATATTGACCGTGAAACAGAATTATTTTTTATCGAAAAAATACGAAGTTTCGATCCAACCCACAAAATTTTAGGGGAAGAGGGAATGGGAGAGAAAGTAGAGTCGTTAGAAGGTGTTGTATGGATTATTGATCCAATCGATGGCACGATGAATTTTGTGAAGCAACATCGTCATTTTATGATTTCTATCGGTATTTTTGTTAATGGGGTAGGCAAGCTAGGTTACATATTTGATGTCATGCGTGAAGATTTATTTTATGCTATTGCGGGTAAAGGGGCATGGTACAATGACTCACCATTACGTAAATTGCAGTCAGTCAAAATGGAGGAATCGGTCATTGGTATAAACGCTCATTGGGTAGCACCCAATCGACATATTCACCATGAAAAAGTTATTGAAATGATTCGGAAAGTACGCGGTACGCGGTCATATGGTTCAGCCGCAATGGAAATAGCGTTTGTTGTCAGTGGTAAACTAGATGCTTATGTATCGATGCGACTATCACCATGGGATATTGCTGGGGGTACTATTATCGCTAAGGAAGTAGGTGCCATCACCACTAATCTACATGGAGAGGGCTTTGATTTCTTGCATCAGGATACGTTTATCATTGCCAATCCATCTATACACAAAGAGCTATTAGAAAATTATATTGTACCTTATGAATAAAAAAGGAGCCGTCTATTTTTTAGACAGGCTCCTTCTTACTTAAGCAATCAACTCTTATTAAAGTAAGCCTTGCTCACGTAGTTTGCGTTTCATTTTAAAGGCTGTCATGAAAATGACACAAGTAGCCACAATGCCTGCTATTATACCTAATACACTGCTAATTGCCACTGAATACCCGATAGAACACATTGCTAAAACAGCTGCTAATGCGTAGATGGCCATTACGAATTTTGCACGATTCATAGCCGAGCCTCCTATATTAAAAATTTGTAAATCAAATATATTTTTTAGAATGAGGAAAATTCTAATAAGGACATTTCTATCCTTCTTGTGCTATAATATCACAGTTAAACATTCGAAAAAAGAATATGGAGTGGAATAATGACAAACTTACGTCAAGATCTTCGCAATATCGCAATTATCGCACACGTTGACCATGGTAAAACTACTTTAGTCGACCAATTACTAAAACAATCAGGTACATTCCGTTCAAACGAACGTGTTGAAGAACGTGCAATGGACTCTAATGATATTGAACGCGAACGTGGTATTACGATTTTAGCTAAAAATACAGCAGTAAACTATGAAGGAACTCGTATCAACATCCTTGATACGCCTGGACACGCTGACTTCGGTGGTGAGGTAGAACGTATTTTAAAAATGGTAGATGGCGTTGTACTAGTTGTCGATGCGTATGAGGGTTGTATGCCACAAACACGTTTTGTGTTGAAAAAAGCATTAGAACAACGTTTAACACCAATCGTTGTTGTTAATAAAGTAGACAAAGATTCAGCTCGTCCACTAGAAGTAGTAGATGAAGTACTTGAATTATTCATTGAACTAGGTGCAGATGAAGATCAATTAGACTTCCCTGTTGTCTATGCTTCAGGTGTAAATGGTACAGCTTCTTTAGACGCTGATCCATCTAAGCAAGAAGCAGATATGAAATGTCTATTTGAGAAAATTATTGAAGCTATTCCAGCACCAATTGATAACTCAGAAGATCCATTACAATTCCAAGTAGCTTTACTTGACTATAATGACTTCGTTGGACGTATCGGTATTGGTCGCGTATTCCGCGGAACAATTTCTGTAGGTCAACAAGTATCTCTTATGAAGTTAGACGGAACAGTGAAAAACTTCCGTGTAACGAAAATCTTTGGTTTCTTCGGCTTAAAACGTGAAGAAGTTGAGACAGCAAAAGCTGGTGACTTAATCGCCGTTTCAGGTATGGAAGACATCAACGTTGGTGAAACAGTTTGCCCTGTTGAGCACCCAGAAGCGCTAACGCCATTACGTATTGATGAGCCAACTTTACAAATGACTTTCTTAGTAAACAATTCTCCATTCGCAGGTCGTGAAGGGAAATGGGTTACTTCTCGTAAAGTAGAAGAGCGTTTACGTGCTCAATTACAAACAGACGTATCTTTACGTGTTGAAGATACTGATTCTCCAGATGCTTGGACAGTTTCAGGTCGTGGGGAGCTTCACTTATCTATCCTTATCGAAAACATGCGTCGTGAAGGCTTCGAATTACAAGTGTCAAAACCACAAGTAATCGTGCGTGAAATCGACGGCGTGAAATGTGAACCTTTCGAACGCGTTCAAATCGATGTGCCTGAAGAAAATGTTGGTTCAATTATTGAATCAATTGGTACACGTAAAGGTGAAATGCTTGATATGGTGAACAACGGCAGTGGTCAAGTTCGTTTAACGTTCTTAGTACCAGCTCGTGGATTAATCGGTTATACAACTGAATTCATGTCGATGACAAAAGGTTTCGGTATTATCAACCATACGTTCGATTGCTATCAACCATTAATAACAGGAAAAATTGGTGGCCGTCACCAAGGTGTACTAGTTTCAATGGAAACTGGTAAATCAACAACTTATGGTATGATGCAAATTGAAGACCGTGGTACACTGTTCTTGGAGCCAGGTACAGATATTTACGAAGGTATGATCGTTGGAGAAAATACTCGTGACGCTGATATCACTGTAAACATCACAAAAATGAAACAAAAAACAAACATCCGTTCAGCAAACAAAGACCAAACGAATGTTATTAAAAAGCCACGTATTCTATCACTAGAAGAAGCGCTTGAATACTTAGGTGATGACGAGTACTTAGAAATCACACCAGAATCTATTCGCCTTCGTAAACAAATTCTAGATAAAAACGAACGTGAGAAAGCAGCGAAAAAAATACGTAACGCAGAACAATAATTTTCCGCTGACATGAAAGGAAGAGGAGTCTTGGATATAAAGTCCGCTTTATTGGGTGAACTAAATGTTATTCAAGTTGCTGCATCAACAAATACAGAGGAAACAACAAAGGTTTATGAGAGAATGGCTGGTATAACAAGATTTTTATATGAAAATTTACCGAGCTATGACATTGCAGGCTTCGTTGTATTTCTTCTTGTATTTGTACTTTCTGCAATTGTCTATAAATTAGGCTTTGCAAAGAAGTTAAAGCTATCTCAAAATATTGTCATTTATGCGTTCCTATTCCTGGGATGTATTATGTTGACATTTTTCGCGTTATTCCTACCTATGATTGAGGGTCTCATCGTAGCGGCGTTAATTTTGATTGTATATAAAACACGTATGTGGCGTGAAAAAAGAGAAGAGCAACAAGCTGCCAATCAATGAGAGTAGCTTGGCTCCTATACCGTGAAACTTGTATCGAGTTTTTAAGTAATAAAACAGCCTTAGCATTAATTTGCTAAGGCTGTTTTATTTGGTATAGTAAAAAATTTTATCGTTTTAAGCCATCTACATATAAACGATTGGCTACGGAACCCATTTTCAGTCGATTGTGTCTCTAAAACCTAAATTGATTGGCACCGAAATCTTCTAGTGTGAATAAGTTAATGTCGATAGGCTTATTTTCATCGATCAAGGAGGAAATGGAATGCGTTGGCTTAAAAAAGGTTTACTATTTAGTGTTGTCGCTTTGTTACTTCTTTCGTTGACAGCGTGTAATAAAACGGAGCTTGAAAAAGTTAAAGTTGGAGAAGTGACGCGCTCAATTTTCTATGCGCCGCAGTATGTAGCACTTGAAAAAGGATTCTTCAAGGATGAAGGGCTTTCCGTTGAGCTACAAACAATTGCGGGTGGCGATAAGACAATGACAGCATTACTATCAGATGGAATTGATATCGCCTTAGTTGGATCGGAAACTTCAATATATGTAACGCTCCAAGGCTCCAATGACCCGATTCAAAACTTTGCGCAGTTAACACAAACAGATGGTACATTTTTAGTTGCACGTGAAAAGATGGATAATTTTTCATGGGATCAATTGAAGGGCTCTACATTTTTAGGGCAGCGTAAAGGTGGAATGCCACAAATGGCTGGTGAGTTCGTACTGAAAAAGCATGGCATTAACACTGCCAATGATTTGAAACTCATTCAAAACATTGATTTTGCTAATATTTCTACAGCCTTTGCTTCTGGAACAGGGGACTATGTACAACTATTTGAGCCGACAGCAAGCATGTTTGAGAAAGAAGGTAAGGGCTATATTGTAGCTTCGTTTGGTACTGAATCTGGGCAATTGCCGTATACATCGTTTATGGCGAAAAGCAGCTATTTAAAGGACAAAGCGAAGACAGTTCAAGGTTTCACAAATGCATTGAAGCGAGCACAGGATTTTGTACAAAAATCGAGTGCAGCAGAAATAGCGAAAATTATTCAGCCATACTTTGAAAATGTAGATATTGGATTAATCGAAACAGTGGTAGAGCGTTATAAATCACAAGGTTCCTATGCTACAGATCCTATTTTGGATAAGGGGGAATGGGATAACTTGCAAACGATTATGGGAGAAGCTGGTGAACTTCCTCAACGGGTGGATTATGAAAAGCTTGTGAATACAACCTTTGCTAAAAAGGCAGCTGAGTAAGATGGAATTTTTAAAAGTAGAAAATATTCACCATAGTTATTTTTCGAAAACGCAGGCAAAGGAAGTTTTACGTGATATTAATTTAGATATTCGTAAAGGTGAGTTTGTTTCTTTTATAGGACCGAGTGGATGTGGGAAAACAACGTTATTATCAATAATTGCGGGTTTATTTTCGTCTACAGAAGGCAAAGTATATATCGATGGTGAGGAAACTGCAACACACAATCAGTCGCTCATTGGTTACATGCTTCAGCAAGATTATTTATTTCCTTGGAAAACCATCGAAGAAAATGTCACGATTGGTTTGAAAATCATGGAGCGAAGCAGTAAAACTCATAAAGTAACTGCAAATGCACTTTTGCAAGAAATTGGTTTACCGCATGTAGGGAACAACTATCCGAGAGAGTTATCGGGTGGCATGCGTCAACGAGTAGCACTTGCAAGAACTTTAGCGGTGGACCCTAAAATTTTATTGCTAGATGAACCATTTTCGGCACTTGATTATCAGTCTAAATTAAAACTGGAGGATTTAGTTGTTGAAACGTTAAAGGCCTATCAAAAAACTGCAATTCTTGTGACACATGATATTGGTGAAGCCATTGCGATGAGTGAACGAGTATTTCTATTTTCTGCAAATCCAGGTACATTGCATAAAGTATTTGAAATACCTTCAGAGTTACAAGAGCTTTCATCTTTTGATGTTCGACAACATCCGGCTTATTCTGACATATTCCAAATTATTTGGAAGGAGCTGGAGAGTCTTGGATAATACAATGTTTAAACAGTATCAGCAAATGCTAAAAAAAGAAAAGCGCTATGTTCGATTATATCAGCTTATCATCTTACTTGTATTTTTCGGTGGGTGGGAGCTTCTTTCAAGATTTGGATGGATTGACCGTTTAATTTTTAGTTCACCGACGCGTGTCTGGCACACATTAGTAGAAAAAGTGAGCGATGGTACGTTAACACTTCACGTTGGCGTTACTTTAATGGAAACAATTATTGGCTTTATTGCTGGCACACTAATAGGTACATTAATAGCAATCGTATTGTGGTGGTCACCGATGGTATCGAAGGTACTTGATCCATATTTAGTCATTTTAAACGCCATGCCGAAAGTTGCTTTAGGACCAATATTAATAGTCGCCCTTGGTCCGGGTTATTTTTCGATTGTCGCGATGGGTGCGTTGATTTCAATCATTATTACAACGATCGTAGTTTATACGGCTTTTAAAGGGGTTGATCCAAATTACAGCAAAGTATTACAAACTTTTGGGGCAACCAGGTGGCAAACTTTTAGAGAAGTTATTTTACCTGCTTCCTTCCCAACGATTATTTCTACTTTGAAAGTAAATGTAGGACTTTCTTGGGTAGGTGTCATAGTTGGTGAATTTTTAGTTGCCTCAAAAGGGCTTGGTTATTTAATTATTTATGGCTTCCAGGTGTTTAATTTTAATCTTGTGCTTATGTCACTTCTCATCATCGCCTTTTTTGCGACGATTATGTATCAGGTTGTCGAGTTGATTGAGAAGGCGATTGTAAAAAATAATGGTTAAAAGGTTAAAGAGGCTAGGACATAGGTATATTTTTAAAACAAAATTTAAAAATTTCACATCAGAAAAGCGCGAAAAATCAACGTTTCTAAAATTGATTTCTCGCGCTTTTACTCTTTGGAAGGTGGATGTCGATAAAAATTAAAAGTTGGGTGATAAAACGTGAAAGTTTATCGATAAAATTTAAAAGTTGGGCGATAATTCCCGAAAGTGTTCCGATAAAACTAAAAAGTTGGATATCATTTTTGTTAAAACGTATGTTATGTGAAGTGGTTGATTGAAGTGAAGGCTAGGCGACTCCTTGGGGATCAGCGATAGGGGAACGAAGGCTAAAAGCATCACGTCCTGTGATAACGCCTTCGTGACCAACCTCGTGTTGGCCCGACGCCCTCCAGGAAAGCGCCCAGCCGGAACGGAAATCAACCCCTCGTTTTGCCGAAGAGCATACATTCTTTATTTAATAGGACACCTTAATTTCATTGACACAATAGTTTTAAACAACATAAAAGAGGTGTCTCAAATAATGAGTCACCTCTTTTTGTTGCAGTTAAAATTCTTTATCCATCTGTGGTGAAGTACGATAAAAACGGAAATTTCCTGTTTCAATGCGTGCGACGGTATTATCTTCAATACGGTCATGACATGTTTCACACATATACGTATGAATTGGTCGATTGCGTAATTTTTTTGCTAACGGTAAATTATCATCTAAATTGTTAATAGTATCGCAAATAACGCACTTTACGCGCATTGCATTCCCTCCTACTCAGCACGAATAGCTAATACATTTTTGATAGGGTTGTCTACATTTGAACCGTCTCTAAATAGCACATGAACAGGACCATCTTCCATTAATGGCTTCCCATCTTGGCTATATTTTAAAATTAATGTATAAGCTTCTTCGATTGTAAATGGATATTCTTTGCTATCCTCACATTCAATGACGATTGTTGTTGCTTCAGGTTTGATATCAGCATTTTTCAAGAAGTGACTTAATTCGATTCCGAAAGTACCTGTTTCCATCCCTTTGCGGTCAAATTTTCGTTCTGATTTCAATGTTGGTGGGAAAGTAGCTCCTTCCATAATCTCACGTGACCAGTGAGCACCTACCTCACGCATATATTTAATATCTGAATCTTCCTCAACCTCTTTTGTATCGAAGTACGTTTTTAAATCTAATTTACGATCATCGAAAATCCAAACAGTGGGATCTAATGTTAATTGGAATGTAACTGCGCCCTTGATAGGAATTATTGTTTCCATAATAGAAATCCTCCTTAAATCTTGTATATCC
Organism: Lysinibacillus sp. NPDC093688; assembly: GCF_050280145.1. Taxonomy (NCBI): domain Bacteria; kingdom Bacillati; phylum Bacillota; class Bacilli; order Caryophanales; family Bacillaceae; genus Lysinibacillus; species Lysinibacillus sp. NPDC093688. The sequence goes on from NZ_JBNNUX010000002.1 coordinate 294,145, forward strand.
ATGAAATAGTATAACGCTAATGACTAGAGATAATAAAGAAATATAATTCGATTTCTCTATTTTCCAATGTAGACACTTGCATTTTTAACGACTAAAAGATAAACTTTATTAAGATAGAATCGAAGAAATATCAGATAATGGGGGCGTCCTCATGGATACTAAATCACAAACTTCTTTTCAAGAGAAGGCTTTGGAGCTTTTAGTTGCTGATGCAGATAAAATTGCTCGCCTCATTCGAGTACAAATGGATCATTTAACAATGCCACAATGCCCTCTATATGAAGAAGTATTAGATACACAAATGTTCGGCCTTTCACGTGAAATTGAATTTGCTGTGAAGCTTGGACTCATTGAACGCGAAAAAGGCAAAGAAATTCTCGATTCACTCGAGAAAGAACTTTCTGTACTACATGACGCGTATACAGACAAATAAAAAGAAAAAACTCAAACGCAATTTGCGATTTGAGTTTTTTTTCTAGAATGAGGTTTTCCGATGAAACAATACTTAAAACGTTATGCACAAAATTTTGATTATCCATTGTTTTTTACTGTTCTATTACTAAGCTTATTTGGATTAGTAATGATTTATAGCTCCAGTATGATGGTGGCGATTGCACAAAAAGGACAAGAACCAGATTTCTATTATCACAAGCAAGTCATTAATTTAATTGTAGCTTTTCTTGGATTTTTAGTAGCGGCATTTTTCCCGTATAAGCATTATGCGAATAAAAAAGTTATGTTGTTACTGACGGCTGTGCTAGTTGTCCTATTTACTTGGGTAAAAGTTGCTGGTAATGGTGATGAGGCAGGGATAGGTTCTCAAAGTTGGATACATGTTCCGGGTCTTGGTAATTTTCAGCCTTCTGAATATGCGAAGCTATTTATCATTTTATATTTTGCGGCAGCTTTTTATCGGAAAGGACAAAAATATACGCTTGAAAAGCTACAACCAAAGGAAATATTTTATCCTATATTCCTTTGGATTCTTGTTGTTGCTGGTGTAGCATTTGAAACCGACTTGGGAGCAAGTATTATTCTATGTGGAATTGCTGTTTGTGTTGTAGCAGCGAGTGGCATTCCATTTAAAACATTTTGGAAGTTTTTTGGGGTATTAGGAGCGTTTGGAGGAGTCATCTTTGGTATACTAATGCTGTTTAAAGGAAATATGTTAACGACAAACCGTTTGGGACGTCTTAAATCATACATTAATCCGTTTGAGTATGAGACTGGTAGTGGTCACCAAGTTGTCAATAGTTATTATGCCATTGGCGGAGGCGGTTTAGAAGGAAGAGGTCTCGGTCAGTCAATTCAAAAATTGGGGTATTTACCTGAACCACAAACCGATTTTATTATGGCGATTATTATGGAGGAACTAGGAATTTGGGGAGTTCTTATCGTTTTAGGTGGTTTAGGGTTTATTGTATATAAAGGATTTTCGATTGCGTTGCGTACGAAAGATCCACTAGCACGTATGATTACGGCTGGAATTGCGAGCTGGATTGGCTGGCAAACGTTTATCAATCTTGGGGGTGTAACAGGGTTAATCCCGTTAACCGGTGTAACGCTACCTTTTATTAGCTATGGCGGGACATCTATAATTATTCTATCTTTAGCGATGGGAATATTAATCAATGTTTCTATGTTTGAAAAGGTAGAAAGGAGAAAGACACAATCATAAAGGGGGATATCAATGGAATCAATCAACAAAATTCTCGTTGCTAATCGAGGAGAAATTGCAATTCGTATTTTCCGTGCATGTACGGAGTTGAATATCCAAACTGTAGCCATTTATTCGCGGGAGGACAGTGGGGCGTTCCATCGTTTTAAAGCAGATGAGGCCTATTTAGTAGGAGCAGGCAAGAAACCAATTGATGCTTATTTAGATATCGAGGGCATTATAACGATCGCGAAAGATGCTAATGTTGATGCGATTCATCCAGGTTATGGCTTTTTATCAGAAAACGTAGAATTTGCACGTCGATGTGAAGAAGAGGGGATTGTTTTCATTGGGCCGAATTCCCAACATTTAGATATGTTTGGAGATAAGGTGAAGGCGCGTGAACAAGCAATTGCTGCAGGTATTCCTGTTATTCCTGGTACAGATGGTCCAGTAGCTAATTTAGCAGAGGTAGAAGCTTTTGCTAGCGCATATGACTATCCAATTATGATTAAGGCAGCACTAGGCGGCGGTGGTCGTGGAATGCGCCTTGTTCGTACTAAAGAGGAGCTAGCTTCCTCCTATGAACGTGCAAAATCAGAGGCGAAGGCAGCATTTGGCTCTGATGAGGTGTATGTAGAAAAGGCTATTATTAAGCCAAAGCATATTGAAGTCCAAATTATTGGCGATCAACAGGGCAATATTATTCATTTATATGAACGTGATTGCTCGATTCAACGTCGTCATCAAAAGGTTGTTGAAATCGCACCATCTAATTCAATTTCGGAAGATTTAAGAAGCCGAATTTGCGATGCTGCGGTTCAATTAATGAAAAATGTCTCATACATAAATGCAGGGACAGTAGAATTTTTGGTTGCAGACAATGAATTTTATTTCATCGAGGTCAACCCTCGTATTCAAGTAGAGCATACGATTACTGAAATGATTACAGGCGTTGATATTGTGCACGCCCAAATTAAAGTGGCAGCAGGCTACGGTCTGCATAGTGAGGAAATCCATATTCCACAACAGGCCGATATTCCAATGATCGGCTATGCGATTCAAGCGCGTGTCACAACGGAAGACCCTGCTAATGATTTTATGCCAGATACAGGGAAGCTCATGGTGTACCGTTCAAGCGGTGGTTTTGGCGTTCGATTAGATGCCGGTAATGGTTTCCAAGGGGCTGTAGTAACACCGTACTATGATTCGCTACTAGTTAAAATTTCAACGACAGGGATGACGTTTAAAGAAGCCGCAGCAAAAATGGATCGAAATTTAAAAGAGTTCCGTATTCGTGGGGTGAAAACGAATATTCCATTCTTAAATAATGTTGTAACGCACGAGAAATTTTTAACGGGTGCATTTGATACGAGCTTTATCGATTCAACACCTGAATTATTTAATTTCCCTGAGCGCAAGGACCGTGGGACAAAGCTCTTAAGTTATATTGGTAATGTGACGCTAAATGGCTTCCCTGGTGTAGAGAAGAAGTCGAAACCAATTTTTGTACAGCCAAGCAATCCAAAAGTCGATAAATTAATCGTTCCGCCGGCAGGGACAAAGCAAATTTTAGATGCCCAAGGAGCAGACGGGCTTGTGAAATGGATTCTGGAGCAAGAGGATGTGCTATTAACGGATACAACTTTCCGAGATGCACACCAATCACTTCTTGCAACACGTGTGCGTTCACAGGATATGTTCGAAATTGCAGATGCAACAGCGCGTATGATGCATGATTTCTTCTCACTTGAAATGTGGGGAGGCGCGACGTTTGATGTGGCATATCGTTTCTTAAAAGAAGACCCATGGGAGCGTCTTGCCAAGCTACGTGAACAAGTACCGAATGTGCTATTCCAAATGTTATTGCGCGGTGCGAATGCAGTTGGCTACACAAATTACCCAGACAATTTAATTCGTGAGTTTATCGCTGAATCAGCGGCATCAGGCATTGATGTATTCCGTATTTTCGATAGCTTGAACTGGATTAAAGGAATGGAAGTAGCCATTGATGCAGCACGTCAATCAGGTAAAATTGCTGAAGCTTCGATTTGTTACACAGGAGATATTTTTGATGAATCAAGAGCGAAATATTCAGTTCAATACTACAAGGAAATGGCAAAAGAGCTGGAGGCAGCGGGTGCTCATATTTTAGCGATAAAAGATATGGCAGGATTATTGAAGCCAGAAGCAGCCTATCGTTTAATTTCAGAGTTGAAAGAGACGACAAGTCTGCCAATCCATCTGCATACGCATGATACAAGTGGCAATGGTATTTATTTATATGCCAAGGCGGCCGAAGCAGGGGTAGATATCATTGATACGGCGCTCGGTTCAATGGCAGGTTTAACATCACAGCCAAGTGCAAACTCCTTGTATTATGCAATGAAGGGCGGTAAGCGTGAGGTTCGTGCCGATATCGATGCGCTTGAAAAGTTATCGTACTACTGGGAAGATGTGCGTAAATATTATAAGGATTTTGAAAGCGGCATGATTAGCCCGCATTCTGAAATTTATGTCCACGAAATGCCAGGTGGTCAGTATAGTAACTTGCAGCAGCAAGCCAAAGCGGTAGGCCTTGGGGATAGATGGGAAGAAGTGAAGCGTATGTATTCCCGCGTAAACCTTCTATTTGGCGATATTGTCAAAGTAACTCCATCTTCGAAAGTAGTCGGTGACATGGCGTTATTTATGGTGCAAAATGATTTAGATGAAAACTCTGTACTAACAAGAGGGCAAACAATCGATTTCCCAGATTCTGTGATTGAATTCTTCCAAGGTTATTTAGGACAACCACATGGTGGCTTCCCAGAGGCACTTCAAAAGGTTGTGTTAAAGGATCGTGAAGCAATTACGGTACGTCCTGGCGAGCTACTAGAGCCTGTGAATTTTGGGCAACTAGAGGCGATACTAGAGGAAAAATTAAATCGTCCCGTGACAAAGCAGGATGTGCTAGCTTTTGCTTTGTATCCGAAAGTGTTTGAAGAGTATGCAAAAACAGTGAACTCCTTCGGCAATATTTCGGTATTAGATACGCCAACATTCCTTTACGGGTTAAAACTAGGCGAAGAAATCGAAGTCGAGATCGAAAAAGGAAAAACACTAATCATTAAACTTGTTTCAATTGGCGAACCGCAGCACGATGGTACGCGTGTTATATACTTTGAGCTAAACGGTCAATCTCGTGAACTAGTGATTCAAGATATGACTGTCGAAGTAGATGGCAGTCTAGCTTTAAAAGCAGACCCAAGCAATCCAAATCAAATTGGCGCAACGATGCCTGGTACGGTCTTAAAGGTAGTCGTATCGAAAGGAAGCCATGTAAAACGTGGGGATCATTTATTAATTACCGAAGCGATGAAAATGGAAACAACCGTCCAAGCACCGAAAGACGGTATCGTGAAAGAAGTATACGCTAATGCGGGCGATGCTATTTCAACAGGTGATTTGTTAATTGAAATTGAATAATTAGTAATAAAGAAGGTTATTAGATGGCTTTTATAGCATACTAATAACCTTTTTTATGGCTCATCACCATAACGTGTGGTTGATTTCCGTTACGGCTGGGCGCTTTGTAGCTGCCGCTTTGCTTTCGCTACAGAAAACATTTGTTGCTGACGCTTCGCTTTCGCGCAGAGCAGAGCTTCCTGGGGGCGTCCGATGAGCCGCTTGGGGCAACAGGATGTTGGTCACGAAGGCGTTATCACAGGACGTGATGGTTTTAGCCTTCGTTCCCCTATATGCTCGCTCCAGGGTCTCGGGCCAACACGAGGTTGGTCACGAAGGCGTTATCACAGGATGTGATGCTTTTAGCCTTCGTTCCTCTATCGCTGATCCCCGAGGAGTCGCCCAGCCTCCACTCCAATCAACTAAAATACAGGGCATATATTTTTAAACTTTTTGCTTATGAGCCTTTTTTATCTTCATTCAGAAAATATTTTCTGTAGCGAAAGCACGCCAAGGTAACAATAAAATTTGCTATATTGTAATAATAAACTTGTTGATTTTTTTACAAATGAATGGTAGAAACGTTTGACCAAATAAAAAAGATTCGCTATTGGAAAATGTAGCGAATCTTTTTCTACTATTATTTGTTTTTTTCATTATAATTGCTACGTGCAACTAGCATTACCATGTAACAAAGTAGACCAAATAGAATTGAAATAAATAATGAATGAAGTAATGCGACTGTTAAATTCAATTTAGTTAGGACTACTAGCATACCAGCAATCACTTGTAAAATTACTATAGCAAAGGCAATAATCCAGCCATAGTAAATAACGCGTTGATTCTTATATTCTTTTACAACGTGCCAAGTTATGTATGCAATCCAAATGAAAATGATAAGAACAGCTAGGCGATGCCCCATTTGCACCCATTCGTACATATTATTAAAAGGCGCGAATGGTGTTTCGTTATAGCAAAACGGCCAGTCAGGGCATATTAAGCTAGAATCTGTATGGCGAACAAGCGCCCCTGTATAAACGACTAAATAAGAATAAATTGTGACAGCAATTGTATGCCAACGTAACTTTTTACCAATAAAAACGTTATCGGCATCAAATTTTCGATCGACTTCAAATACAATCATAGAAAGAAGGAGCACAGCAGCAAAGGAAATAAGAGAAATCCCAAAGTGGAGCGCTAATATGAAATCGCCTTGTCCCCACAACACTTGAGCTGCTCCAATAAGAGCTTGTGCGATTAAGAAAAACATCGCTAAGAAACCTAATAATTTTACTTCACGAATATGACCGAGTTTACGCCATGTCCAAACTGTTAACGCAAGAATTGAAAGAGATACAACTCCAGTTACAAGACGGTGAGAAAATTCAATTAAGACTTCTGGTGTTATTTCTTTTGGAATAAGAGAACCATTACAATCAGGCCAGTTTCGACCACAGCCTAAGCCACTATCTGTTTTGGTAACAAGTGCTCCACCTAGTAAAATAAGGAGCATTCCAACTGTAGCGGCAACAGCAAACCATTTCATATACCTGTTTTGTTGCATAAAATGAGTCACCTACTTTATCTATGAACATTACATGAAAGTAATGTTTCTGCTAATAGATGATATCGAAAATACAGGTAAAAAACAACTTGTAATGAGTAGGGAGTATTAGATGTCGATTCCATTTCACAAATTGTTCATAATTTCGTACTCTAACCTTCACAATTCATTTTAGAAAATGTTTTACTATAGATATGTTGTTTTTAATATATTTCTAGACAAAGCTAATTTTTACAACTTCATCTAAATTTCACTTAATGTCTAGAAATCAATCGCAAATTTCGCTATAGTAATTGGTAGCGGAATATGCTTACAAAAATGAAAGGAGAGGTATCATGTCAAATGGTCGTGCACTGACGGCTACTAGAAATGGTGGACCAGCATCAACATCTGTTGTAAAAGATTTCTTAGCACTGATAAAAATTGGAATTGTAAACTCGAATCTTGTCACAACGTTTACAGGGATGTGGCTGGCATTTCAATTTACTAGTAGACACTTCTTGCAAGAGCTTGATGTCATATTGTTCACCATGCTGGGTGCAGCATTGATTATAGGTGGCTCGGGCGCAATGAATAACTTTATTGATCAGGATATTGACCCAATCATGAAAAGAACGAAGGCAAGACCGACAGTAACGGGGAGATTTAAGCCGAATTTTGTACTGACCATTGCCCTCTCATTTTTAATTGTAGGTGAAATTTTGTTATTTGCGGCATCGTTTGCGGCCGGCATGTGGGGACTTGTAGGGATATTTGCTTATGTTGTTCTGTACTCAATGTGGTCAAAGAGGAAGCATGTTAGTAACACGGTTGTAGGAAGTATTTCGGGGGCAATCCCACCAGTTATTGGGTTTGCAGCAGTTGAGCCTACATTAGGTCCTGGAGCACTTGCCTTATTCCTGATCATGTTTGCATGGCAGCCACCGCATTTTTATGCGCTTGCTATGAAACGCACTGAGGAATATCGTGCAGCTAATATACCAATGCTACCTGTAGTAAAGGGATTTAAACGAACTAAGTACTCGATGTTATTCTGGATTCTTTTATTATTACCGTTACCGTTCCTTTTACTAGAGCTTGGGGTTGGCTTCTTAATTCTTGCCACTGCATTGAACTTGGGCTGGTTGATTCTAGCTTTTAAAGGCTTTACTACAAAAGATGATATGAAATGGGCAAATAAAATGTTTATCTATTCTTTGAATCATATGACCATACTATTTGTATCCATCATAATTTTTGCGTTGTTTAGCTAAATTTAGGAATTCTTTCTTTTCTTAAAGAATTCATATAGACAGAACTGATGTCCTAGGTACACATGAAAATACAACAAAGAAAGAGGGGTTTAATTAAGCTATGATGAAAGGGCTTAAAAAATGGCGTCTTTTTTCACTACTAGCAGTGATGATGGTTTTCCTTTCTGGTTGTGGTGAAGATTATATTTCTACACTGAAACCGTCTGGTCAAGTTGGTAAAGAACAATACAATCTATTACTGTTAGCTACTGGAATTATGACGTTGGTTGTAATTATAGTATCCGTTGTCTATTTACTTGCATTCTTAAAATTCCGCCGTTCAAAAGTTGGCGAAAACGTTATTCCTAAGCAAGTAGAAGGAAGTCACACTCTTGAAATAATTTGGACAGTTATCCCAATTATTTTATTATTAATCTTAGCTGTACCAGTTGTTACTGCTACTTACAAATTTGCAGATGTTGCTGCAATGGACGAAGTAGATGAAAACGGCGACAAAACAGCACTTACTGTAAATGTAACTGCAAAATTATATTGGTGGGAGTTTGAATACCCTAACCAAGGTATTGTAACTGCACAAGAATTAGTTGTACCAACAGGTCAAAAAGTTTACTTTAACTTAAAAGCTGCCGATGTAAAGCACTCATTCTGGATTCCTGCTGTAGGCGGTAAAATGGATACGAACGTAGATAACTTAAACAAGTTCTATCTAGAATTCGATAAAGAATCAAAAGACCTTAAAGACGGCGTATTCTATGGTAAATGTGCTGAGTTATGTGGTCCTTCACATGCATTAATGGACTTCAAAGTTAAAGCATTAAGCCCAGATGCATTCGATACATGGGTAGCTTCAATGAAAGCAACTGATGGTAATAAGGCTGACAAAGCTTCAACAGATCTTGGGGAAGCAACATTTGCTAAGAGCTGTATGGGTTGTCATGCTGTATCGGGTACAAGTGGTGCAGGTACACCAGGTCCTAACTTAACTGCTTTTGGTGACCGTAACCGTGTTGCTGGTTTCTTAGAACATAATGAAGAAAACTTAAAAGCTTGGATTCAGGATCCTGGCAAATTCAAACCAGGTAACTTGATGATGAATGCAGACGGTACTGCGCCAATTTATGGCGACTTAACTGATGAAGAAATTCAAGCTCTTGCAACGTATATCATGGGCTTATCTGTTGAGAAATAATTTTAGTTTTATGTAACAAACTTGAGGGAGGTAAAAGTTGTGAGCTCATACACACAGAAAAAGGGCTTTGGAGCAACTGTCTGGGACTACATTACAACTGTTGACCATAAAAAGTTAGCAATAATGTATTTATTAGCCGGTACACTGTTCTTTGCTATCGCTGGTTTTGAAGCGTTATTAATGCGTATTCAATTAATGAAGCCAAATAACGACTTCGTATCAGCTGGTTTTTTCAATGAATTATTAACAATGCACGGAACAACAATGTTATTCCTAGCTGCGACTCCATTACTATTCGCATTTATGAACATGCTTGTACCATTACAAATTGGTGCGCGTGACGTAGCATTCCCGTTCCTTAACTCTTTAGGGTTCTGGTTATTCTTCCTAGGTGCATTATTCCTTCACCTATCATTCTTTATGGGTGGCGCTCCTGATGCGGGCTGGACGTCTTATGCATCATTATCTTTATATTCTCCTGGACATGGTATTGACTTCTATGTTCTCGGATTACAAATTTCAGGGGCAGGTACGTTAATTTCAGGTCTTAACTTTATCGTTACGATTATTACAATGCGTGCTCCAGGTATGACATTCATGCGTATGCCATTATTCACTTGGACTTCTCTTGTATCAAGTGCATTAATCCTATTCGCATTCCCTCCATTAACAATTGGTTTATTAATGATGTTATTTGACCGTATGTTCGGTGGTAACTTCTTTGACCATTTAATGGGTGGTAACACAATTATTTGGGAACACTTATTCTGGATCTTTGGACACCCAGAAGTTTATATCTTAGTATTACCAGCGTTCGGTTTATTCTCTGAGATTATTCCAGCGTTCTCTCGTAAACGATTATTCGGATATTCTTCAATGGTATTCGCAACAATTTTAATCGGTTTCTTAGGGTTCATGGTTTGGGCCCACCACATGTTTACAGTTGGTCTTGGGCCAACAGCTAACGCAATCTTTGCTGTTGCAACAATGGCGATTGCCGTTCCAACAGGTATGAAAGTATTCAACTGGATCTTAACTATTTGGGGCGGATCTATTAAAGTTACGACACCAATGCTTTATGCACTTGGTTTCATCCCGTCATTCGTTGCGGGTGGTGTTACAGGGGTAATGCAAGCATCTGCACCTCTTGACTACCAATTACACGATTCTTACTTTATCGTTGCTCACTTCCACTACGTAATCGTTGGTGGTATCGTAACAGCGTTATTTGGTTCAGCGCACTTCTACTGGCCAATTTTCTTCAACCGTATGTTAAACGAAACACTTGGTAAAATTACTTTCTGGGTATTCTTTATCGGATTCCATTTAACGTTCTTCGTTCAACACTTCTTAGGTTTAATGGGTATGCCACGTCGCGTATTCACTTACATGGAAGGTCAAGGTTGGGATCAGTTCAACTATATCTCTACAATCGGTGCATTAATGATGGGTGTAGGGGTTATCTTAATGGTAATCAACTGCTTAATGTCAATCAAAGGCAAACCGGCAGGTCGCGATCCATGGGGCGATGGACGTACTTTAGAATGGTCAATTCCACAACCAATCCCATTCTATAACTTCCGTCAAACACCTCTTGTTCGTGGTTTAGATCCTTGGTGGATTGAAAAGCAAGAAGGTAATAAAGAAGTTACATTTGCTGAGCCAATCGGTGATATTCATATGCCAAACAACTCAGCTATCCCATTTGTTATTTCTATCGGTATGTTTATCGCGGCATTCGGTGCTCTTTACAATCCAGATGCAGATAAACCATGGTCAATTTATATTTTAATTGGCGGTCTTGCAATTACATTTGGTGCTATGATTTTCCGTTCTGTTAAGGACGATCACGGCTTCCACTTACACAAAGAAGAAATTCTTGAAATTGAAGAACATCTTTACGGCAAAGGAGGAAATAAATAATGGATTTCAATACTAAATTTACTCCTCATACTTGGCCAGATAATCCTGAACAGGCTACGATGGAAGGGAAAAATAAAGTTGTTGGTTTCTGGATTTTCCTTGCCTGTGAAGTTGTACTTTTCGCAAGTTTATTCGCTACTTACCTAGCGCTTAAGAACAAAGGGCCAGCTGGCATGGAGTTCACAACACAAAGTTTATTTGAATTACCTTTAGCTTTCGCTATGACGATGTTATTATTAACATCTTCACTGACATCTGTTTATGCCATTTATCATATGCGTAACTTTAACTTTAAAGCTATGCAAACTTGGTTTGGTATTACAGTACTTTTAGGTCTTGGATTCTTAGGTCTTGAAATTTATGAGTTCTACCACTATGTACACAAAGGCTTTACATTTGACCAATCTGCGTTCTCAACTGCGTTTTATTCATTAGTTGGTACACATGGTTTCCACGTAACATTAGGTCTTGTGTGGATTACTACGTTAATGCTTCGTAATTCTAAACGTGGTCTTAACTTATACAATGCACCTAAATACTTCGTGGCTGCATTATACTGGCACTTTATCGACGTAGTTTGGGTATTCATCTTTACAGTAGTTTACTTGATGGGAGTGATCGGATAATATGTCTTCACACGATACACCTATAGTTGCTAAGTCACAGGCACAATACGAGTATGACCGTCATCATAATGCCGTTCATATGCGTAAACAAGTAATCAATTTTGCGATTATGATATTCTTTACGTTTATCGCATTCGCAGTAGTTGCAGCTGATTTTTCTAAATACTTAATACTTCCACTTATTTTATTGCTTGCTGGTGTTCAAGTTGTTCTTCAACTTTACGCTTTCATGCACTTAGAAGACAAAAAAACACACTTCGGTGGTGTAATTGGTTTCTTCATGTGGATGGGTATTTTAATCGCATTTACATTCTTCTTAGCATTTTTAACAATCATTTGGTGGTAATCACCAAAAAAGCACGTTCTCTACTTTATGTAGGAACGTGCTTTTCTTTTTTCTATTGTGTCAATGAAATTAAGGAGTTAGTTATAAAGTATGGCTTTGGCAAAACGAGGGGTTGATTTCCGTTCCGAATGAGCGCTTTGTTGTTGCTGTCGCCCAGTCTCCACTCCAATCAACTTATCCACATGACATACTTTTTAACAAGATGACATCCAACTTTTAGTTTTATCGACATCCACCTTCCGAAGAGCAAAAAGGATTCATACACAAAACTGTGCGTGAATCCTTTTAATTTATTATGTTGCCCAGTCTCCATTCCAATCAACTGATTCACAAAGCATGTATCCTCTGACATGTCGCTTTAATTTAAGTGATAAAACGCTTAGCAAAAGAGTTTCGTCTTAGGACAGCAACGACAATGTACAATTACGTCACTGTTAGAAGTCTATTCTGTTCAATTATGATGTGTTGTCATAGTGTCCAATTTTGAAATGCATTAAATTAATGAAAATTCTACGCTATTGTTGATTGGAGTGGAAGGCTACTCGACTCCCGTGGGAAAGCGAGACAGGCGAGACCCTGCACGGAGCGGAGCGGAGGAAGCGGCTCGACGCTCGCCCACAGGAAAGCGAGTAGCCTGGAACGGAAATCATCCTCATAAAAGTGTCACAACATTCACAGATTTCTTTGACCATATTGTTTTTCGCACTTTAAACCACCGTAAACTATGGTTAGTAATTTGTTCACCTTTCGTTCATTGCAGAATGTTTGTAAGCGTTCTATAATAGGGATACTGAAGTTAAAGGAGTGCGTTTTGTATGCCACTTAGTATATTTGGTTTCCAAGCTTTATGGAGCCCATACTTAATAGGGGTTCTTGTTTTTATAACAGTCATCTATTTTCTAGTCACAACAAAGTGGCGCAAGGATTTTAAAGTAAGTGAGCCTTTGAAAAAGGCAGAGGCTATTTATTTTGTACTGGCGATGGTAACGATTTATATTATTAAAGGATCTCCAATAGATTTAATGGCGCACATTATGTTTACGATGCATATGGTGCAAATGGCTATTTTATTGTTACTTGTACCGATCTTCTTAATTAAGGGGATTCCTTGGTGGGTATGGAAAGTTGCGATTGAAGCACCAGTTGTTAGATCTTTATTTAAAGTGTTTACATTTCCCGTCGCTGCGGTATTTGTGTTTATTGGTTTATTTTCTTTCTACCACTTACCTGCAGTACTAGACTACATTAAATTAAACGAAACTCTACATGGTACATATACATTTGTATTATTTGTTTCTGCTGTCTTAATGTACTGGCCTTTGATTCAAAAGATGCCTAATCTTCCACAAATGAAACCTTTGCATAAATTAGCCTATATCATTGCTAATGCGGTATTAATTACACCTGCGTGTGCGTTAATTATTTTTGCACCAAACGCTATGTATGAAACATATACAAATGGTGATGCATGGCTAAAGGCAATGGAACTTTGTGTACCAGTTTCAACACTATCTAGTTTATCTCTTTCTGGACCAGAGCTCTTTACAAATATGACACCTGTTGCCGATCAGCAACTAGGCGGCGTTTTAATGAAGATTTTACAAGAGCTTATTTTTGGTGTATTACTAGGAGCAATCTTCCTTAATTGGTATCGCGCAGAGCAAAAGGATCCGGATAAAATTACTGCTGATGCTTTAAAAGAGCATCAGAAGAAATGGGAAAGCCAGCAGCAACATCAATTGTAAAAAAAGAAATTTTAATTTGTATAAGGGGTTTTGTCAATGGAATTGCAAATTTTGCCTACTATAAGTACATCATTCATCGTTATTAGTGCTGTACTTGTAGCTATTGGTTGGGGCTTAATTATAAAAAGAAAAGTAGAGGCACACAAAAAAGTAATGCTTGCAGCAGGAGCTGCAGCACTTATCTTCTTTATTATTTATGCCTCACGTACAATCTTTATTGGTAACACAGCGTTTGGTGGCGGAGAAGACTTAAAACCATATTATACGTTCTTCTTAATTTTCCATATTACGCTTGCAACAACTGGAGCAGTATTTGGTATTGTTAGTATCATCTCTGGTTTGAAAACGAATCTTAAGCTTCACCGTCGTATTGGACCGATTACAAGTATTATATGGTTCTTCGTAGCTATTACCGGAGTTTTAGTATATATTTTACTATATGTAATGTTTGAGCCAGGTGAAACAACATCTGTTATTAAAGCAATTTTAGGCTTTTAACTTCTTTCAGTGGGTGTCCAAATGTTAGCCTAAAGTCATCGCAACCATTCGATAACGGCTAACTGACCTGCATCGGTAAAAATGCCACGTCCTGTGGCATTACCGATGCAGACCTAAGCACAAAGCCGATTCCGGACGCATTGTTTATCTGTGCGAAAGCGAAGCGACAGCAACAATTATGCTGAGGCATAATTGATAAAATAAATCTCCCTCCTTATTTTTGAGAAGGAGGGAGATTTTTTATGGACGTTTGATTAAATAGGGAGAGGACAACAACAAAGAGTAAGGGACCGATTAAAATGCCTAGAAATCCAAACATTTCAAAACCGATAAACATTGCAATAAAGGTTGTGAGTGAGGAGAGTCCAACTTTATTTCCAATCACTCTAGGCTCAATCATACGTCGAACTAAAAATAGTATGATTGTTAATACGACTAGCACAACAGCAAAGATATAATCACCTGTAAAAGCTTTATAAATTGCCCAAGGAAGAAGCAAAATGAATGAGTCTAAAAAAGGAACGAAATCAAAAATGACTAGCAAGAGTGCTAAAACAAGTGGGAATGGAGTTTTAAGAATATAAAAAGTCCCAAAAGCTATAGCTAAAATGCAAATACCAACTAAAAATTGAGCTTTCACAAAACCAAATAAAGCAAGTTTCACACGATGTCCAATAAATAGTATTTTTTGTTGATAGTGAAACGAAATAGGTGCTAACATTTTACGGTTAATATTCGGTAATTCTAAAAGAAACATATATAACACAATCCAATAAACAAAGATATCAAACAAACAAGAAGGTATATACGTAAGTAAAGATGACCAAACATTCGCATTTGTTAAAGAAAGAGCATATTTCTCAATTGAAGAAAGAGCCTGTGCTATCATAAGTTGAATTTGTATAACAAGATCTAAGGGCAAACGATGCGTGTAGTTGGAAAGCTTGGATTGCATTTGAATCCATAGTGCTGAGAGCTGATTGAGGTACTCTGGAATATCAATGATAAATGTTGAAAATTGTTTCCAGCTTATAAATATGATGAGAATACATAATAATAATGTCACAATTGAAAAGAACATAAAAAAAATGGATGCGACTATTTTGCGTTTTTTTCGGAACCGTTTACTAATGCGTAAGATGACAGGTTCCAATAATAATGCAGTTACGTAGGCAAGTAGTATCGGTAATGACAGGGATATTAACCAGAGAATTGCAATTCCGCTAGCTATAACGATTATCGGATGGCGAAAAAAGGGATGTTTGAAAAATTGTAACATTTATCTCACCTACATCATGTAAAAGATATAGTTAGTATGAGAAGAAATAAAATTTTTACTCAAAATAAAAAAGACTGGACCACCAGTCTTTTCAGTTTAGCTATTGCACTGCATGCTATTGCCGTTACTGTTACCTGATAAAAAATAAAATGATTTCGATGTTTAATCGACATGTATGCACCGTGAAATAACTATCTAAAATTACGCATGAATTTCAAAAGCTTGTAAGTCTAATTGAACCTTTTTCAAGATTTCTTCACATTTTTTTACAAGATGAGCTGGATAAACTTCATCATCACCATACTCAACACCGTGTGGATAGTAGTATTTACCAAGTGCTGGTTTCATTAATGTTAGGATTGCATCGTGTGCACCAACATCACCTGATTTAGCATATGAGAATACACGTAGGTAATAACGTCCCTCACGAGTATCGAAACGCTTATCAAATGTCATACGTTCGTAGTCCCAGCCGCCATCACATTCTAAACCATTTTTTTTCATGACGCTTACAATAAGTTCTTGATCAGCTGTTAAATTTTCAAGGTTAGTATTTTCAAAATACATCTCTAATCCTCCTTTAGGTTCTCGTACAAAGTATACGCTCAGTTTTATAATAGAGCATATTCGACATTGTTGCAATGACAACATTGTGTCAACCCAACTACAATTGATATAATAATTTTAGAATAATCGTGATAAGAAGGAGTCATGTATGAAAGCTTTATTTCGCATTTTTATGGCATGTGCTGCAATTGCGTTGATTGGCTTTATGTTTTTTAATACACCACGTGAAAACGAGCCACTAAAAGGCCCGAATGCCAATTCAAATATCATTCCCAAAACCGAGTTAACGCAACCTGAAATGGGGGCAATGCCACGTCCGAAAAGCGGGATGTCGACATTAATCGGTAAAGAAATAAAGGAAGTATCGGATAAATATGGTGAACCAGTGCGAAAGGAACCATCATCCTTTGGCTATGATTGGTGGATCTATAATGCAAATGCTTCCAAATTTTTTATGGTAGGCGTTGAAAATAATGTTGTGACACAAGTTTATATAGCTGGTGAAGATTTAGATGCTTCTCCTTTTAAGGTTGGTCAGAAGCGTGACGATATATACCGAATGACTATTATAGATTACGAAGTAACGGCGAATGTTGGTGAAAATATTTTCTCTTTCTCGATGAGTGAAGAAGATATGCAGACACGATTGCTTGTAAAATTCGATGGGATTTTTGCACAACTCTATCTCGATAGAGAAACGAGTGAGCTACAAGGCATACGCTTTACTAATAGTAAAACGCTTGTTCTTCATCAACCTTATGAAATGACTTATCAAGGCGAACTAGTTATACCAACACCACCTTCTTCCTTTTTGCAGAAGGAAATTAACGAAGCAAGTGCTGAGCAGCTTGACGATTTAATAAATGTAACAAGAGTTCAACATGATTTATCTCCATTAAATATTGATGAATCAATAGAAAAAGTTGCAAATATGCATAGTGAAGATATGAAGGTTCAAAATTTCGTTGGGCATGAATCACCAACAAATGGCGATTTAAAAAAGAGGTTAGAAACTCAGGGAATCGAATATAGTGAAGCGAATGAAAATCTTGCGACTGATTATTTTGATGCTATTGAAGCAATGCATGGTTGGCTTAATTCATCTGAGCATCGAAAAGTCATTTTAAATGATCTATATACTACAGTCGGATCTGGCGTATTTTTAAACTATTATACGCAAATATTGTTAGAACCTTCTTCTCAGGAGCTGGATAGTGAGAATAAAGACTCTGAGGAACCAGTAGAAAATATTGATGAATCATCACCTAAAAGTGAAACTTAATTAGTGGAGATTTTCTTCACGTCTTCACCAATCAGGCATTTAATGATAGTGAATCTCGTTTCGCATTCGGTACTGCTAAAATATGGGGATATATATATAAAGTAAAGACTGAAGATAAACTTGGCAAAATCAAGTTTATCTTCAGTCTTTTTTTCATTTAGACGAAAAAGAAAGCACAATGACCAACTACATTTTTCGTCACACCGTTATATACGTCATCATATGATAGAGAACCGAAAGGGGGAATGAAGCTTGCAATTAGCTGAGCTATTAAAAGACTGGCCGTGTAGTGTAACTGGAGGATCTATTCGTACAAATATTACAGGCATTGAGGATTATGCTCAGGCAGTAAAACCTGGGGATATTTTCATTGTACGTAAGGGTAAGAAAACATCGGGAAGTCGTTTTGTAAAAGAAGCATTAGCTCGGGGAGCTGCCGCTATAGTGTCAGAGGAAAGCATTTCACTACCTATTACTGATCAAAATATTCCTTTTGTTTGGGTTCCGAATACATCCCTATTTCTATCGTATGCGAGTGCAAAGCTTTCAGCCTTTCCAGCGGAAGCATTAACAGTCATTGCGGTTACGGGTACAAATGGTAAAACAACAGTGAGTCATTTTGTGAGCCAATTGCTAAGAGCCCTACATAAAAACGTTGCAGTTATTGGAACTGTAGGATTTTTCATCAATGAACAGAAACAACAAACAGTGCATGAGCAATTAACTACATTACAGGCAAAAGAGTTGCATCCGATTTTAAAGCAATGTGTACGAAATGGTGTTACACATGTTGTTCTAGAAGCTTCGTCAATGGGATTACAGCAACATAGACTTGATCATTGTGATATCGATTGTGGTGTTTTTTTAAATTTAACGGAGGACCATTTAGAAGATCACGGAGGACTTGAGGCATATAAGCGTGCGAAAAAAAGGTTGGCAGATTTGTCGAAAAAGCTTGTGCTAAATGGAGATGATAATTTTTGCCGTTCCGTTGGTATTTATGATAAGAAAAAATCCTGCTCATTCGGCTTTGATAATCATAATGATTTACATATCCAAATTGTCAGTGAATCAATTGGAAAAACGGTGCTTTGTTTACAAACGTCATCGAGCGAGCATATTATGGAAATCCCTTTTACTGGTAAATATCATGTGCAAAATGCTGTAGCTGCGTTAATGACTTTATGGCGCTTAGGTTTTTCAATTGAAGATTTAGCGGAGCATATGTGGTTGTTAAGGCTACCGGAAGGAAGGCTTGAGAAAATAGACAATCCATTTGGGGTTGACGTGTACGTAGATTACGCACATACGGCAGAGGCATTACAGGCGGTTTTGCAAACCTTGGATTACTCTAAAAACCTATACCTTGTATTTAGCTGTGGGGGAAATCGGGATAAGGCGAAACGTTTTGCGATGGGAGCGGTAGCAAGTAAGTATGCGGATGTTATATTTTTAACAACTGATAATCCACGTGATGAAGACCCTATTTTAATTAATGAAAGTATTATTGCTGGTTTTACTGAGCAGCAATATTATGAAATCTATCTAGACCGAAAAGTTGCTATTCATCAAGCACTAGCAAAGGCTGAAAAAGGCGATACTGTACTTGTTGCCGGAAAAGGGCATGAACAGACCCAACAAATAAAAAATCAAAAATTCCCTTTTTCCGATCAACAATGTATTCGAGATTACTTTTTAAATCTTATGTCTAAGGACGGCGTTGAATAACAAAGAAAGAACCAGTTGCAATAGCAAGTCTTCGTCCAGTCTCATCCTCGATATCACATTCCATTACAAGTGTCTGACGCCCTTTATGTACGAAACGTCCACGAGCAATTAGTTCCTTGTTGGTTGTTGTAGCAATATAAGAGATACTCATATTTGTAGTGACAACATTAAAGCCTTCTGGCACCGAACGCGAAGCAAGTCCGCCCATTGCTGCATCTGCAATTGTTGCAATAATCCCACCGTGTGGTACCTTAATAGTATTATGGATAACGGGTGTAATGGGAATACGAACTTCGCTAACTTCGGGTTCAAATTTGCCAACCATATGTAAGGCAGCATTAATATAACGTCGATGAACACCTTGTTGTTTATCGCGAAGTCCAGACAATAAATGTAGTAATACTTCCTCATCTTCAGCAGTGCTATGTTGTAAAATCTCTGCAAGTAATTGTTCTATTTTTTCTTTAGATGATGGTACCAATTTAAAAACTCCTTTATTTAAAAATATCAATAATGTAAAATTACCATAAAATCTGTTATGATGGGAAAGAGATTGGGGGAATTAAAAATGATGATGACCTCTGACTGGGCAATCATTTTGGATGAGGCCGATGCGCTTTGTGAGATGATTCTTTCCTCTGAGCCTGCGAAAGCGCTGAAACAAGCGTATAATGATGTGTATAGCGACGTCCAAATAGTGGAAGCTATTTACGCATTTAATCGCATGAAAGAGCAGTACGAAGATGTACAACGTTTCGGAAAATATCATCCGGACTATCATACAATTATGAAATCGATTCGTCAGCAAAAGCGCGAACTCGATTTAAATGAAAAGGTTTCAGCTTTAAAAATTGCTGAGAACGATTTTCAAGATTTGCTTGACCAAATAAGCTTACTTATAGGAAAAACTGTTTCTGAAGCGGTAAAAGTTCCAGTAAGTAATCCGTTCTTTGCATCAGGTTCTTCATGTGGTGGAGGATGTGGCTCAGGCGGTTCTTGCTCTTGCTCTGCATAAATAAGGTAATACTTTTTCATAGACTGTATACAAAACTCGAGTGAGTTTGTATATAGTCTTTTTTTATTACTATATTATGTTGTAGCGACAGCTACATACATCAGGGTGTAATTGCTGAAGAAAAAATTGTATAGTAATTGAAAAGGTGAAATAGAAATTAAAGGAGGATTAACAGATGAAGACTTATCGAATTGCCGTCATACCAGGAGATGGGATTGGTAAAGAGGTTGTCCCAGCGGCGATAGAAGTGCTTAATAAAGCCGCTCAATTAGATGGCAGCTTTCAATTTGAATGGACAACATTCCCATGGGGCTGCGATTATTATTTAGAGACAGGCAAAATGATGCATGATAATGGTATTGAAATTTTAAAAGGTTATGATCAAATCTTTTTAGGTGCTGTAGGTATGCCTGATTTAGTACCAGATCACATTTCATTATGGGGACTACTTATTAAAATCCGCCGAGAGATGAAACAATCTATTAATGTGCGTCCAGCAAAGCTACTTCAAGGTTTGCCTTCACCTTTACGTAACCCAAATGGCTTTGATTTTGTAGTTGTACGTGAAAACTCAGAAGGAGAGTATGCTGAGAGTGGTGGCAGAATACATAGTGGACAGGATGAGGTTGCTATCCAAAATGCTATTTTTACGAGGAAGGGAACAGAGCGTGCAATGCGATATGCATTTAAAATGGCGGAAACTCGACGCCAGCATGTTACAAGTGCCACAAAGTCTAATGGAATTACGTATAGTATGCCTTTTTGGGATGAAGTATTTGCGGAAGTAGGTAAAGATTATGAGAGCATAGCACAAGTATCTAATCATATTGATGCTTTAGCTGCCTTTTTAGTGATGAAACCAGAAACCTTTGATGTAATTGTTGCATCAAATTTATTTGGGGATATTTTAACCGACTTAGGTGGGGCAATTATGGGTAACTAAACTGTTACAACAAATTTATACAAACCTATACAAACCTGTATAGAAGCATAGATTTATAACAGAATACCCTTCGTATCAAGCGATTGGTGCGAACTCCACGTTAATTGCTTTTAACTCCTAAAGCCTTGTGACCAAAGCGGAGCTGGAAACGGCAGACGTAACGGTGCGAAAGCAGAAAAAACAACAAGGATAGCATAAGCTGAAAAAAATTACTCAGTGTCCGTAAAGGATCATCGTGACAACGGAAAACGGTGGCGCTACGTGCTTTGACAATGGATGTTTAGCAGCGAACTCCTAAATCTCTAATGAGACAAGGAAGACGTTCAACGACTATCTCCTTGAGGGAGAGTAAAACC